>JANNHF010000060.1:0-1799 GCA_031404235.1 Chloroflexota bacterium
CTCGCGCGCTGAAGGGCCAGTTCTCAGCCCGGCGGCACCTCGCGGTCGAAGCGGCATCGATCTACTGGCACTTCGTCGATGTCGTCTGGGTCGGCCTCTTCACGATCATCTACGTCATCGGGTAGACCGCTATTCCGAGCCCTCCCTGATCAGCGCGCGCAGGTCATCGAGCAACCAGTTCGCCGGATCGCTCGAGTGGAGGATCGCCCGCTCGCGGCCGCGGCCGTCGATGAGGTAGATCGCGTCGTTGTGCTCCACCGCGCGCGCACCGGGTGAGGCGAATGCGCCGACGCCGTACAGCGCCCACACCGCCTCGAGCTGCTGCCGCGGTCCAATGAGATAGTGCCAGCGATCCTGCAGGTCGTGCAGCTCCGAGAATGCGCGGACCGCAGCCGGCGTGTCCCCCTCAGGGTCGACCGAGACCGCGACGAACACGACCTTTGAGGCATCGTCGCCCAGCGAACGCTGCGTTGCTCGGAACTGCCCTGCGGTGAGCGGGCAGACGTCGGGGCAGCGCGTGAAGAGAAAGGCCATGGCCACGGTGCTCCGTCGCAGCGACGACAGCGTCAGGCTCTTGCCGGTCACAGCGTCAGTCAGCGTGAAATCGGGCGCCGCGTTCTTCTGGAGCTCGGTGCCGTAAAGGCGATCCTCGCCACACGCCGAAATCACGAGCGCGCACGTGAGTGCGAGCACCACGATGCGGATCACCGCTCGAGCATATGGCGCATCATCGAGGCGATGCCCCCACTCGCTGTCAGCCTCGGCTACGGCTTGCTCATCGCGCTCTGGGGATCGACCTGGGCCGCCATCAAGATCGGCATCGAGACCGTCCCGCCGTTCGTCTTCGCGTTCGAACGCGCGCTCGCGGTCTCGGTCATCCTCGTCGCGTTGTCGCTCGCGATGCGACATCCTTTCCCGCGCGACCGCCGCGTGATCCTCTCAGCCGTGGTCGTCGGGATCGTCAACACCGGGTCGACCTGGGCGATCATCTTCTGGTCCGAGCAGTACGTGCCGAGCGGCCTCGTGTCGGTCTTCGGCGCGTCGAGCCCGATCTGGACCGCGCTCCTCGCGCACTTCGTGGTGCGCGGCGATCGCCTGTCCGCGACGAAGGTCGTCGGTCTGCTGCTCGGCCTCGCAGGCATCGCCGTGCTCGTGGGCGCTCCGGATACCGGCGGCCGACCGGAGGCGGTCACGGCCAGCGTGCTGCTCGCGCTCATGCCCGTGACCTGGGCCATCGGCACGATCCTGCAGGCACGTGAGCTGCGCCAGGGATCCCCCCTGCCGCTCGTCGCCATCGGCTCCACCGCGGGATCGCTGTTCCTGCTCCCGCTCGCCGCGGCGCAGGCAGGCGAAGTGGCCGTTTGGAGCATGGGAACCGGGCTCGCCTTCGGCTACCTCGTGATCTTCGGATCCTGTGTCGGGCTCGTGCTGCAGATGTGGCTCACGCGCTGGCTGCGTCCGACCACGATGACCCTGGCCCAGGTCGTCATCCCGGCGGTGGCGCTGCTCATCGGCTGGCTCGCGTTCGGCGAGGAGATCACCTGGCGCATGGTCGCCGGCGCGCTACTGGTCGTCGTCGCCGTGGCGCTGAACGCCGTCGCGGGCGGCGGACCGAGCTCCGGATCGGCTTCTGCTGTGTCCGCCGGCAGGTAACCTTCCGGCGCTGAGGATTCGATCCGAGGCAAACTCCTCTTTACTTCGTCTCATCGCGCCCCGATAGTCGCCCCGACGGGCCCAGCGACAAATTCGCCGGTGGGGTCAGGAGGACCCACTCATGTCGTTCCGTCGTTTGATCCTCG
>JANNHF010000061.1:0-2379 GCA_031404235.1 Chloroflexota bacterium
CATGAGGAACGGGATCGTGATGAGGCCGACCATGTGCATCCCCATGACGATGAGGAGGATGCCGCCGAGGCGCTGCAGCCAGTAGACGAGGTCGCCCGCGAGCGCGCCCACGAGCGCGATCGCGACCCACAGCAGAGTGAACACGACGCTGAAGCCGAGAACGAATGCGAGCGCGTGCGCGACGGTGCGCGTGCGCTGCGTTCCCGCGAGAGCCGCCTCACCGGCCATGTTCACCAGGAACGCCGGCACCAGCGGCAGGACGCAGGGCGAGAGGAACGACAGGATCCCCGCGCCGAACGCGATCGCAACATTCACGCGGCTAGCGTATCTTCGCGCGAACGCTCGACACGAGGAGAAGTGGGTGGCGACGGCGAAGGCGAAGCCGTGGAAGCTGAGGACGCCGCCGGGCACGTCGGAGTATCAGATGTACCGCGCGGAGGACGCGGATCCGCCCGCCATCGTGTGCGTCGTGGGAACGACGGAGCTCCGCTATCACCTGCGCGCGACGGCGGACCTGCACGGGATGCTGAAGAAGCACGGCGACTGGCTGGTCGCTCGGCCTCGCCGAACTCACGCACGACGCGAAGAACAACAGGATGCGGGCGATCTAGCGCCCGTCGGGGTCATCCTGGACGGGCGTCCGCGCGTACGAGGATCATGAGGTCTGGAGGCGTGTGGCGCTGCGCGATCCTGTGCGTCTGCGCGCTGCTGCCTGTGTCGTGCGGCTCGGCCCCGAGCCAGACCCTCCCGACGGCCGTCGCGACGACGGCCCCGGCCGCGGCGACCGCCACACTCGGACCGGTGATCACGGCCGCACCGCCGATCACGGCCTCACCGGCGCCTACGGCGGCGGTGACGCTCATCGAGATGGGCGACCACTTCTTCGATCCCGCGCAGCTCACGGTCAAAGTCGGAACGACCGTGACCTGGAAGAGCGTGGGGCAATCCACGCACGACCTCGCCGCCAGAGACGGATCGTTCAGCGATCCCGGGATGTCCTTCGGCCAGACCTACCCGGTCACGTTCACCAGGGCCGGCCGCTACCCCTACGTCTGCATGCAACATGAGGGCGACGGAATGGTGGGCGTGCTCACCGTCGTCGATTAGCCGCCGCTAGCCGATGGCCTCCGCGAGGTCTTCGATGAGGTCGTGAATAGTCTCGATACCGACCGAAAGGCGGACCAGGCCGGCCGGCGGCGCGAGCTTCGTGCCGCGCACGGAGCCGTGGGTCATCGCGAGCGGGACCTCGATCAGCGACTCGACACCGCCGAGCGACTCCGCCAGAGCGAAGATCTTCGTGCGCGCGGCCATTCGCTTCGCGGCGGCCTCGCCGCTCTTCAGCTCGAACGACAGCATCCCGCCGAACGCGCGCATCTGACGCTTCGCGACGTCGTGATTCGGATGAGAGCGCAGGCCGGGGTAGTTCACGCGCACGACCTTTGGGTGCTCGCTGAGCCACTCCGCGATGGCCTGGCCGTTGGCGGAGTGTCGCTCCATCCGCACGCCGAGCGTCTTCGCCCCGCGTAGGACGAGCCAGGCGTCGAGCGGTCCGGGGACACCGCCGACCGCGTTCTGCAGGAAGGCCAGTCGCTCGCGCAGCGCCGCGTCGTTGCCGACGAGCGCGCCGCCGACCACGTCCGAGTGCCCACCGATGTACTTGGTCGTCGAGTGAAGTACCAGATCCGCGCCGTGCGCGAGAGGGTTCTGCAGGTAAGGGCTGGCGAACGTGTTGTCGACTACCGCCAGGGCCTTCGCGGCATGGGCGACGTCGGAGAGTGCGCGGATGTCGAGCACCTTCAGCATCGGGTTGGTGGGCGACTCGATCCAGACCAGGCGCGTGTCCTTGCGCACCGCCTTCCGGACGCCTCCGAGCTGGCGCATGTCCACCGCCGTGGTCCCGACGCCGAGCTGCTCGAAAACGCGGACGAAGAGCCGATACGTCCCGCCGTAGACGTCGTCGCCCATCACGACGTGATCGCCGGCCTTCAGGAGGTGCGCGACGGCGTCAGTGGCCGCCATTCCGGAGCCGAAAGCCAGCGCCCAGCGTCCGTCCTCCAGCGCGGCCAGGCACGTCTCGAGGGCCGTGCGCGTGGGGTTGCCGGTGCGGGCGTACTCGTAGCCCTTGTTCTTCCCCACCGCGACCTGCGCGAATGTCGACGTCTGGAAGATCGGAACGGTGACCGCCCCGGTGAGCCCTTCGGGCTCTTGGCCAGCGTGGATGGCGAGAGTGTCGAAACCGGGCTTGCGCTTGCGCGTGGGCATAAGTTTGAGTATGCGGCGTACCGTGTTGCCGTGATGGAAGGGACCGAGCGTCGCAGGCGCGTGCTCGTCGTCGAAGACGACGGCGATATCGCGTCGCTCCTCACGGACATCCTCGAG
>JANNHF010000062.1:0-4041 GCA_031404235.1 Chloroflexota bacterium
GCACGAGCTGCTGGAGCGCGCGCAGGTTCTGCGCCTTCGGCGTGATATCCACGGTGAGATCATTCACGGCCACCGCGGACGCGTCGTTGACGCCGACCGTCCCACCGCCTTGCTTGGCGATCCGCTGGATCGACCAGACCACGTCCTTCGCGGTGAACGGCGTCCCGTCGTGGAACTTCACGCCTGACCGCAGGTTGAAGCGATAGGTGTTGGGCGCGCGCAGCTCCCACGTCGTCGCAAGGCCCGGCATCACCTGATAGTCCGGCGAGAGCGTGACGAGCGTGTCGAAGATGTTGGCGTTGAGCGGGTACATCCCGATATTCGTGCGCCGGTCGTCGTTGCGGTAACCGTCGGCCGGATACGCGACGGAGAGCTCCTGCGTCGCCGCGAGCTCGACCTTCGCCGTGCCGGCCGCCGTGCCGGCCGGCGAGGCCGCCGGCCCGCTCGGTGCCGGAGTGCCGCAGGCGGCCACGACGAGCATCGCGGCGAGCACAGCTGCGCTGCGTCGGATCATTGTGTGAAGTGCCATCCCGAACCTCCCCGGTCCCTCGGTGGGGACTGCCGGAACCTACTACGCGCCTTCGTCGGTGGTCAACCTGTCACAGCAGCGGCCCCGCGATGGGCAATGGGCACATGCGCGATCGCGGCGGTGACTTTGGGTAGGAACGCCAACTCGACGAAATGCGCCCCACGCGCGGGCCGCGCGTGACATCAGGAACTACTTCGAGCGGAGGCGCGCAAGGCGGCGAGCACGGTCATGACGGTCGTGTACGCGAGCGGCGCGGGACGCGACTGGGCATCGACGATCTCCCGGACCGAGCTTTCGCCCCGATCCGTGAGCGTCTGAAGGATGCGCGCCTGCAGCGGTCCGAGAAAACCACTCTTCGGGCCGTCCGCCGCGGCGAGCGAACCGCTGGGTCAACTCGCGCGGCAGGCCCAATCCAGGCACGCCGCGATTCTCACGAGCGCGGTCAGATGGGCGTGGTTGCTACGATCAACGCGTGAGTGAGTCAGCGCCTGAACGCGTGCTCGATCCGGTGTGCGACATGACGGTGAACGTTGCCGAGGCCGCGGCCAAAGGCCTCACGCTGGAACTCGAGGGACGAACGTACGCGTTCTGCACGAGGCGCTGCCTGAAAGACTTCTCGGCGGATACGGCCAAGTGGATCGCCAAGGCCGATTCGACCCGGCCGGCCGCCACGCCCGAGGGCGCGCCGATCATCGATGAGGGCCTTCGTCGCTGGTACGCGTCGTGCCGATGCTGCATGCACGACGCGTATCCGGAGGTCGTCGCGGCGCTCGATGCCGAGCGCACGCGATCGCAGCAGGCGGTGTCCGGACCCGGCATCTGTGAGGTCGCGGAGGGCACGGTCCTCAACTCATCTCGAGGCTGAGGGTAAGACCGTGTGCGTTCGTCGAGACCCGCTACGCGGCGAGCGATGACCGCAGTTGCAGCCAGCGCAGCACCGCGCTCCGATCGAAAAGGCCGACCGGCCGCCCCGAGCCATCCGTGACGGGGAGCGCGTCGGCCTGCAGCTCGTCAAGCTTGCCGAGCGACTCGATCGCGTCCGCGTCGAGCGTCAGAGTGGGCAGTGCCACGCCGCGGCGGGTGAGCCAGTTCACCGACGTCGACTGCCAGCGCTCCGCTGGGAAATGCGCGAGGTCATGCGCCGTGAGCGCGCCGAGCAGCGCACCCTGCGCGATGACCGGATAGAGCGGCTGGGGCGGCGCGACCGCGATCTGCTCCACCGCCGCGGAGACGCTCGCGTCGGCGTCGAGCACGATGATCTTCCAGTTCACGAAGGTCTCGACGGTGTGGCCCTTCAGCGCTGACTGGATCGTCGTGCGCGCCCCCTCCTGCTCTGCGGCGCTCCAGAGGAACCAGCCGATCAGGATGAACCAGAGCCCGCCGATGCCCTCGCCACTGATGGCCTGCCAGGCGCCGAGCGCAACGAGCAGCCCGGCAGCGACGCGTCCGGTACGGACCGCGAGGCGCGTGGCTCGTTCGAGATTTCCGCTCATCGCCCATGCGACCGCCCGCAGCACGCGACCGCCGTCAAGCGGGAACCCGGGGATGAGGTTGAAGATGCCGAGAGCGGCGTTGCCGTACGCGAGGTAGAAGGCAACGGCCGCGGCGGGCATGCTCACCGGGAGGAGCGCCCGCCACGCGAGCCAGAGCAGCGCCGCGAGCGCGAGGCTGGTGAGCGGACCGACAAGAGCGACCGCGAGCTCGATGCGCGGGCGGGTCGCGTCGCGCTTGAGCGCGGAGAAGCCGCCGAGGGCGAAGAGCGTGATGCCGTCGACCGGTATCCCGAGGGCGCGCGCCACAAGCGAGTGCGCGAGCTCATGGGCCAGCACCGATGCGAAGAAGAGGAGAGCGGCCACGATCGCCCACGCCCAGTTGGCGCCGCCGGTGATGCCGGGGTGGTGCATCGGCAGGTAGTCGGACACGAGCGACCAGACCACGAGCGCGAAGATGAAAAGCCAGCTGTAGTGGATGGTGATCGGGATCCCGAACACGCGGCCGAGGCGCCAACCGTTGGGCATGCATCGAGCCTCGCGGCGGCGACTGGGAGCGGACTGGACGCTGGCTGGGTCGCCGCTGAGAAGTGCTTCTCAGGTGCGGCTCAGGTAGGTCACAGCCGGTCACCAGCGACCGGCGTCAGTCTCTGGGTCCGAGAGCACAACGCGTCGCAACGACGCGCGAGGAGGTCCAGATGTTCAACTGCCCCGTCTGCGCACAGCCCGTCGATCCAAAGACCGCGCCGACGTCGGTCTACGAGGGGAGCACGTATTACCTGCGCTGTCCGCGCTGCAAGGAGCCCTTCGACGCCGACCCCGAACGCTTCCTCCGTGGTGGCGCCGACCCGGAGCACCGCGTCTGCGGCGAACACGAGCGCGCGCACGGAGACGCCCAGCGCATGAGCGGCCCGCACCCATGAGCACCGCGCCGGCGCGCGGCCACCGGGTCGAGTACCTCATCGTGCAACCCGTCCTCTCGGCGGCCGCGGTGCGCTGCGTGCTCGCCGCGAGGCTCGCGGGCGAGCCGCAGGGCGGCACGATCGCCGTCGCGGGCGACGAGACGCTCATAAAGGTGCACGTCACGACCACGCATCCGGAAGTCGCGCTCGCGATCGGCCGCGCCACAGGCGCGCTCGCCGACGTGATCATCAAGCCGCGCTGCGACCGCACGTCGTGGGAACGCGTGGGTGGTCTGAGGTGATCGGGCCCATCATCGTGACGCTCGGATAGATCGCGTCCACTCGCGCCCACATGCTCCCGCCCCACCACTAGCGCGAGCTGGCGCGCCTCCAAGATCAGGTCCCGCCGAAAGCGAGCGCGCGACCCCCGCAGTCATCGCGTCCGAGCTGGGCAGTCCCGTCGAAAAGCTCTTCGCCTCCTTCGACAGTACCGTCAGATGTCCGCCAAAGCACTCTGTCGCCTCACGGAGAAGAGCTGCGGCGGATGAGCCACTTCTCGAGCTCGACCGCCAAGAGGACCAGCAGGCCGAGCGCGGCGCTCACCAGAAGCTCTTCTGGCGCGAGCGGCACCGTGCCGAGGATCCCCCCCACTGGGGGCCAGTAGACCACGACGAGCTGGAGCAGCACGGTGATTCCGACAGCGCCGAGGAGCTGCGGGTTCGAGCGGAGGCCGATCCGAAGCAGCGAGTCGCGGCTAGAGCGGATCGCGAGCACGTGGGCCATCTGCGCGAAGACGAGCGTCGAGAAGACCATCGTCTGCCACGTCGCGAGGTCCGCCCGCCAGAAGGCAAGCCCCACGCCGAGCGAGAGCGTCGTCATCAGCACCCCGACCCAAGCAACATGAAGCCCCGTGCCCCGCGCGAGGACGCTTTCGCCCGGACGGTATGGCGGATGCCGCATGACGTCGCGCTCGGCCGGCTCGAACGCCAAGGCGAGGGCGGTCGGGCCGTCCGTTACGAGGTTCACCCAGAGGATCTGCAGCGGAAGGAGAGCCAGCGGCATGCCGAGGAGCGGCGCCACGAGCATGATCGCGAGCTCGGCGCCGTTCGTCGTCAGCATG
>JANNHF010000063.1:0-13194 GCA_031404235.1 Chloroflexota bacterium
GCCAGGACCAGCGGCGTGATGAGCGATACGAGCACACGCGAGTCGCGGATGGCATCGACGACGTCCTTGCGGAAGATGGCACCGATGATGGCGACGCGCATCACAGTCTCCGGCCTGCGAGCGCTACGAAGACGTCCTCGAGCGCGGCGACCAGCGCGTCCTGAACGCACTCCTCCGCGAGGTC
Organism: Chloroflexota bacterium; assembly: GCA_031404235.1. Taxonomy (GTDB): domain Bacteria; phylum Chloroflexota; class Limnocylindria; order P2-11E; family P2-11E; genus CF-39. The sequence continues at coordinate 185 of JANNHF010000063.1, forward strand.
GAAGTCACCGAGCCGCTTCACGAGCGCTGCGGTGAGCCGGCCTGCCTCCTCATGGAAGACGGCGGCCACCGCATCGCTCATGATCGTGATCAGGCCCCGTGCTCCACGATCGTGCGCACCTCGACGTCGCCCCCGGGCCAGCTCTTGGCGACTGCGATCGCCTTGTCGAGATCCTCGACCTCGATCAGCGCGAATCCACCGACCGTTTCCTTTGACTCGATGAATGGTCCATCGGTGACCTTCATCGACCCGTTGACGCGCCTCACCGACGTCGCCGTGCGCTGCGGACCCAGCTCTTCGCCGCCCTTGATGACGCCCGTCTTCAACAGGTCATCCCACCACGACATGATCGGGCGGTAGGCCTTCGCAAGGTCCTCCTTCGACTGCGTGTCATACCAATCGTCGCTACCCACGAACATGAGCATGTACTTCGGCATGTCTATGCCTCCCTCGGTTGCTGCTCGACGATCTCGCGGATCTCGATGCCGTAGCCCGGCCAGGTCTTCGCGACGGCGATGGCCGCCGCGCGGTCGGGCAGCTCGAGGATCGAGAAGCCGCCCACGGATTCCTTCGACTCGATGAAGGGTCCGTCGATCACGGTGACCTTCCCGGTGCTCTTGCGGATGGTGGTCGCGGTGCGCGTGGGTTGCAGCTCGGCGCCACCGTCGACGATCTTCGGTCCGTTGGTCTCGAACCACTTGAAGATGTCTGCGTAGACCTTCTGCTGCTCGGGCGTGGGATCGGTCTGGTAATCCACGCCATCGTCCATGAACAGGAATGCGTATTTGGACATCGCTCGCGCCTCCTTCGGCCGTAATACCTGTACGACGAACGGCCCCGACCGATATCGACGGCCATATGACCGAAGCGAAGTACAGGCTAACGATCGCCCTGGGGCGCCCGGTGCTACGTGCGCGACAGTCGGGCGGGAGGCCACCCGCCCGGCGGCACGGCGGCTCCGCGCTCCAGCTTGAGCAGGCGGCGCTTCGCGTCGAGACCGCCGGAGTAGCCGCCGAGCGTCCCGTCGCTTGCGACCACGCGATGGCAGGGCACCACGATCGGGATCGGGTTGTCACCGATCGCGCCGGCCGCCGCGCGATACGCACGGTCGTTCCCGGTCGTGTGGGCGACCTTTGCGTAGGTGGTCAGCTCGCCGTACGGCACGCGTGCGGTGACGGCGAGCACCTTGCGCTGGAACGGCGTCAGCGGCGACAGGTCGACGGTGACGTCGAACTCCCGGCGCTTTCCGCTGAAGTACTGATCGAGCTCGCGTGCGACGTCGTCCACACGCCGCGCATCGGGAAGAACGCCCGGGCCATAGGCGCGGACGATGCGTCGGAGCTCGAGCGAGGACGGCTCGACGCCGTAGTGGATGTTCAGCAGTCCGCGCGGGCCGACCGCGACCCAGAGAGGCCCGAGCGGCGAGTCGACGACGCGGTAGCCGACCGTTTCGAGCCCTTCGCGCCGCGCGCTCCGCATTAGGCGTTCCCGGGCCTCCGCGACGACCGGATCGAGCCCACTCATCGCATCGCCTCCTTGACCTTCTTCATCGCTTCGGCCACCCGCGACCTCGCAGCGTCCTCACTGCATTCGAGCGCGAGAGACACCTCCGCGTACGACAGTCCTTGCACCTTTCGCAGCACGAAGGCCGCGCGCTGACCGGTCGGTAGCGTCTTCACCGCGGTCGCGAGATCTGCGAGCGACACGCCATCGCGTTCGGGTGCCGCGAGCGGCAGGTCACCAAGACGCACGAATCGCCTCGTGCGCCTGCCGCGATCGATCACCTTGTTCGTCGCGATGCGGTAGAGCCACGCGCGCTCCGTGCCGCGGCGCGGCGGTGGCCAGGCGCGGAACGCAGCAAGGAACGTGTCCTGATAGACGTCATCCGCGTCGTCACGATCACCGGTGAGCCGCAGCGCGTACGCGTATATCTCGCGTTCGTGTTGCTCGAGCAGCTCGCCGAATGTCGTCGGATGTGTCACTCGTTCTGTATAGAACGTTGACACGCTCCGGGGTGTGAGATGCCCTATGGTGGCTGCCTGGTGAAGAGGGGCAGCGCTGTTGTCTTGGCGTTCGCGTTCGTCATCGCCGCCTCGTGTGGCGGTTCGACGACCCCCACCGGTACGACGGCGAGCCTCGATACGGCCACCAAAGCCCCGGGTGTTTCGGGCGGCGCGGGCGCCCCAACGTCTGCCGGCGCGTCATTTGGCCAGATCGTCACCTCCGCCAAAGTGAGCGAATACAAGGTGACGTACAAGCTGACGGCTACCGGCGGCGGAGAGCAGTCGTGGTACTCCAAGCCACCCAAGACGCGCTACGACTTCAGCACCAGCGCCGCCGGGCAGACATCGACCGTCTCGATCTACTCGCTGCCGGACGGCACGTTCATGTGCTTCGGCGGCACTGGCGCGACTTCGCAGTGCATCGGCATGTCAGGGCTCGACACGGCCCTTCAGCAGAATCCTGCGGCGCTCTTTCAGCAGACGATGATCCAACACCCCGAACAGTTCACCGCCGTCCTCGTGGAGACTCGGCAGATCGCGGGACAGCAGGCACAGTGTTTCGATGTCAAGTCCTCCGTCGTGACCGCGGTCCTCACCGACGGACGCTTCTGCTACAGCGCGCAGGGGATCATGCTGCTCCAGCGCTTCGGAACGCAGTTTGGCGCGTTGGACATGGAGGCGACGAGCCTCTCGACCACGGTCCCTGACTCCGACTTCACCCTTCCGTCGAAGCCGACGATCCTCGGTAAGCCCTAAGCCCCAGAACGCGGCCAACGCGTTAGTTAGCGAGCGACCTTTCTTGCGTGGCACGCCGTATGCGCCTACCCACCCATCCGGAGGTGGTACGTGGACGAGCACAAGGCCGAGCGGCTAGAGGACGAGCGCGAAGAAGAGACTGCTGAAGGCATCAGCGCGCATCGTCGCGGATCGACCGCGGCACCGAGCGACAAGCCCGAGGGCACGGCGCCGCATCCGCAGGACACCAATGAGATCGGCGAAGGGTGACTAGCGCCCGAGCTCGAAGATGATCTCCCCGTCAACGACCTGACCCGTTCGGCGGAAACCGAGCTTGTCGTGAACGCGTAGCGAGGGCGCGTTGTCTGGCGTCGTCGACGAGATGAAGCGCCGAACGCCGTACTCCGCGCGCGCCCATTCCATCAGCCGCTCCGCGGCCTCGGTCGCGTAGCCATGGCGACGGTGCTCGGGGAACACCGTCCATCCCAGCTCGGCGGCATCGGCCGCTGCGATGTCATTCACTCCGGGCGGTCCGTGGAAATTCACGAAGCCGACCATCACGCGGTCGTCACGGCGCACCATCGCGCGCAGTGACCAGGGGGCCCGCGCCGGATCGGCGGCGAGCTGGATCCGACGGAGCTCGAGCAATTCGGCAGCGCTGTCGGGGAACACCGCGGGCACCGCGTAATCCACCAGCTCGCGGGCGCGCGCGGCGTTGCCGTCGACGAACGCGTCGAGAAGCTGGAGCGGCAAGAAGATGAGATCGAGCCGCTCGCTGCGGACGATGTCCGCGGTCAGGAGCTCCGCTTGGAAACCGCCCGTTCGTAGATGTCGTCCGCAAGGCGCAGCGGCCGGCCGGATCCGCCGTGCCGCTCCATGCTCAGCTCCGCCAGGACGGCGAGCGCGATCTCCGGCGGCGTGCGCCCGCCGAGATCGAGACCGATCGGCGCGTGCACCGCGCGGATGCGTTCTTCCGAGACGCCTTCGTCACGCAGCATCTTCGCGATGAGGATCGTCTTGCGCTTTGAGCCGAGCAGGCCGACATAGCGGGCGTCCGTCTTCACGGCCTCGCGCAGGCAGTGGGCATCGAGCTTGTGGCCGCGCGTGGCGATGACGATGAAGGTGTTCCATCCGATCGGCATCGTACGGAGCGCCTCGGCCATATCCATGCGAACGACATCGATGCCGGGACCGAACCGCTCGCGCGAGGAGAACTCGGGCCGGTCGTCGATCACGGTCACGTCGTACTCGAGCTGCGAGGCCATCTTGGCGATGGCGAGTCCGACATGTCCGCCGCCCGCGATGACGAGGCGCGGCTTCGTGACGATCGGCTCGATGAGGAGCTCGTGCGATTCGTCCAGGGCGATCGTGCGCGGCGTCGCCTGTCGGAGCGCGTCGAGCGCGGCTTCGGTGGCGCGCGCGTCGAGCGTGCCGTCGCCGAGCGATCCGCCGGTCGTGCCGTCGGTCTCGACGAAGAGCTTTCCGCTTGGCTGGAATTCCTTGCCCTCGCGACGCAGAAGCGTGGCGAGCGCGACAGGCTTTCCCCCCGACGAGGCCGCGAGAACGTCGCCGAGCAGATCGCGTCCACCGAGAAGCAGTGCGCGCTCGCCGGGCTCGATCGAGATCCACATCGTCCCGCCGCAGACAAGTCCGGTGTCCCAGGCGAGATCCTCGGTGAGCTCGTACTGCCGAAGTGATGTGTCGCCGGTGTCGAGCACGCGCTTGGCTTCTTCGAATGCGTCGCCCTCGACGCAGCCACCACCGAGCGTGCCGGTGAGTCGACCGAGATCGTCGACGAGCAGCTTTGCGCCGACCACCTGCGGCGTGCTGCCGACGGTGCGGACGACGGTGCAGACGGCGAAGCGGCGGCCCTCGCGCTCGAGCTCGGCCATCCGCGCGTAGATCGTCCTCACGTGATTCATCTTAGGGTCGGACGCCGCTGCCGAACGTCGCCGGCTCGGCGACGGTCCGGTGTTGCGCAAAACGCTGGATCGCCGCCGGAAAGTGGCCCCTCTGGCTGGCGTTTTTGCGCAAATGGCGCTGTTCAAGACCGCTGACCGGCGCGCTCGCGGGTGGGACTTTGTTACATGCCTCACCGGCCCGAAACCCCAATTGTGCCCTGGGCAAACGCTTGCGCCCGTTTACCGCGCTGCTACGCTGGCGTCGCCGTCCATTGAGCCAACCATTGATTTGAGGTCAGGGGGTGAATGTTCTGTGACGGATACGGGAGGGACTACGTCTGATCAAGTAGCAGAGCCCGACACGAGCCAAGGCAAGCCAGCACTCTCGGTCACGCGACGCAACTTCCTCATCGGAGCAGGAGCAGGCGCAGCCGCAGCCGGGGTCGTCCTCGGTGGCGCGGTCGTCGCGAACAAGGCGCTCAACCCGGAGACCACGACCACCACGACGACATCTGGTGTTGGTCCGGTCGCCGCGACGATGCGCCGAGTGTCGCTCAACATCGACAACGTGAAGTACGACCTCGTTGTCGATAACCGCGAGAGCCTCTGGGAGACGATGAACTTCCAGCTCGGTCTGTCGAACTCGAACCTCGGATGCGACCGCGCACAGTGCGGCGCATGCGCGGTGCTCGTTGACGGCAAGGCCGTCAACAGCTGCACCGTACTGAGCGCGCGACTCGGTCGCGGCCAGGTCATCGGCACGGTCGCAGGTCTCCCGAAGGGACCCGGCGTCGCTGGCCTGCACCCGGTGCAGCGCGCGTTCTGGCTCGACGGTGGATTCCAGTGCGGCATCTGCACACGCGGATTCATCATGTCGACGGTCCAGCTCCTCGGCGCGAACCCCAAGCCGAACACGGCGCAGATCGCGGAGGCGCTCTCCGGCAACATCTGCCGCTGCGGCGAGTACGCGAAGATCTTCACGTCGGTCAACGTCGCGGCCGCTGAGCTCCGCGGCGAGCAGGTGTCGCACCTGTCGACGCCGATCATCGTCGGCGCCTCCGGCACCAAGGAAGCGGCGCCCAGCGCCGCCGGCACCTCCAAGGAGTTCACGTTCGAGCGGGCCATGAGCACGATCGAGGACTTCGAGCCGTTCGAGCAGGCGCTCAAAAAGCGCGACGGCATCCTCGCGGTAAGCGGAAGTGAGCGCTCGGTCACGATCAAGTGGGACCCGGCGAAGTTAGATGAGGCCAAAGTTCGCCAGATCGTCCGCGAGCTCAGCTGGCCGGTCCGGTAGGAGGGGATAGAGATGGCACAGATAGAAGCTGTACGCGTCGCGCAGGATGCCGCTTATGCGGCGAGCCTCAGCGACTCCGACTGGTACGCGCTCTCGATCGACCCGGCCTGGCAGGAGATGGTCGTCGAGCAGTCCGAGCTCGTCGCCGGCGTCATCGCCAAGTACGGGGACAAGATCCCCGGAGCCACGGGCGGATCGACCACGACCGAGATCCCGGCGAACTTCCAGTTCAGGGTCCTCGGCCAGGACATCGCCCGCATCCAGGGCTACGGCATCGTCACCAACCAGGGTCAGTACACCGAGAACCTGCGGCAAGCGGGCATGCTCTTCATGAAGACGCTGCGCAGCCGCTACCCGCACGCGAAGATCAAGTCCGTCGACACGACGGAGGCGGAGAAGATCCCCGGCGTTCGCAAGATCCTCCACCGCGGGAACCTACCCGAGGAGTACAAGGACGTGTTCCTCGGGTCGGCGCTGCCCACGCGCTACATCTTCAGCGAAGAGGTCTTCGAGGTCGGCGCTCCGATCGCCGTCATCGCCGCCGATAGCGAGCACATTGGCGACGTGGCGCTCCGCGCTATCAAGGTCGAGTACGAAGTGCTCCCGGCGGCCCTGGACATGTTGGAGGCGATGAAGTCGTCGACCCCCAAGCAGTTCCAGAGCAACCTCGACGGCACGACCATCGCGGTGACCGCGCCGCTCGTTCGTGGCAACCCGAACGCCAGCGCCGAGGTCGTCGTCGACAACGTGTCGAACAAGTCGACCGAGCAGCACCTCGCCCTCGAGATGACGAACTCGCTGTCCTTCTGGGACGGCGACAAGCTCAACATGACGTACACGAACCAGTGGGCGCACGGCACCCGGTCCGGCCTGGCGCAGGCCCTCAAGCTCCCGCAGAACAAGGTGCGCGTGCTGCAGACCGGTTATCTCGGATCGGGCTACGGCTACCGCAGCGGCATCGACCTCTCCGAGATCCACGCCGCGCTGCTTTCGAAGATCACGGGCCGTCCGATCAAGAACATGTACACGCGCTACGAGGACTTCGTCACGCGTACCCACCGGCCCCAGTTCCGCAACGAGATGAAGCTCGGCGTGAGCCGGGACGGCACGCTCCAGTTCGGCCAGTTCAAGGTCATCGCGAACGTCGGCGCGCAGCGTGCCGGCGCGGCCAACGGCGCCTGGTACCACCTGCAGCACACGTACAACTTCCCGAACCTGCGGCTCGAAGCCGTCGACGTCATGACGAACAGCTACAAGTCCGGCCCGTACCGCTGCGTAAGCCACCCGAACGGCACGTTCGCCCTCGAGACGCTGATGGACAAAGCCGCGTACGCGATCAACATGGACCCGGTCGAGTTCCGTCTCAAGAACATCAACACGACCGGCAACCTCGACACGAAGCGGCCGTACAGCAACTCGGGACTACGTGAGGTCATCACCGGCGTACGCGACGCCATCAACTGGAAGGCGGCGTGGCACGCTCCGAAGGCGAAGCAGATCCGGCCCGGCGTCTTCCACGGCATCGGTTTCGCGGCGCACGTGTGCAGCCACGGAGGCGGAAGCAACCCGTCGACCGGCCAGGTCATCATCAACAACGACGGCAGCGTGCAGGCGGTCTCCGGTGTCACGGACATCGGCTCCGGCCAGCGCACGCACATGCTGATGATCGCGGCCGAAGCGGTGGGCGTCCCTCTCAGCATGATCACCATCGCGCCGTACATCGACACCGACAACACCACCGATAGCGGCGGCACATTCGGCAGCCGGCAGACCAACTCCGGTGGACGTGGCATGTACGAGGCGGGCACCGACGCGCGTAATCAGGTCCACGACTGGGCCGCGCGGAAGTTCGTCGCCGACGCCCGTGCGCTGACTCCGCCGCAGACGATCACAGTGACCAAGGACGACGTCGAAGTCGTCGACGGCACTGTGTTCCTGAAGTCCGACCGCACCAAGAAGCTCACGCTCGCGCAGGTCGTCCAGTTCAAGGCCACGGCGATCGTCGGCAAGTCCGACTACGTGCAGCCGACCAACTGGGAGCAAGCGGCCTTCGCGGCCGGGGCGGCCGAGGTCGAGGTCGACACGGTCACCGGTACGGTCAAGGTCACACGCTTCGTCTCGGGTCACGACGTTGGGAAGGCGTTCAACCCGTTCTCGCTCCGCCAGCAGGTGGAGGGTGGCGTGGTCATGGCGATGGGCGCGGTCTTCACGGAAGAGCTGCTCATCGACAAGGCCACCGGGCTCCCGCTGAACCCCAACCTTCTCGACTACCGTCCACAGTCGATCAAGGACGCGGTCCTGGCCGAGGTGGTCATCATCGAGAAGCCCAAGGTGTACGGAGTGTTCGGCGGTCACGGCATGGGCGAGCCGCCCATGGGTCCGCCGGCACCGGCCGTCGTCAACGCGGTCTACAACGCAGTCGGAGTGTGGGTGACAGACATGCCGCTCACACGCGAGAAGCTGCTCGCCGCCCTCAAGACGTCGAACTGAGCAGGGAGGAAGAAGTATGAGAGGGTTTGAGCTCTACGACGCGACGACCGTCCGTCAGGCGGTCGACCTGCTCCAGACGCACGCCGGCCGGAACGTCAAGGTGGTTGGCGGCGGGAGCGACCTGGTCGGCGGTGTCATGAAGGACTGGGTCCAAGGGAATGGGATGCCCCTTCCGGAGGTCCTGATCGACATCACGACCATCAAGGACATCAACGGCATCAGGTTGGACGGCGGTGGCACGACCATAGGCGCCGCCACAACGCTGTCCGACATCATCGACAACAAGGACCTCGGAGCGAAGCTGCCGGTCCTCACACAATCGGCTCTGAGCGTGGCCTCGCCCCTGATCCGCAACTTCGGCACGCTCGGCGGCAACATCAACCAGCGGCCGCGCTGCTGGTTCTTCCGTGGTGAGGACTTCAACTGCTACAAGAAGGGTGGCGACTTCTGCTACGCCGTGACCGGTGACAACCGCTACCACGCGATCATCGGTGGCGAGCTCTGCTACATCGTCCACCCGTCCGACACCGCAAACGCGCTCCAGGCGCTGGGCGCGTCGGCCAAGATCGCGGGCCCGGGTGGCGAGCGCACCGTCTCGTTCGACGACTACTTCACCGGACCGCGTGTGGACGTGCTCCGCGAGACCGTCCTCAAGCCGGACGAGTTCATGACCAGCGTGACCATCCCGAACCCGGCAGGCGGCACCAAGTTCGGATGGACGAAGCTCAAGGACCGTCAGGTCTACGACTTCGCCCTCGTCTCGGTGGCCGCTGTCTTCACGGTCGAGGGTGGCGTGTGGAAGGACGGGCGCATCTCACTTGGTGGCGTCGCTCCCGTTCCGTACCGCGCCAAGGTCGTTGAGGACTTCCTGAAGGGCAAGGACATCAAGGCGAACGCGAAAGCGGCCGCCGCAACGATCCGGACCGTCGCGCGACCGATGAGCCTGAACTCCTACAAGGTGGACCTCGCACAGGGTCTTATCGAGCGGACGATCCTCGAGGCGCTGGGCCAGTAGCTCTGCGGGGCGGCGACCATGTGGTCGCCGCCCCGTGACCTTCTAGGCTTTCGCGCGGTTCTGCTCCCGCTGCCACTTGATGGTTTGCAGCGCCCACTTGTGCGACACGGCGTTCGCCGCGACGTAGCTGCCATCCGAGTGAAGCCACGAGCCTCCTTCGGCGTCGGTGATGAGACCGCCCGCCTGGCTCAGGATCACTCCGGCGGCCGCGACGTCCCAAGGCCGTGCGTCGATGTTCCAGTACGCGTGCAGTCTGGCCGCGGCGACGTAGCAGAGAGCGAGCGCCGGCGAGCCCAGGATCACGTGGTGAAGCACCTCTTGCGAGACGATGCCGAAGGTCTGAAGGGCCTCCTTCCGACGTGGGCCGCTGTGTGGAAGATCGCAGGCGACCCACGCTTGCTCCCAGAATTCGGGACCTAGAGCGACCGTGAGCACGTTGATCGGTAGCCCATTGAGCAGGGCCGTGCCCCCGAGACGCGCCGAGAACATCTCGTCGCGCACCGGGTCGTACACCACGCCGACGCGCAGGAGACCGTTCACGCGCAGGGCGACCGAGACCGCGAAGAGCGGTATGCTTTGCGCGAAATTCAGACTTCCGCAGATGGGGTCGACAATCCAGAGCCGCGGGGCGTCCACGGCTAGCGGCTCATCCTCGGGCCCCTCCTCGGCGAGGATCGCATCGTCGGGAGATTCCTTTTGGAGGACCGAAACGATCTGCTCCTGGACCTCCAAGGAGGCCTCAATCACCACGTCACGCTGGCCGTTCCACCTCTGGTACCCGGGCGTGCCGAGGCGTGCCAGCGCGGCCCTACCGCCCCGGAAGGCTGCCCTGGTGGCCACCTCGAGGGCCTTCTCGTCGTCCATGGCTTCCCCCCTCCGATTCATCGCAGGGGGAGAACCCCCTGCGACCCCCCCAAGTGCGGCCTGGTGGCCGACGCTACCGACCGCGCCTTGAGCGGTCAAACCTCGGGCGGCGAGGAACGGCTTCTGGTCCGCACGATCGTGTGCGCGTACATCCAGGCCGAGCTCCCAACACCCTGGCTCGCGATCTTCCATCGCTTCGAGCGCGTCATGGAGAAGGCCGGCCTCCGGATCCGGGTGCGCCTCTTCCCGCTCGAGGCGCTTCCGGAGACCTTCGAGGTCCTGGTGGTGCCGCCGGAGCTTCAGGAGGCTGCGGAGGCCCTCCAGACGGGCGCGCGGCTCATCGTCACAAGCCGGTCGGACGCGCCGGCTGCCGCCGCGGAGCTGCTACGGGAGATCGAGCTCGGTGAGACGCTGTACGCCGAGAAGGTCCAGCCTGGAGAGCCGAAGATCATGACGCACCGCGGCGGCGACATCCTGTGACGGTGGACCTCTCCGCGCGTCTCCGACGCGTCGAACAGCAGATCCGCGCGTTCCGAGAGCTGCACTCGAGCGAGCTCCAGCTCGTCCTCGACGAGCTCGCCGACATCGCGAAGCAGGTGGAAGACGAGAAGGACGCAGCGAGCGCTGCCGCCACTTCGTCGGACGCCCCTGCGGCGGATCCGGCAGACCCCGCGGCAGCGTCGCCGAAGCGCGCGAAATGGCTGGCGGAGCAGGACAAGAAGGCAGCGCCGAAGTCACGACGCGAACTGCTGTTCCGCGGGGACAAGAGTCCCTAGGCGGTCCGTCGCCTCCGGTAGAGCCAGACGGTCAGCTCGAGGCCGACCGCCATGAGGGCGAGGACGCCGAGGACCACCAGCTCGGGTGTCACCGCGAACGGGAGGACCGAGCTTTGCGGCGACACGGGTGTGCGCGTCACGCCGAAGCCCGAGATCGCGACCTTCTCCGCAAGTGCCGCCTTACCGGCCGCGTCGAGCGTCACCGAGTAGATCTCGAAGTTGCCGGTGCGCGGCGAGAAGAACAGCAGCTCCGTGCCGTCCTTGTTGATCTCGAACGGACCCTGTGCCTGGATGTTCTGAGCGAGCTCCGTTCGAGGCGCGGTCGTGTTGTTCGGATCGAATATCCAGAGGTCGGTATAGCTCTGATTGGCCGTCACGGTCTCCGTCACGTAGACGATGCGGCCGTCGGCGAGGAAGATCGGGAAGTGGCTCTTCTCCCCGACAGGCGAGATCGGCGTCGCGGTCCCCGATGCCAGAGAGGCCATCAGAAGCACGCGCGCGTTGTCGCCATCGGAGAAGGCGACGCCACGTCCGTCTGGTGACCACCGCGCCGCGTGGCACGCGAAGGTGCATTGGTTGTTCGCTTCGGTCGCGAGCTCCTTCGTGACGGGCGCGGCGTTGCTGCCGTCCCTGCCGACGCTCCAGAGGTCCATCGTTCCGAGGTTGTACAGGAAGAACGCGATGGTCCTGCCATCCGGGCTGAAGCTCGGGAACTGCGCGGTCATGCCCAGCTTCGTGATCTTCGTGCGGCTCTTCGACGCAACGTCGATCAAGGCGATCTCGCGCTTGATCTCCTCGCCGGTGTCCACGGCGATCGTCTTGCCGTCGGGACTCCAGTTCGGATGACGGTCGTCGTTGCCGTCACCGCTCGTGACCTGACGGAGGTTACTTCCGTCTGAGTTCATCACGTAAATGTGGTACGGACCGTCGCGGTTGCTCTGGAATGCGATGCTCTTGCCGTCCGGGCTCCATGCCGGCCGCACGTTCGTCGCCGTACTCGTTGTGAGCTGCCGGATGGGCGATGCCGCGATCGCACTGGCATGCGCGGTGAGCAGCACGATCCCGAGCGCGAGATACAGGACGCGTAGCGCGTACATACGGCCCATGGCTACGCGGTCCCCGACGCGTCCGCCGGCCTGAGCAAACGCACGCACTCGCGAGCGAGCAGGATCGCGAAGCCTGCGATCAACACGCCTCCCAGAAGGAGCGATAACTGCGCCATGATGCCTTCCCTCGCGGCGGTCTTGGCCACGAAGGCGCTGGTCATGAAAAAATAGGCGATGGCCAGGTTGGCCAGGCTCCAAATGAGTCCCAACAGGGCCACCAGCCGCCTCATCTGTCGCTACGTCCGAGCATGCCGGGGGCTGCGGAGCCGCTCCGCTCGCTCGCACCGTGCCGCGGGGCCGGCGCCGAGCCACCCGGGCCCGCCTGCTGCCAGCCGGGGTGCCGCAGCCGGGCGTAGCCCTCGTTGACCCAGGTCGTGGTCATGGCGACCACCAGCGGCCAGCGGGGGAACGTGTAACGGAGGTGATCGAGCAGCTTGATCACGATCCCCACCATAGCGGTGACATGCAGGGTAGAGGCGACGAAGAGAACGAGACCCGGGACCGGTAGGAGATATCGCACAGCCTTGATCAGACCGGTGATCGTGATCAGCGCGAGGAGGATCGACCAGCTGGGGAACTCGACGACCTTCTCGTAGAACGTGAACTGCCCGGTCGGCGGACGCGGCTGGCTGAGATCGATGCGCAGCAGCTTCGCGTAGGGACCCTGGATCCGCTGCGGCAGCTCGTACGCGAGCCCGAGCAGATGCCGACCCAGCTGACCCCGCGGGACGAGCAACGACCGATCGCCGGTCATCCAGAGATACGACATGAACGCCGCCACGGCGAAGAGGACGATCGCCGCGCCGATGTAGTGGACACGGTAGAA
>JANNHF010000064.1:0-2161 GCA_031404235.1 Chloroflexota bacterium
CGAAGCCGATAACGAATAGCCGGTAGACCGGGTAGTCACCGCCCACGATCGTTATCGCGTGGTCGAGTCCAGCCGGGAATGGGATCGACCGGATCTCGCGGCCGAAGGTGAGGCCGATCAGATCGGCGATCACCAGCGAGATGCCGATCGTCAGCAGCAGCACCTGTTCGAGATGACGGCCACGGAGACGTCGCAGCAGGAGCGGCTCGATCAGCAGGCCCAGGGCACCGATGAGGATCGGCGCCAACAGGAGCGCCAGCCAGAACTGTCCGGTGCGCTGCACGACGGTGAGCGTTATGTAGGCGCCGAGCATGTAGAAAGCACCGTGGGCGAGGTTGACGACATCCATCATCCCGAAGATCAGCGAGAGGCCCGCGGCAAGTATGAAAAGCAAGGCGCCGAACGAGATGCCGTTCAGCGCCTGCACGACCGCGGTCTCGGGAGTCATCCCGACAGACTATTTGCCTGGATCGGTCACGCGAGCGACCTTGTCAACGATCGTGTTGACCGCCTGGCCGCCCTGCATCTTCACCTCGCGGATGTAGATGTCCTGGATCGGATTGTGCGTTTCCTTGTCGAACTCGAAGTCTCCGCGCGGGCTCTTGAACTTGACGCTCTCGAGCGCTGCGATGAACGCGTCCTTGTTCGTGGTATCGCCCTTCACCGCCTGTAGCGCGAAATCAACGGCCTGCATGCCATCCCACGCCTGCACCGCGAACACGTCGGGCAGCAGGTTGTACTCCTTCTGGTACGCGTCGACGAACGCCTTGTTCTCGGCGTTGTCGAGCGTGACCGCCCAGAACAGCGAGGTCGTGGCGCCGTTCGCCTGCTCCTTCACTTCCTTGAGGACGTCCTGCTCGGTGAGGAAGCCCGCGCCGTTCATCTTGTATCCGGCGGCGGGCATGCCGAGCTGCGTCCACGCCTTGATGTAGTTGATCGCGTCGGTGCCGGAGAAGAACGAGTAGATGTCCTTCGTCTGCTGGCCCTTGATCGTCGTGACGTACGGGAGGAAGTCGGCGCTGCCGAGCGGCGCCTTGAGGGAACCGGTGATCTTGCCACCGCCCTTGGTGAAGCCGCTCGTGAAGTCGGCCGCGGACTCGTTGCCGAAGCCGTAATCGGCAACGAACGTGAAGACCTCTTTCACGCCCTTCTTCGTCGCGAAGTACTCGCCGATGGGGTAGCTGATCTGGTAGGAGCTGAACGACGTGCGGAAGATGTACTTGCTCTTGCACGACGGCGTGCAGTTGGTCGTCGTGCGCGTGAGCGCGTTACCACCCGCGTTGGTCTCGATGAAGATGAGCTTCGCCGCGTCGATCGTGTTGCGGACCGCATACGCGATGGGCGTCGCGACGATGCCCATCATCAGGTCGACCCGGTCCGAATCGATGAACTTCTGCGTCATCTGCGCGCCGACCACCGGATCGTTCGCCTCGTCGGCGTACACCAGCGTCACTGGACGGTTCGCGATCTTCCCACCCTTCTGTTTCACGTAAAGGTCGGTCGCGCGCTTCATCGAGTTGCCGAGCTCGGCATAGACCTTCGTGAACGGCAGGAGCTGACCGATCTTGAGCGCAGGACCGGGCGAGGCGGTCGCCGCGGCCGATGCCGTGGCCGCGGCGCTTGGGCTCGGGGTCGCCGCCGGACCACAGGCAGCGATCGCCGCTGCCGCCGATGACGCCGCGAGAAATTGGCGTCTGGTGAGCCTGTAGGAACGACGCTCCGCGCCCGTGTTCTCGTCCATGTGATCCCCCTCTTACGCGCTGGCCCGACCGCGCGAGGCTAGCCACCGCCCTCGGGGCTGGCAAGCGCGCCGCGCCGGCATCGCGTCTTACCGCGATGCGGCATGCACGGTTCGGGGGCGGGTCAAGAGGCTCCGTTGACGTTATGATTACAAACTGCTAGTATTGACCAAAAGAGGTATCCGGGGGGCGCTATGAGTCGCGTAATTAGCGTTTGGGGAGGAAAGACATGATCCGCGAGAAGCCAGCATTCATCGCACCGGGTCTGCTCACGTTCCTGTTCCTGGTAGTCCTGGAGCTTGTCACGATCGCCGCGCTGTTTGCCCTGATCAATGGGCGGGCACCCGGGCCCCTCATCGTCCTAGACATCCTCGCGATCATTGCTGTCGCGATCTGCTTCGGCGGATTTCTGATCGTGAGTC
>JANNHF010000065.1:0-13058 GCA_031404235.1 Chloroflexota bacterium
GTCGACACCCACCGCCACGAGATCCGGAAGCCCTCGTCGAGTGGTGACGCCTCTACGCGATGCCAAGTAAGTTCCGACCAATGCGACGTAGGGGGACGTGCGGCCTGCCCGCCGCACTCAGACTATTGACCGCAGAGACCATTGCTCTTCGAGGCCAAACCTCGGTATCAGTCGCGAGTTTCCGAACAATTCCGCGAATCGCGGTGTGCGCGATTCTTCAGACCATTGCTCTACCAACTGAGCTACCTCGGCGGAGTCCTCATTTTACGCGGTCCGCCGGGGGGCACGGGCGAACAATGGTGTAGCGAACTATTTGCGCGACCAAGCCAATGGTCCCGGCGGTTCACGCTCATGCCCGCCGAAACCATTGCTCACACGAGGCTGTTGGGAGGACCGAAACCATTGCTCGTCCCAGACCATGTGTCGAGCCATGGTTCCCAGAAACGCCACCATGAAGGTTCGATGCTCCACGAAACCGGGGCAACATCACGTGCTGGAAGCACCGAGTTGTCGTCGTTGCTTGACCGGAATCGGCTTGCTGTCCGCATCCAAGACCGCACGATCTCCGAGCGGGCTGCTACGGGTGATCGGCACGTCAACGAAGAAGAGGTCGGCCGGCGCGGTACCGCTCCTACCGAGGACACCGACGATCACCGTGACGGAGCTTGCGTCTTCGCGGGCGGTCGCCGATTCGAGCGTGTCCAAGCGCAACAGCGTGGCGCTCACAATGAGCTGTCGACCGGCACCGACGGGTTCACAGCTTCGAATCTCCACGGTTCGCTCGGTGGGCACGGTGAGGCGCCACACCACAAGCAAGATGGCGCGTAGGCCGATTCAAAGCGTCTTCAGCCAGCCAGGGAAGGAGTAGTACGCGCGCCGGTCCCATGGCAAGGTCCGAGCCGTCCCGGGGACAGCGGATCGGTTAGCTGTTACTCCGCAAGTCGATCGTGATCAAGATCGCGAGCAGGATCAGCGGCGCCAGCGCGACAACGCCCAGCACGCGGACCGCCGTGGGTACTCGCCAGCCGTCGAGTTGTGGACCGAGAGAGGACCGGGCCGCCCAGATGATCCCCGCGTAGATCGCGAGGAACCAGATCACACCCGCGACCGCGCGCATCAGGGGCAGGTCGTCGAAGAATGACAGGGCCGTCGCGACCGCCGGGAACAGCGCGACAGCGGCGACGATGCCCCGGAGCCAGCTCGGCCAGGTGTGATGTGTCAACGCCAGGGTCGCGAGGATGATCGTGGGGAACATGCTGGCTCCCGCGGCACCGCCAAGCGGGAGCAGGGCGATGACCGCAACGACTCGCAGCACCGTCAGCGCCGGCCGTGTCAGGTTGGCCCGCCGCCCGAGATAGGCTCCGGACTGAGCCAGCCCGGCGATCCCGAACCCGATGACGATGAAGAGCGTCCCGCTCCAGGTGAACTCCGGGTTCGTGGAGATGAACCGCATCCAGAGTCGGGCAATCATGCCCCACGCGAGGCCTCCCAATAGCCCACCCATGAGAACGAAGGCCGCAGGTGCTTGCCCCCAGACGGTGAGTAGCCACCGCGCCGCCGGAGTGCCTCGGTCAGACGCATGCCTGTCGACGCTCTGGATGGCCATGAGGGTGAAACGGTACATGAGACGCACAGAGGGCCGCCACAGATTCGCCCTCCTACGTCCCCGGAAGCGGTCCACGCAACCAAAATACGAATGAGCGGCGCACCGGACCGAGCAACCTCGGGCGTCACGGGGCGCCCTCGACGAGGATCGCGTGAAGGGAAGCGGCCTCGACACATGAGGCCGTCCCACGAGACGGATTTCGTGACCTCGCTCACATGTCCAAGGTCTCGCGACAACCTTTAGTCGATGTTGTCATGATTGGTCAGTGCGGCGCCGATGTTTCGGGCGCGAACACGTTCCCGAAGGTGTTCGACGTCACGCCAGTCAAAGTTCTACGCCGACTGGAACGCCTGGACGAAGAAGAAGTACTGCTAGCAGTCAGGTAGCACGGCGGGACCGGTGGAGGCGACCTAATAGTTCGTGCGCACGCGGGCGTGCCTGCCGCCCCGTCCCCGCGCGAGATCGCCCGCAAATACGTGCTGACTCTCTGATCGTGCGTAGCAAGTTACAAAACCACTGCTCCACTGACTGAGGACCATCGCGAAAAACGTGCGACCTGCCCGCCGCACTGTTCAAGACTATTGGCCGCTTAGACCATTGCTCTTCGTCGCCGAATTTGGGCATCAGTCGCGGATTCTCTAAGGAATTCGTCGATAGCGGCGGACTGGGGTTCTTCAGACCATTGCTCTACCAACTGAGCTACCTCGGCGGGACAAAGACCATTTTAGGTACCCGCTTCGCTGCGCGTCACCCGTCGGCCGATCTTCGGATACGCGAGCGCGTTCGCGAACGGCAACATGTTCGCCGCAAAGGGCGCGGCGCCGTTCGATCCACGGGCCCGTCGGATGACCGAGTACGTCTCGTTCCTGCGTCGATCGTCGCCAAGCCGAAGGAGCTCGGCGCGTGGATCCGCATCTCGTTCACCAATCTCCAAGGTCAGCCTTCGATGTCGCGGCAGGTCGCGCGAGCCCGGATGCTCGAGGTCACGAGACCTCGTACTGGAAGCGCTCGAGTTTCTCGACGATCGGAGCGAGCAGCTCCCGACGGATCCTGTTGTGCTCACCGTGGGTGTCGTATGCGCGATAGGCGGCCTCGTCGTCGAACTCGGAGACGAACGCGTAGGGCATGTTCCCCTCGCGCAGATGGAGGTCCCGCACCAGCTCCCACCGGAGGCACCCTTCGAACCGGATCGCCTTCATCGCGCGCACGATCGCGTCGAGCTGCTCCGGCCGCATGCCTTCCTTGACACTGAACAACACGACGCTGCGGATCATCGGCTGAAGTCTACGTATTCGTGCTGACCCGCTCACTCGCATCAGCGCTTCCGCGGCATCGCCGGCGCGAAGCCACAGCTACGGGTGAGCTCGCAGGGCCACGGCGCGGTCCTGGCGCGCATTCGCGATCGCCGCGGCGCCGCCGGCATCCCGGTCGCGATCGCGCGCCAGGTGACTCAGCTACAGCGCGCCGGCGCGACGCGGCCGGTGCGGTTAGCGGGCCCGGAGCTGCCATCACTGCCGCGGCAACATGCACAACCTGCTGCGCAACGACCTGAGCACGCTCGCGGGACTCTATTCGGTGGGCGACCTCGGGCTCGAACCGAGGACCTTCTCCGTGTAAAGGAGACGCTCTGACCAGCTGAGCTAGTCGCCCGTTACGAGTATGACGGCGTCCGTCGTTCCACCGCGAGCCAGGGCATCGGTGGCAAAGGAAAGAGCCGCACGTTGCGACCGGCAAGGACCAGCGCGTCGGCGAGGCCCTCCAACCGGCCGAGCTGCGTAGCGAAGAAATCCATGCGCTCCGCGTCGCGCTCCCCCAGAGGCCACTCCGTGCCGCCGCGTCGCGCGATGAGCTGCCACAGCTGGAAGTAATCGCGCGTGAGGTCGTCCGCTCGCTCCGAGAGCTGCACCTGGTAACGGCAGCGCGCGAGACGAATGCTCGACGTCTCGAATGACGACAGGCGGCCGAGCGCCGCCAGGAAGTCCGCGCGAAGCCGAATGGACTCGTCGCTCGTCGGAAGATCGCGCGAGCGCCGATATGTGCGCGCGCGGAGCTTTGCCTGCACGGATAGCTCGCGATGCCGTTCGTCGAGGCGCTTGCGAAAGCGCTCGACGCCGACGGGGACGGTCGACCAGATCACGGGTGCGCGTGGTGGCATCTCGCTCGCGATTATCCTGCCCGCGATGAAGGGTTCAAGACTTTCGCGCGCAGCGATGACGTGAGATAATGAACGACAGCGCCCTGATCCGTGACCTGCTCACGGGCAATCGCACGATCGCCGTCGTCGGCTACTCCGCGAATCCCACACGACCAAGCAATTCCGTGTCTCGCTACCTGCGCGGCCAGGGCTTTCGGATCATTCCGGTGAACCCTCTACTGCGTGGCGCCGAGATCGACGGCGAGCAGTCGTACGACCATCTGGTCGACATCCCGGCGGGCACTCGTGTGGATCTCGCCGATGTATTCCGGCGCGGAGAGTTCCTGGGTGACGTCGTCGATGACGCGATCGCGGCGAAGATCCCCGCCATCTGGTTCCAGCTCGACCTCGGCAATGTCGCGGCGGCGCAACGCGCGGAGGCCGCTGGGCTGAGCGTCGTTTGGGATCTCTGCACAGCCATCGAGCACCGGCGGCTGCGCCTTCCCTAGCGCGAGCGGCTGCCCGGCGTGAGGCTGATCTCCTTCGACACATCTTCGCCAGCGGCGACGCGCGACCAGAACCCATCGAGCTCGACCCGCGAGTTCGCCTGACGCAGCTGGCCGATGAACGGCGTGAAGCTCCGAAGCCGATATGGCTTCGTGTTCACCTTCACTGTTGAGTCGCGTCCGCGCGCGACGAAGAAGGGCGCGGACACGCCGGAATGCGCGCCGGGGTAGCGCTTCGCATCGATGCGCTGGATCGATGCGATCGCAACGCGCTCCTCGTGCAGGCCGAAGTTCGTGCGGAAGACCAGCGCGTCGCCTTCGATTGCCAGTGTCGTGTAGTACGCCTGGTTCACGACGATCAGGAGGTTCACCGCTAGGAGCAACAGCCCGATGACGACCATGACCGGATCGCCGCCGCCCACGCCGAAGACCAGCACCGCGAGCGCGGCGAGCGGGAAGAATGTGAACGACGGCCACAGCAAGGCCAGATCCGGGCGTATCGCGCTCATGCGGCGAGTCTACGTCCGGCGTCAGATCGCATCGATAGCCAGTCGGCGCTCGACCTCGTCGAGCGCGGCGCGGACGCGTGGATCCACGTCGTCCTCGTCGTCGACAAGGCGCGCGCGGTAGAAGTCACGTAGCTGGCGCAGGCCATCGCGGATCGCAAGAGGCACGTAGCCGAGATCGGCCGTCTGGCTCGCGATGCGGAACTCGAACTCCGCGGCACGGTAGCAGCTGCGGCACACGAAGACTGGGCGCTCGACACCGTTGTCGAGAACGCGCGTCGGGTGCGCATCGGCACTGATGTCTTCGGCTCGGCAGCGGGGACACCGGAAGATACGCATCGCTCACGTACAGTGTGGCGGGGCGGCCGGCGCGTAGAATGAGGCCTCAAGCCCAGGTGGTGTAACGGCAGCCACGCGAGTTCGAGGGGCTCGTGTCCGAAAGGACGTGCGGGTTCAAGTCCCGCCCTGGGCACAGACACCGCCGCGATCACACGCTCACCCTCGCCCACGCACCGCTCCTGAACCGCAGCGCGAGAAGCACCGCGCGCAGGAAGTAGTCGACCGTCACGCCGAGCCAGATGCCGGTGAGCCCGAGGCCAAGGCCGAACGCGAGCACGTACGCGAGCGGCAGCCGGATCAGGAACCAGTTCACGACGGTCACCACGAGCGTGTAGCGCGTGTCTCCTGCGCCGCGTAGCGCGCCGCCGAGGGCGAAGATCGCGGCCTGCGCCGGTTGACCGATCCCGACGACAGCGAGCGCGCCGATGCCCGCGACGACCACGGCGGTAGAGACCGTGAAGATGCCGAGGAGGAACGTGGGAAGAGCGACAAATGCGATCCCGGCGGCGGTGCCCCACACGAGCGCCATCTTCATCGCGGCCCAACCCGCTCGGCGTGCGCGCTCTTGGTCATGCATCCCGAGAGCCTGGCCCACCAGCGCGCTCGCGGCTGCGGAGAAGCCGATGCACGGGAAGAATGAGAAGGTCTCGATCTGGGCGATGATCTGGTGCGCCGCGACCTCATCCGTGCCGAGACGGAACACCAATCCCGACAGCGCGATGATCCCGAAGCTGAATGTCGCGCTCTCGAGCGCTGACGGCAGGCTGATAGCGACGAGCGTGCGCGTGGTCCGCCGGGTGAGGTGCCAGGGTCCGCCCGCGATGCTGAGCCCGGCCACACCGCGCCACAGCAGGACGAGCATCGCGCACATCCCGAGCACCCAGCTGATGGACGAGGCATAGGCCGAACCCATCGGCCCGATGCGAAGCACGTTGATGAAGAGGTATGCGAGGGCCACGCTCACGACAACGCTGACACTCGACAGGAGCATCGGCGTGCGGGCATCGCCGGCGGCGCGCATCGCCGATGTACCGATGAGCCATACCGTGACGGCACCATTCGCGCAGCCGACGACCGCGAGGAACGGCGCGCCTATCGCGACGACCTCCTCGTCCGCACCGAGCAGGCGCAGCAGCGGCGCGGAGAAGAGCGCGAAGAACACAGCGAACACCAGGCTCGCGAGCGCACCCAGCACGAGCGATTGCCTCGTTGCGTCCGCCGCCTCGGACGCGCGCCCTTCGCCCATGCGGCGGCTCACGCCCGCGATCGTTCCGATGGAAAGAGCACGCCACACCGGGAACATCAGGAAGAGGAGGTTGCCCGCCGCCCCGACGCCGGCCGTGGCAGCTGCCCCGAGCTGTCCCACGAACGCGAACACGACCGCCGTCCCGAGCGCGCTGAGAGACTGCTCGATGATCCCCGGCCACGCGAGATCGAGTACAGCGCGGTTCGGAGACAACCTCGCGAGCTCCACCGCTCGCGCGCTCGGGGCCGATGCTTCTTCCACCTCGATCGCCTCGGCCTGCTGGATGCTCACGCCGCGACGATCACGCCCTGGCCCTCGGTCACGTCGCCGATCCGGACCGCGGACACGCCGTGCGCCGCACGCGCGCGGTCCCACGCGTCCGCGTGCGCGGCGGGCACGCCGACGAGCAACCCACCCGACGTCTGTGGGTCGAGCAGCAGCGTGCTCATCATGTCGTCGACACCCTCGAACCGGACTCGGCCGTCCTTCAGGAAGTAGGCCCGGTTTCGCTCGAGACCACCAAAGTCGGCATCGGCAGAGTGTTCGCGCGCGCCGGGCAACAGCGGCACCGCGCCTGCGCGGAGGCGCACACCGACTCCCGAGCGCTCGGCCATCTCGTGCGCGTGTCCCGCGAGCGCGAACCCGGTGATGTCGGTCGCGGCATGCAGCCCCGTCAGGGTCGCCGCGCGGGCCGCATCGCGATTGAGCTTCACCATGGAGGCGATCATCGACGCGAGATCCTCCGGCGCGAGCCTGCCGTTCTTGTGCGCGGTCGCCAGCACTCCGGTGCCGATCGCCTTTGTGAGCCAGAGCGCATCCCCAACGCGAAGCGCGTTCTTGAGCAGCATCCGCTGCGGATGGACGCGGCCCGTCACGGCGAGACCGAACTTCGGCTCGCGGTCGATGACGGTGTGACCTCCGGCGATGACGCCACCGGCTTCGCGCACCTTGTCGACGGCACCGCTGAACAGCGTTTCGAGCTGGTCCAGCGACAGATCCTCGGGCCATGCAGCGATCTGCAGTGCGAAGAGCACCTCTCCCCCCATGGCGTAGACGTCGGACATCGCGTTCGCCGCGGCGATCGCCCCCGACGCATAGGCGTCATCGACGATCGGAGGAAAGAAGTCGAGCGTCTCGACGATCGCCACGTCCGGCGCGACGAGATACACCGCCGCGTCATCGCTCGACCCGAGACCGACGAGCAGCTCAGGAGGGCCTGGCTGTTTGTGCAGAGGGCGCAGGACCTGCGCCAGTGGGCCGGGGCCCAGCTTCGCGCCTCAGCCGGCGCAGTTCGCGAGCGTCGTGAGGCGGATCTCGTCGCGTGTGAACACGCTCGTTAGTCTAGGTACGAACGATTCAGGGCAGCGCGGCGGGGCTGCGGATCGTCGTGTACCAGACGCCGACGGCGAGCACGATGAGCAGCGCCGCAAGCGCGAGGTACTGAAGGGACCGTCCGCGGCGGAGGATGACGAGGAGCAGCAGCACGGCCGCGCCGCTGACGAGCGCGAGGTCGAGGACGAGGAAGAGCGCGAGCGCGTTCAGATGACGTTGTGCTCCTTCTGGAGATCGCCGCGACGGAACCGATCGTACGCGAGTGGGGTGACGTCGAACGAGGTCCGTCCATCCACGATCAGCTCCGCGATCGCCTCGCCCGCCGCCGGAGCGTGCATGATGCCGTGCCCGGAGAACCCGGCCGCGCACAGGAATCCGTCGACGCCGGGGATCCGGCCGATGATCGGATGCTTGTCCGGCGTGTCCTCATAGAAGCCGGCCCAGCCGGTCTTCACGTTCGCGCGCTCCAGGATCGGCAGCCGGTAGAGCGCGCGCTCGACGAGTGTCGGAAGGAAGTCCCAGTTCACGCTGCCGTCGAAGCCCGGACCGTCGGTCGGGTCGGCCATGCCCATGAGGACGCCGCCCGACTCGCGGTGGAAATAGAGCGAGGACGCGAACTCGACCGTCAGCGGGAACTCGTGGTCCAGCTCTGGGACCGGCTCGGTGACGAAGATCTGACGCCGCAGTGGCCTGATCGGCAGATCGACGCCGGCGAGAGCGCCGACCTCCGCCCCCCAGGCGCCCGCGGCGTTCACGATCGCCGCACAGGCGATGTCCCCTGTCGCAGTTCGGACGGCCGTCACGCGGTCGCCATCGAGCGTGATGGCGATCACTGGTTCCTGCTCGCGGAAGCCCACGCCCTTCTCTTTCGCGCGCGCGACGTAGCCGTTGAGGAGGCTCGAGGGATCGCAGTAGCCGTCGCGCGCGCAGAACGTCGCGAAGCGCAGATCGTCGACGCGGAGCTCGGGGAACACCTTCGTGACGCCCGCCGCGTCGAGGCGGTGGGCGGGAACGCCGAGCCGTTCCCACATCGCCAACGACTCCTCGAAAGGAGCCACGTCCCGCTCCTCCGTGATGAGGAACAGGTAGCCGACCTGGCGGAGATGCGGGTCGACGCCCATCTCCTCTTCGAAGCGCTCGATGCGCGGCAGCGAGCGCAGCGACAGTCGCACGTTGATCTCGGTCGAGAACTGCAGGCGCACGCCGCCGGCATTGCGCGTCGTCGATCCGCCGCCGAGGTGATCGCGCTCCAGCACGAGTACGTCCTTCACACCGCGCGCCGCCAGGTGGTAGGCGATGGAGGCGCCGATGATTCCGCCTCCGATGATGACGACGTCAGCCCGCTCCACGCTAGCGGCGACGCCCCTCCTAGGACTGCTCCGGCGGAACGGCCGCCGGAGCGATGCGCACCATCGCGAGCATGGCTTTGTAGAGCTCGAGGTAGTCGCGCGACGCGTACGACACCGCGCGGGGTCCGCTGCGTCGCGTCGCTGGGATCAGCTCGGCCATGTCGGCCATCGCCGACGTCAGGAAGACGAGTTCGATCTCATTACTGCCCTTCGGCACGACCGGCTTCAGGCGTGTCGCCATCTCGACCGCGCGCGCTGCTCCCTCGCGAAGCGCGTCCCGCACGCGTGTGGGGTGGACCATCTTGGCCGAGAAGCGTCCCGTTGCGTCCTTGGTCTTCACGGTGACGACCTCGGGCACGAGCGCGCGACCCTCGCGGCACGTCGCGTCGTCGCCGGAGACCAGCGAGACCGTCGAGCCGAAGTGGCCCGCGAGATACGCGTTGAGCGTCGTCTCACCGACCGGTTTCCCGTTCAGGCGGCACTCCCAGATGGCGCGGCTCGCGTAGGTGTGATCGAGAACGGCCTTCGGATGTCCCGCGCGTCCGTGATAACCGACGAAGAAGCACGTGTCGTATCCCCCGTCGATCCCCTGGCCCATGCTCCACGGCTTCGCGGTGCCGACGACGAGCTCGGCGCGCGGGTCGAGATCGTCAACGTAGATGTTGTGCATCGCACCGTGCGAATCGTTCACGCAGAGGCGGCGCGCTCCGGCGCTCGCCGCGCCTTCGATGCAGGCGTTCGCCTCTTCCGCCATCCACTTGCGCGCGCGCTCGTACTCAACGCCTTGCATCATCACGTGGGAGTACGTTGCGACGCCGCCGAGCCCTTCCATGTCGATAGAGATCCACACGCTCGTGGCAGCGCGCTTCGGCACGGTGGCGATGGTAGGAGGTCGAAACCGACTGTGCCGACGGCGGGACTCGAACCCGCACCCGCTTGCGCGAACCGCCTCCTGAAGACGCGATAGGCCCCCCCAGACCCGACCTTGGTTCCCGCGCCGATCCTGCGCGTGAGGAGGGCCGTGATGATGCACCCCGTCGGAGAGATGTGCGACACGTCACCTTGTGCATTTGTCGCATGAACGTGCGACCGTTCGTCACACATTTTCGCGACACCATTTGTGCGGTGATTCGTGCGTAGATACGCGCATGGGCAAGGACTGGGCGAAGGGTCTGACCGCAACGACCGACGCGCGTATCGCGCGAAACGGCGCGGCGCGACGAGGTCGGCGCTACAAGACGAAGCGGCATGTGACGCGCAGCCTCGAGTGGTCTCTTGAGCTGGCATACGCGCTCGGTCTGACTGCAACCGACGGGTGTCTTTCCCGCGATCGTCGCCATATCACCTTCGTCAGCAAGGACCGAGATTTGGTCGAAACGTACGTGCGCTGAGTTGGCCGCGAGGACGTGCGGATCCTTCCGACGCGGACCCGAAAGGGCGGCCGCGCGTATCGCGCAGCCTTTAGCGACGCGTCGCTATACGACTGGCTATTCGCGCGGGGCATCAGACCAGCCAAGAGCCTCACACTCGGTGCCGTCGAGGTGCCACCCGGCCTGCTGCCACACTTCTTGCGTGGCCTGATCGATGGGGATGGCACGATCTACGTCCTGAGGCACCGGCCCACGCCGAAGCAGTACCCGGATTACTGGTACGTCCGGTTGTGGACATACTTCTCGTCGGCCAGTCGAAGTCATATTGAGTGGCTTCGAGACGAACTCCTCACTTCGTACGCGCTCAACGGATACGTTGAGCGACAGGTCCGCGAGGGCCGTCACGACTTCTACCGGCTGAAGTTCGGGAAGGGCGATTCGCTCGTGCTGCTGCCGATGCTCTATCGCGATCCAGCGTGGCCCGCGCTGCAGCGCAAGCGCCGCAAGTGGACGAGATACATCGGCACGCGGCGGATGTAGACGCCGTCGCTGTACGTATCGAGGTAGAATTGAGGCTCGCAGGCGGATGTGGCGGAATTGGCAGACGCGCACGCTTCAGGGGCGTGTGGCCGAAAGGTCGTGAGGGTTCAAGTCCCTCCTTCCGCACAAGTGTTCAGCGGCGCGCGGTCCTCACATACCAGTCCTCGGCGTTCCAGAAGCGCTCACGCGGGTCGCTGATCGGCGCGATCTTCAGCCCCTGCACCTGTCGGTTCTGCGCATACAGGTAGTCGCTGAAGTACAGGAACACGACCGGCACCTCGGTCGCGATCGTCTGGAACACCGTGGTGTACAGCTCACGCCGCTTTCCCTGATCAGTGGTTCGGCGCGCCGACTCGAGACTTCGATCCATGCTGAGCGTCGAGTAGCCAGAGAAGTTGTGCCCGGGATCCTTGATCTCGCTGGAGTGGAAGAACGAGTACGGATCGGGATCACCGCTCACGCTGATGCCGATGAGCAGCGCGACGTACGAACGCTCGCGCACCGATGTTCCGATGAGCTCAGCGAAGGGCATCGCCTTCAGCTCCATGCGCATCCCGACCGCCGCGAGGTCGTCCGCGATCTGCAGCGCTGCGGCCACACGCGCAGGCTCGCTTGATGTCGTGACGGCGAACGCCAGCTTGACGCCCGCGCGGTCGCGGACCCCATCTCCGTCGTGATCCTTCCAGTCCGCCTCGTCGAGCATCGCCTTTGCTTCGTCGTACGAGCGCGTATGGCGCGTGATGTCGCGGATGTACGCCCAGGACGCCTGGGGGACGAACTCCTCCGCGACAGCCCCGCGCCCGTCGGCCGCGAGAAGAAGCACGCGACCTCGGTCGATCGCCTTCGCGATCGCCTGTCGGACCGTCCTGTCGCGGAAGGTAGCCTTCTCCGGCCGCACGTTGAGGAACAGCGCGGTGAAGTCGTTCGTGCCGAAGCTATACAGACTCACGTTCTTCAAGCCACGCGCCCGTCCCGCGTCCGCGGTCGAGAGCCCACCCACGCCGTCGATCTCCCCACGGCCGAGCGCCGTCAGCGCTTCCGACCCGTCCGGATACGACCGCAGTACGAGGCGGTCGAGGTATGGCCGCGAGCGGTCGGGTCGCGTGCGGTAAAAGGACTCGTTCCGGGCGAGGACGGTCTGCCGCGAATCGACTTCGACGACGCGGAACGGGCCGGTGCCGACGGGGTGCTGATTGAACGCGACGCGTGAGAGCGTCGCGTAATCGACCTTCCCGAGTAGATGCGACGGCAGCAGCGGCACGGTCGTGCTCGCCGCGAACGGGCCGTACGCGTCGGGAAGAGTGAACCGCACGACGCGATCGTCCACCCGCTCGACCTTCACTCCGCGGAACGCATCGCTGTACTGCCCGACGTAGGCCTTGTCCTGCAGCAGTGCCACGGTGTACACGACGTCGTCCGAGATCACCGGCTTCCCGTCGTGCCACTTCGCGTCCTCACGCATCTGGAACGTCCACACCTTGCCGTCCTCGCTGATGGAGAAGGTCTGCGCCAGATCGCCCTGGATCGAGCCGTCGCTGCGGTACCGGCTCAGTCCCGTGAAGACGAGTCGGACGACGTCGTCATCGACTCGGGTCGCTGCGAGCAGCGGGTTGAGGAACTGCGCGGAGCTCGTCACGCCTTCCACGTACGTGCCGCCGTACGCCGGCACGACGGCCTTGGTCTCGGCGCGGTCGAACGCCACAGCGGCGCCGCTGACGACGACCAGCAGCCCTATCAGTGCGACGACGATGAACTTGTCGCGGGCCCTCACCTACGCGGCTGAACGAGCGCCCAAGAGCGAAATGATCACGTAAACGACGATCAGGACGATCGTCAGCCGGAACAGCGTCCGCTCGAGGCCACGGCGGCTGCGATAGGCGGTCGACTCACCGCCGAAGGTCGAGGACAGGCCGGTGCCGCGAGCCTGAAGCAGGATCGAGGCGCCGACGGCGAGGGCAATGACGATCTGAGCGAGCTGTAGAAGATCCATGGGTCACACCATTCTATCGCTAGCGGCGCGTGTAAACGTATGGGCGCTGGCAGCTGACGACAGATGGGCATCGATCCGTGGGCGCGTAGCGTTGCAGCACCGCGGCGACCAGATCGGCGTTCCAGCGCTGACGCTCGTAG
>JANNHF010000066.1:0-7050 GCA_031404235.1 Chloroflexota bacterium
CGTGATCCGGCGCTCCTCGGCGTCGAGCCCGAGATCGCGTGCGAGGCGCAGGATCGAGTCGCGGGTCACGCCCGGGAGCCGACGATCCAGCCGAACTTCCGCGAGGAGAAGCTGCTCATCGAGCTGCTGGCGTGGGCTGACCAGCGCCGCACGCTCGGGGTGTGGGTGAACGCGGACACGCCGGAGGAGTGCCGCCTCGCGCGCGAGCTCGGCGCGGAGGGCGTCGGTCTCGCGCGGACCGAGCACATGTTCCGGCAGGCCGAGCGCCTACCGATCGTGCAGGACATGATCATGGCCGACGAGGTCGAGGGACGGAAGAAGGCGCTCGCGAAGCTGCTCCCATTCCAGCAGGGCGACTTCTTCGAGATGTACAAGGCGATGGACGGCCTGTCCGTCGTCATCCGACTCATCGACCCGCCGCTGCACGAGTTCCTACGCGAGTACGCCGACGTGGACGTGGATATCGCGGTCATGCGTGCCACCGGGAAGAACGGCGCGGAGCTGGAACGCAAGGAGAAGATCGAGCGACGCCTGCAGCAGCTCCACGAGGACAACCCGATGCTCGGCCTGCGCGGCTGCCGCCTCCTGCTTGTAGATCCCGAGATCCTGGAGATGCAGATCCGCGCGATCCTCGGCGCGGCGATCGACGCGTCGGAGAAGGGGATCAAGGCGAAGCCGGAGATCATGATGCCGCTGGTCGGCGTCATGGGTGAGCTCGACCGGCTGCAGGAGCAGGTCGTCGCCGTCGCCGAGGCCGTCTTCAGAGAGCGCGGCAAGAAGGTGCCGTACAAGTTCGGGACGATGATCGAGATCCCGCGCGCGTGCCTCATCGCCGACGAGATCGCGACGAAGGCCGAGTTCTTCTCGTTCGGAACGAACGACCTCACGCAGACGATCCTCGGGATCTCGCGCGACGACGCGCAGAAGTCGTTCCTGGGGAAGTACGTGGAGCAGAAGATCATCCCCGCCGACCCGTTCCAGGTGCTCGACCGCGACGGCGTCGGCGCGATGATGCGCATCGCTATCGAGCGCGGCCGCAAGACGCGGCCGGATCTGAAGATCGGCATCTGCGGCGAGCACGGCGGTGACCCGTCGTCGATCGCCTTCTGCCACGAGCTCGGCCTCACCTACGTGTCGCCTTCCACGTACCGCGTGCCGGTGGCGCGCCTCGCGGCAGCGCAGGCGGCGATCGCGGGAGCGGGGGACCGCGACCGTTAGTCGCGACCGGGTCCTTGTCGTCGCCGCGGCGCTCGAGCTGGCGGTCTCGCTCGCGCTACTCCTGTACGCGAGCACATCGCCGGACGAGCTGCCGGTCTGGGGCGGCCCGCTCGATGTCGCGGTCGCGGCCGCGATGTTCGTCACCGCCGCCTAGATCTGGTCGCGCGCAATGCGACGTATCGACGCCCCGCCTCTCCGAGCCGCTCACATCTTCGCCGCGACGGTGCCGGCGCTCACGTGGCGGCAGCCGATCACTGCGGCGCGGGCGAAGCCCACTCGCGAGGCAGATGCGGGCGGCGACGGCCGCCCGATTAGGCTGGAGGAATGACGACTCATTTCACTCGTCGCCATTCATACGTGCACCTCCTGACGGAGGTGCTGTAGCGCGATGGCTACCAAGGTTGAGCGCGCCGCGAAGCTGTCGCGCGACCGCAGCGTCGCATCGCTGCGGATCCGGGAGCGATCCGAGGAGCTGGAGAGCACCACGCTCGCGCCGTACGCCACCAAGAGTGCGGACGGCCGGCGCGACAAGCCTGGTGAGCCGTCGCCGACGCGGACGGCGTTCGCGGTCGACCGCGACCGCATCATCCACAGCAAGGCGTTCCGCCGCACGAAGCACAAGACGCAGGTCTTTCTCGCCCCGGTAGGCGACCATTACCGCACACGACTCACGCACATTCTCGAGGTCAACCAGATCGGCCGCTCGCTCGCTCGCGCGCTCCGTCTCAACGAGGATCTCGTCGAGGCGATGGCGCTCGGACACGACATCGGGCACACGCCGTTCGGGCACATCGGCGAGGAGCTTCTCGCGCGCTTCCTGCCCGAGGGATTCCGCCACAACCAGCAGAGCGTCCGGATCGCGGAGAAGCTTGAAAAGAACGGCGCGGGTCTGGACCTTACGAAGCAGACGCGCGACGGCATCCTCAAGCACAGCTCACCCACCGAAGGCGGCCTCGAGACGGCTGCGTGGGGCGAACCGGAGACGCCGGAGGGCTGGGTCGTCCGGTACGCGGACAAGATCGCGTACCTACACCACGACATCGACGACGCGATGCGCGCCGGGATCATCACCGAGGCCGACCTGCCTCACGAGATCCGCGCCGCCCTCGGCAGCGACCGCGCTGAGCGCCTCGACACGATGATCTACGACGTGGTAGTCACCTCCTACGGAAAGGCCGACGTCACGATGAGCGCCGAGGTCCTCGAGGCGACCAACGCCCTGCGCAAGTTCATGTTCGACAACGTGTACCTGGCCGGGCCGGCCAAGACCGAGGACGAGAAGGCCCAGGGGGTCCTCTGGGAGCTCCTCCAGTACTTCGAAGCTCATCCCGACCGGATGCCGGCCGAGCACCAGCGGATCGCCACCGGGGAGAACGTCAAACGAGCGGTCGCCGACTACATCGCCGGCATGACGGATGGTTATGCCCTCGACACGTTCACCAGCCTCTTCATCCCGGCGGCCTGGAGCCACCTGTAGGCACGCAACTTGCGGGGAAACGAAGGTCACGCCGGCGCCGAGAAGTGTTGAGGGGGACCATGTGATCGAGCCAGTCGTCGTACTGGGGCACGCCGTCCAGTTCTACGAGCGAGAGGCGTACCTCCTCGACAGCGTCGCCGACCACATCGGTTCCGCGTTGAGCGCGGCGAACGCCGGCATCCTGATCGCGACGCCCCAGCACCGCGACGGCGTCGCCCAGCGACTGACCGCTCGTGGCCTCGACGTGGTGGGCGCCGGGGCGCAGGGACGCTACGTGGCGCTCGACGCGCGGGACATGCTCGAGCGCTTCCTCGTTGGCGGGTGGCCAGACCCGGCGCGCTTTGACGACACGATCGGCTCGCTCATCAGCAAGACGCGCGAGCGCGCTCCCCAGGTCCATGCCTTCGGCGAGATGGTCGCGCTTCTCTGGGCGGACGGGAACCGCGATGCTGCGATCCGTCTCGAGGAGCTGTGGAACGAGCTTCGGACGCGCCAGCCCTTCTCGCTCCTCTGCGCGTATCCGATCGAGGAGTTCCACGACACCACGCATGCGAAGCCGTTCACGGAGATGACGACGATCCACACGCAGGTGATCCCGGCCGAGAGCTACACGGAGCTCAGGGGCGACGCGCAGCTTCGCCTCATCGCGCAGCTTCAGCAGCAGGCTGCGGCGCTCGAAGCGGAGACGATCCAGCGACGGCACGCGGAAGCCGAGCTCCGTAAAAAGGTCGCGCAGCTCGCGGACGCGGATCGGCGCAAGGACGAGTTCCTGGCGATGCTGGGACACGAGCTTCGCAACCCGCTTGCGCCGGTGACGACGGCTCTGGAGCTCATCCGTTTACACAACGAGGAGCCGCTCCGCGTCAGCCGCGCGCGAGAGACCATCGAGCGGCAGGTCAAGCACATGACGCGCCTCATCGACGACCTGCTCGACGTTTCGCGGATCACGCGCGGCAAGATCGAGCTCCGACATGAGGCGGTCGTCGTTTCGTCGCTTGTCGCGCGCGCGGTGGAGGCGGCGCGACCGGTCATCGACGAGCGCGGCCATAGGCTGACGCTCGATCTGCCCGACGAGCCCGTGACTCTCAGCGGCGACCCTGCCCGCCTCGAGCAGGTGCTCGCGAATCTTCTCAACAACGCCGCGAAGTACACGGACGTCGGCGGTCGCATCGCGCTGCGCGTGTCCGTCGATGCGGGCCAGCTGGTCGTTTCGGTCAAGGACAACGGGGCCGGACTCACGCCCGAGATGCGCGAACGCGTCTTCGACATCTTCGTTCAGGGCCCGGAAACGCGCGCGTACGCGCGTGGCGGGCTCGGGCTCGGGCTCACACTGGTCCGTCGGCTCGTCGAGATGCACGGCGGAACGGTCGAGGCGCGCAGCGATGGGCCGGGGAAGGGAAGCGAGTTCGTCGCGCGGCTCCCGATCCGCCCGGTGTCCCAGACCACGGTCCAAACCAGCGCGGCCGGCGCCGCGCTCGCGGCGCTGCCGAAGCGCCGCGTCCTGGTCGTCGACGACAACGTGGACGCGGCTGACGCGCTGGCCGAGCTGCTTCGCGACTACGGCCACGACGTGCGCGCGGCCCACGACGGACCGAGTGCTATCGAGCAGGCCGCCCTTCAGCGCCCGGAGATCGTGCTACTCGATATCGGCATGCCCGGGTTCGACGGCTACGAAGTCGCGCGGCGGATGCGCACAGAGCTTGGACTGAAAGCGACGCTCGTCGCGCTCACGGGCTACGGCGAGGCTCGCCATCGCCGTCTGTCGCGCGAAGCTGGCTTCGATCAGCACGTGACGAAGCCGGTCGACATCCGCAAGCTGGAGACGCTGCTCAAGCTGCCGAACTGAGGGGGCGCGCCGGCTCGCCATCCCTGCGACACTGAGAGCGGTGCCGGGTGATTTCGACCTCGTAAAAGAGCGCGTCGACATCGTCCAACTCGTGAGCGAAAGCGTCCCGCTGAAGAAGGCCGGTCGCGGGTACGTCGGCCTCTGTCCCTTCCACCTCGAGAAGACGCCCTCCTTCCACGTCGACCCCGAGCGCCGGACGTACAAGTGTTTTGGTTGCGGCGAGGGCGGTGACGTCTTCACCTGGCTCGAGAAGCAGAGGGGCCTCTCGCCAGCGGAGGCGCTGAAGGAGCTCGCCGAGCGCGCCGGCGTCGAGCTCACGCGGCGCGCGCCAGAGGAGCGGAAGCTCGAGGACCGCCTGCTTCAGGCGAACGACGCGGCGGGGTTCTACTTCCGCCAGGCCCTCCGCAAGACTCCGCGGGGCAAGACGGTGGCCGAATACCTCGCCAAGCGCGGCATCACGTCGGAGTCGGTGGACGCCTTCGGCATCGGCTACGCGCCGGACGAGCGCGACAGCCTCCTCGCCTACCTGAAGAAAAGGGGCTTCAGCGAGGACGAGAGTGTCGCGGCGGGCGTGATCTTCAAGAACGACCGGGGGCTTTTCGATCGGTTCCGAGACCGCCTGATGGTCCCGATCCGCGACCGCCGGGGCCGCGCCATCGCGTTCGGCGGCCGCGCCATGCGGGCCGACCAGCAGGGCAAATACGTCAACTCCACCCAGACGCCGCTCTTCAACAAGAGCGCCACGCTCTACGGCCTCGACAAGGCCGGCGCGGCGATCCGGAAGGAGGGCACGGCGGTGATCGTCGAGGGCTACTTCGACACCATCGCCTGCCACCAATCCGGCTTCACCAACGTCGTCGCCTCGATGGGGACTGCCCTGACCGAAGACCAGTACCGGTTGCTCAACGACATGAAGATCGAGCGGGCGATCGTCGCCTTCGACGGCGACGCCGCCGGTCAGCGCTCGGCCGAATCGCGCGGGCGGGAGCTTCTCAGCGCCCTCAGCCGGTTCGGAGCAGGCGCCGGCGGCGGGCAGCTGGGGACCCGGACCGGCCTGGCGCTCTTCGTGACCGTGCTGCCGGAGGGCCTGGATCCCGACGACGTTGCCCGGAAGGAGCCGGAGGTGTTCCGCCGGCTCCTGGCTGAAGCCACGCCGTTGCTTGAATTCCTCATCGACCGGGTGCGTGAAACGTCCCGCCTCGACCGACCCGAAGGCCAGCTCCGCTTCCTTCAACGGACCGCGGCCCTCATTGCCGAGGAGCCAGACCCCGTCCGGCGAGAGGTGTACCTCTCGAAGGTGGCGGGAAGCGCCGGGGTCGATCCGGCGTTCCTCAGAGCGAAGCTGCCTGCGGCCGGAAAGAGCACGCAGCGAACGGCACGAACGCCGACCGAGCTACCGCTCCCAGCCCGTGGCGAGACGGCTACGCCGAAACAAACGACTTCTTCCGAGCGTTACGTCATGGCACTATTGACTCGATATCCGGAGGACATCTCGCGCGCCGACCTCGCCCCTTCTGACCTGGTAGACCCCCTCCTGCGTGCGCTCTATGAACAGCTCCAGGCGGGAAAGCGTCCGGACTCTGACTTGCCGGCTCACCTCGCCGCTCTTGCCGCGGCACTTGGCGCCAATGCGCCTGAGCTCGACGAGCAGACGGACCCAGGCCAAGTGATCGAGATCGCAGCACGGAACCTCCAGGTAGAGAACTTGCGGCGTCGTCTGGGTGAGGCGCGGGTCCAGCTCGCGCGGGCCGAAGGCGACGTCGGAGGGCTGGATGGCGAGATCGCGCGGATGGGCGAGGAGCTCCAACGGCTCATGAAGGTGCGGGAGCGCCGGACCGTGCTGCACAGCGAGCTGGAACGAGAAGAGGATCGATGAAAGCGACTAAGGAAAAAGAGACCGAGAAAGCCGCCGTTCCCGAGCGCACCGGGATCCACCCGGAGCACAAGGAACAGGCCGAGCGTCTGCTCGCGCGAGGCCGCCAGCAGGGCTACGTCACGCAAGAGGACATCGTTCGCGCAATCCCCGACGCAGAGCCGGGCGAGGTCGAGGAGCTGCTCCTCGCGCTCGACGACAACAACGTCGAGATCCTCGAGGCCGAGCGCGGCCCGAACTGGTCGCAGGTCAAAGAGGAAGAAGAAGAGACCGAGGAGCTGCAGCGCGAGGACGCCATCTCGGCGGTCCTCGCGAGCGACCTCATCAGTGTCGACGACCCGGTTCGCATGTACCTCAAGGAGATCGGCACCGACTTCGCGCGGCTGGCCACCTCGATGGTCACGGTATTCATTCAACCCTCCAGTTGTCGACATCACGCCAGAAATCGTCTAACAGCATCTGCAGGGTACCGAAGCGATACGGCAGTTCTCGTTCACCGAGGTGGCTGCCGGCACTCCAGTCATCGCCCTGACAACCCTCGGCGCCAAGAGCGGGCAGCCCCGCACGGCCCACCTTTTGGCCATCCCGGTCGACCAAGAGGTGGCGGTGATCGGAACCAACTTTGCCCAGACCGAG
>JANNHF010000067.1:0-1653 GCA_031404235.1 Chloroflexota bacterium
CTTCGTTCACGAACAGGCTGAGGTGCGCGCGCAGGTGGCCGTGCTCGTCACGCAGTCGTTCAGCGAGCGACGGATGCGCGCTGACCAGTGCAGCGAGCGCCTCGCGCAGCGTCGCCGCGTCGAGCGTGATGTCACGCGCCCCGCCGGCGAAGCCGCGGTATGCGCCGTGAAGAAGTACGCGCACCTGAGCACGACGAACGGGAGTGGCCAAGATAGACACAGGCTACCGAGAACGACCCGCGAGCCGTTTCTTGAGCAGCGCACGCTCGGCGGGGTTCTCGGTGAGCTCGAGCGCCCGCTCGTCGGCCGCGCGGGCGTCGGCCGTCCGGCCGAGCGCGCGAAGCAGCTCCGCTCGCGTCGCATGGAACAGGTGATAGCCACCCAGGACCCCGGCGAGCTCGTCGACCTCGGCGAGCGCGGTCTCCGGGCCCAGGGCGTGCCACACCGCGATCGCGCGGTTGAGCCGCACGACCGGTGTATCGCCCAGCTCCAGCAGAGCGTCGTACGAACGAAGGATCTCTGGCCACCGCGTGGTGTCCCAGCTTTTCGCGTCGGCATGCGCGCCTGCGATCAGCGCCTGCAGCTGGTACGGGCCCGGGTCGCGCATGCGCAGAAACCGCCCGACCAGGAGGAACGTCTGCTCGATCCGCGGGCGATCCCACTTCGAGCGGTCCTGGTCGCGCAGCAACACCAGCTCGCCGCCCTGGTCGAAGCGCGCATCGGCGCGCGCGAGGTTGAAGCGTATGAGCGCGAGCAGACCGAGGACCTCCGGCTCGTCAGGCATGAGCTCCGCGAGCAGCGATGTGAGCCACTCCGCCTCGGCCGCGAGGTCGCGATCCGTCGCGCCGCGCGATCCCGTCGCCAGGTAGCCCTCGTTGAACATGAGATTGAGGACGGCGAGGACCTCGCCGACCCGGTCCGGCAGCTCGTGCCCCTCGGGCACGCGGAAGGGGATCTTCGCGTCGACGATCTTCCGTTTCGCGCGGACCAGGCGCTGGGCGACCGTCGCCTCGGACTGGAGGAACGCGCGCGCGATCTCCGCTGTCGTGAGGCCGGCTACCGATCGCAGCGTCAGGGCGAGCTGCGCTTCACGCGCGAGGGCGGGATGGCAGCAGGTGAAGATGAGCTCGAGGCGCTCGTCGGGCATGGGTAGGTCCTCCGGGGGGTTCTCGGAAGGCGCAGCCCCCCGGTAGTCGTCCTCCAGCCGCGCGACCTTTTCGCGGTAACGGGTCTCGCGTCGCAGGCGGTCGATCCCTTTGCGATGCGCGGTGGTCATGAGCCAGGCGCCGGGGTTGTCGGGGATGCCGGAGCGTGGCCAGTGCTCGAGCGCGGCGACCAGCGCGTCCTGAACGCACTCCTCCGCGAGGTCGAAGTCACCGAGCCGCTTCACGAGCGCTGCGGTGAGCCGGCCCGCCTCCTCACGGAAGACGGCGGCCACCGCATCGCTCGTGATCGTGATCAGGCCCCGTGCTCCACGATCGGGCGCACCTCGACGTCGCCCCCGGGCCAGCTCTTGGCGACTGCGATCGCCTTGTCGAGATCCTCGACCTCGATCAGCGCGAATCCACCGACCGTTTCCTTTGACTCAATGAATGGTCCATCGGTGACCTTCATCGACCCGTTGACGCGCCTCACCGACGTCGCCGTGCGCTG
>JANNHF010000068.1:0-2452 GCA_031404235.1 Chloroflexota bacterium
GCGGTCGTCGCGTACGCCAACAGCGGATCGTTCGGCTGGGTGTCCGGTCGCATGGGCGAGGTCGCGTATCTGGGCACGTGGTCACCCGAGCCGGGACACGATCAGCCCACACCGCTCGGTGGCGACGGCACTCTCGGATCGCCGGCGACCGGATGGCCGCGCTACAACCGCATCGCGCTGCAGCCCGCGCCGTACGTCGGCCCAGGTCAGGTCTCGTGGTTCCAGTTCACGATCCAGGCGCCCTCGACACCGGGCGTGTATCGGCTCTATCTCCGGCCGCTCATCGAGGGCGCGCAGTGGATGGAGGACTACGGCGTGTTCTGGGTGGTCACGGTCAGGAGCTAGGCAGCCCACTCGAGACATACGGCGCCTCGCGGATCGTGTCGGGGTCGGTGAGTGCCGTGAGGATCGCGACCGCGACATCGCCGCTCGTCACTCGGAAGCCGCGCGGTTCGTCACGTGTCAGTCGCGCACGACCCGTGGCTGCGCCGGGCACCACCCGTGGCGGGCGGACCGCGGTCCAGTCGAGGTCGCTCTCGCGGAATACGGCGAGTTCTCGCCTCTTCGCGGCGACGACCCAGCGCGCGACAAGGCCGACGATGCCGGAGATCGTCCGCTGGGTGAGGCTGCGACGCTCCCCCGCGATCGCCAGGCCGGCGCCGGCGACGAAGACGACGCGCTTCACACCGTGCGCGTGCATGGCGCTGACGATGTTCCGCGCGGTCTCGTCGAGCAGCGCCACCGCGTCCGGGGTGTTCGAGTGCGGCCCGATCGCGCTGACGACCGCATCCGCGCCCGCGACAACACGCGCGACCGCATCGCCGTCGCGCGCGTCGCCGACGACGACCTCGAGGCGATCGGCACGTGGCAGCCGCGCGGGGTCGCGCACCAGCAGGCGGACCTCATGCCCCTGCGCGAGCGCCTGGGTCAGGACGGCCGCGCCGATCCTCCCAGACGCTCCGAAGAGCGCGATCCTCACGCGTGCGCCGGTCGCGCCGGCGCGATTCGCGCTACGGCGCGAGCGTGGATCGGACCGACAGCTTTACGTTGTTCTTGAGCGCCCGCGAGATCGGGCAGCCGTCCTTCGCGCCCTCGGCGGCCTTGGCGAACGCCGCTGCATCCATGCCGGGCACCGCCCCTGTCACCACGAGATCGCTCGACACCACGGTCCAGTTCTCGCCGACCTTGTCGAACGTGACCGTCGAGGTCACCTCAAGGGTCTCCGGTGGCGTGCCGTTCTTCGCAAGGCCTCCTGAGAGCGCCATCGCGAAACAGCTGGCATGCGCCGCCGCGAGGAGCTCCTCGGGGCTGGTCTTTCCCTGTGGCGACTCCGTCCGAGCGCCCCATGAGACGGGGAGCGAGCTGAACTTGCCGCTCGAGACCGCGCTGACCTCACCGCTGCCCTTCGCGAGATCGCCATTCCACTTCGCGCGTGCCTGACGTGTCGCTGCCATGGGACCACCTCCTTGGTGAAGACGAAATCCTAGGCCGCGGCGCGGTTGTCAGTCGCCGAGGCTCGGCAACCAAGTCGCTCGCGATGACTCGTGCTCGGTGATCTCGTCCGCGTGCGCGAGGGTGACCGCGATGTCGTCCAGGCCTTCGAGCAGACGCGTGCGTGCGTGGTCGTCGAGCGTGAAGCTTGCTCGCACACCCGGTGCTTCGACCGTCCGACGCTCGACATCGACCGTGATCTCGGCCTGCGGATCCCTCTCGACCAGGCGCAGGAGCGTCGTCACGGCATCGGCGTCGATCTCCACCGGCACGAGCCCGCTCTTGAGGCAGTTCGCGCGGAAGATGTCCGCCAGGCGCGGCGCGATCACCGCGCGGAACCCCGCCTCATCCAGCGCCCAGACCGCGTGCTCGCGGGAGGAGCCGCTCCCGAAGTTCGCGCCGGCGATGAGGACCCTGGCGCCCTGGTATCGCGCATCGTTCATCACGAACGCCGGGTCGCGGCGCCACGCTTCGAACAGGCCGGCGCCGTAGCCCGTGCGCTCCACGCGCTTCAGCCAGTGCGCCGGGATGATCTGGTCCGTGTCGACGTTCGCGCGATCGAGCGGCAACGCACGACCGGTGACGCGGCGCACCGCCCTCATAAGTCTTCTGGCAGCGCGAAGTGTCCGGCGATGGCCGTCGCCGCCGCGACCGCAGGCGATACGAGATGCGTTCGGCCGCCGGGGCCCTGCCGGCCCTCGAAATTGCGGTTCGACGTCGACGCGCAGCGCTCGCCCGGCCCGAGGATGTCGGGGTTCATGCCGAGGCACATCGAGCATCCGGCATCGCGCCATTCGAAGCCTGCGTCGAGGAATAGACGATCGAGACCCTCGCGCTCGGCCTGCGCCTTCACCAGCATCGAGCCCGGCACCACGAGAGCACGAACGCCTGACCTGACCTTGCGGCCGCGAACGACCTCGCCGGCGACCCGGAGGTCCTCGAGGCGCGCATTCGTGCACGA
>JANNHF010000069.1:0-15035 GCA_031404235.1 Chloroflexota bacterium
GGCGAGGGTGCCGGCACAACCCCCTCCCCCGTGGGGGTAGCCACCCCACGCTCCAACCATTTCTGCGCGGCCGGCCGGCGTGGCCGGGGGTCTCTAAAGACCCGCTCGACCGTTTCTAGTACCGGATCTCTTTCTTCAAGAGCGCCTGGTCGACGATCTCGATCTGACCGCGGCCAAGCTTCACCGCGCCCCGGCGCTCGAGATCCACGAGCACGCGGTTGACGGCGACACGCGTCGCGCCGACGAACTGCGCGAGATCCTCCTGCGTCAGCGGGATGAGGTTCGTCCCGCCCAGCAGCTCGTTCTGATCGAGGAGCAGCTTCGCGACGCGCCCCGGTAGATCCAGGAAGACGAGATCCTCGATGTGTCCCGTGCTGCGTCGGATGCGCGTGGCCAGGAGGGCCAGCAGCTGCCGCATCGCGTCGGGGCTGCCGCGCAACACGTCCATGAAGTCGCGATTCGCGAGAGCGAAAGCTATCGTTTCAGTCATCGCGGTCACTGTCGCCGAGCGGGGACCCTCATCGAACAGCGAAATCTCGCCGAAGACATCGCCGCCGCGGTGAAGCGCGATCACGACCTCCTGCCCGCCTTCTTCCGGCACGGAGACCTTCACTGTTCCCGACGCGATGAGATACACGTGGCCCGCGGGATCATCGCGGTGGAAGATCACCTCATTGCGCTGGAAATGCTTCGAACGCATCCGCGCGGCGAGCTCGAGTCGCTCGCGCTGTCCAAGGGGCGCGAAGACGGGAGAGTGCGCGAGGACGTCGGCGATCTGGCTCGCGTCCACTGCCTACGCGGCGGCTCCGATGAGCTTGTCGAGTCGCGGCCGCACATCCTCAGCGAGTCGCTTCATGCTCTCCGTGTCGAAAGGATGCGCGAAGCCCGCGATCCACCCGCGCAGGCCGACATCCCAGTACGTTTTCAAGAGCTTCGCGACCTCGTCGGCGTTCCCGACGAAGACGTTCGGGCGATTCATGCCTGGATGCTGCTTCGCGATGTTGGCGAGAACGCGCTCCGCCTCGTCCTTGTCGTCACGGATCACGAGCCAGCTGCCACCGTACGGGACGATCTCCTTCGGATCGCGTCCGACGTCGGCGCAGTGCTGGCGCAGGATCTCGAGCTTGCGCTTGATGATGTCGGCCGTCCCGAAGCCGTGCCACATGTCGGCGTAACGCGCGGTCGTGCGTAGGGTCCGCTTCTCGCCGCCGCCGCCGATCATGATCGGCAGCCGCTTCTGGATCGGGCGCACGTTCAGCACGGCGTCCTGAAGCTTGTAGTACTTGCCCTTCATCGTGACGCGATCGCCGCCCAGGAGCTGTCGGATGATCTTGGTGGCCTCGGCGAAGCGCGTCGAGCGCTCACCCGGAGTGCCGAGCTCGATGCCGTACGCCCGATGCTCGGTCTGGTTCCACGCCGCGCCGATCCCGAGATTGGATCGGCCATTCGCGACGTGATCCAGCGTCGCGGCCATGTTGGCGATGACGGCAGGATGTCGATACGTGATGCCGGACACGAGCGCGCCCAGGCGCACGCGCCCCGTGACCGCGGCCCACGCGGGCAGGATCTGCCAGGCCTCGAAGTTGGGTCGCTCCTCTTCACCCGACAGGGCGTAGAAGTGGTCCCACGTCCAGATCGACTCGACGCCGATCTTGTCGGCAAGCTCCGCGACCTCGCGCATTGCGGGCCACGTCGTGTTCTGTGGCCAGACCTGGAAGCCGATCCGCACGGTCACAGACTAGACTTCGCTGCCTCATGGCGCTCGACACCAAACGTCCGATCGACACCTCCGCGACCCTGAGGGACACCAAGGATCATGTCCTCGTCTCGTGGTCGGCGCAGGGCGCGCTCTCGCCACTGGTCATCACCGGCGCGAAGGGGTCGTGGCTCCACGCCGACGATAGGCGCATCCTCGACTTCTCGTCAGGTCTCATCAACGTCAACCTCGGTCACGGCCACCCGAAGGTCGTGCGCGCGATCCAAGAGCAGGCCGAGCGCCTCTGCTACGTCACGCCGTCGTTCGGCGAGGAGAGCCGGGCCGAGCTCGCCCGTCTGGTGGCCGAGGTCACGCCCGGCGATCTCACCAAGACGCTCTTCACCACGGGCGGCAGCGAGGCGAATGAGCACGCGCTGCGCATCGCCCGGATGTACACGAAGCGGCACAAGGTCCTCACGCAGTGGCGCTCGTTCCACGGCCAGACGCAGGGCGCCGCGACGCTGGGCGGCGACAACCGCCGCTGGGCCAACGAGCCAGGGATCACCGGCGTCGTGCGATTCCTCAATCCTGATCCGTACCGCTCGATGTTCGGCAACGATGCGCAGAAGGCGCTGGCGCACGTCGAAGAAGTGCTCTGGTACGAGGGGCCCGAGTACGTCGCGGCGATCTTCCTCGAGCCGATCGTGGGCAGCTCGGGCCTCATCGTTC
This sequence comes from Chloroflexota bacterium, assembly GCA_031404235.1. Classification (GTDB taxonomy): domain Bacteria; phylum Chloroflexota; class Limnocylindria; order P2-11E; family P2-11E; genus CF-39. The sequence goes on from JANNHF010000069.1 coordinate 2,426, forward strand.
CGCCCGACGGTTTCCTCCGTGGCCTGCGCTCGCTGTGCGACAAGCACGGCATCCTGCTGATCCTCGACGAGGTCATGACCGGATTCGGCCGCACCGGTAAGTGGTTCGCGGCGGAGCACGAGGGCGTGGTGCCGGACATGCTCACCTTCGCGAAGGGCGTGAACTCGGGCTATGTCCCACTCGGCGGTGTCATCGTCGACGAGCCGATCGCGAAGCACTTCGACGCGAACGTCCTGTGGGCCGGTCTCACGTACGCGGGTCATCCGCTGGCGTGCGCCGCCGGTGTAGCGACGATCGAGGCCTACCGCGAGGACGGGCTGATCGAGCGTGGCGCGCGCAGCGGCGAGATCCTCATGCGCGAGCTACGCGCTGTCGCGGAGCGCCACCCGTCGGTCGGCGACGTCCGCGGCAAGGGACTCTTCATCGGGATCGAGCTGGTCAAGGATCGCAAGACCAAGGAGATGCTCGAGCGTTGGAATGGCCCGTCGGCCAAGCTCCAGAACGCGATCAAGAACGCGCTCATGGAGCGCGACGTCTACATTCTCAACCGCTGGAACATGCTGTTCATCGCGCCGCCCCTGAACGTGACCGCCGACGAGATCGCGGTCGGCGTGAAGGCGATCGACGAAGCACTCACGGTCGCCGACCGGTACGCGGCCACGGGCGAGCTCTAGTACCCGGGCACTCTCGCGCTAGACGATCCAGCGCGTGCGCGAGCGGCGATGTTCGTCAGCGCCGTCCGCGCCGAACAAGTTCGCCAGTAGCCCGAATGCGGCAATGACGCCGAAAGCGATCAGAAGCTCCATGTGACCTCCGTTCAGAGATAGAACGGAGCCGGGGCGCCCCGTGTGAGACGAGGCTAGCGCGTGCGCGCTGGCGCCACATCCCTCAGGGCGGGGATTATCTCGCGGCCGTACGTCTCGAGGATCTCCTCCTCGCCGCCGCTCATCAGGTAGATGTTGAACTGCTTGACGCCGACGCCGGCGAGCTTCCGCAGCTTCGCGATGTGCTCCTGTGTATCGCCGATCACACAGAAGCGCTCCACCGACTCGTCGTCGACGAACGCCGCGTTCGACGATCCTGACTTCGCGTGGTGCTGATAGTCGTAGTCGGGTCGGTCGCGGACGTACGCCGTCAGATCTGCCGGAAGACCTTGCTCGCCGTAGCGCTTCACGAGGTCGACGACGTGATTGCTCACGAGGGCGGGGAACCAGCGCACCGCGTCGAGCGCGCGCTTCCGGTCGCCGAGATGCGCCGGCGCCGCTGCCATGACCGCGACCTCGTTCGGATCGCGGCCCGTGCTGCGCGCGCCTTTCTGCAGCAGCCCTACGCACCACCCCACGAGACTCGGATCGGCCAGCTGGATGATCGCACCGTCCGCGACGCGGCCCGTGAGCTCGAGCGCCTTGGGGCCATAACCGGCGATCCACACCGGCAGGCGGTATTTCTCGACCCAGTCGAGCCGAAGCTTCGCTCCTTCGAAGGTCACCTCACGGCCCTCGCAGAGGTCGCGAATGACCTGCGTGGCCTCCTCGAGGCTCGCGAGCGTGGTCGGCGGCTTTCCGAGGACGCGTCGCGCCGAGTCGCCGCGGCCGATCCCGAGGTCCATGCGGCCCTTGCTGAGGAGCTGGAGCACCGCGAGGGTGCTGGCGGTCACGGACGGTTCCCGTGTCGCTGGATTTGTGACCAATGTCCCCAGGCGCAGGCGCTCGGTGTTCAGTGCCATGAGCGTGAGGAGCACGTACGGCTCTTTCCAGAGCACGTGGCTGTCGAAGATCCAGCCGTACGCGAAGCCGCTGCGTTCCGCGAGCCGCGCGAGGCTGACCGCGCGCTCGAACGTGACGTCTGGCTTCAGGGTGAACCCGAACTCCATAAGAGTCGCGAGTTTAGAAGCCCGGCCAGTTAGGGCGAAGCCGTCGCGCTGGACCACTCGGTCCCACGTTCGATCTCGACACGCACGATGGGCCGGCCGTCCAGAGGCAGCGTCTCGTACTGCGCGTACTTCTCGCGGAGCAGCGTCGCCGCCGTGTCGCGCTCCTCGCCCCTCTCGAGGATCGTCGCCACGCCTTCGAGCAGCACCCATGCGAGTTGTGACCAGTCCTCGTCGTAGCGATCGACGACGATCGCGACGCGGCCATTCGTCTCGATGTTCCGCACCCGGCGCAGCGCGTGCCAGTCGTCGTCGCGCTTGGGCTTCCGGTCGAGCGGCGTATACAGGATCCCCTCGCGCCAGACGAACACGACGGGCACGGCGTGTGGTCGTGCATACTGATCGGCGGTCGCAAGATGCGCGACGCGCGCGGTCGCAAGGAGCTCGCGTGCGGCGGCCGAGAGGTCAGGCACGCAGGCGGGGGAGGATCTCGCGCGCGTACCGGCGCATCGCCCGCTCCTGATCCTTGCCGGGGAAGTGGAAGACAAGGTGCGTGAAACCCCACACCACGTAGCGGCGGATCTTCTCGACGTGCTCATCGGGATCGGTGGAGACGATGAATCGGGTGTGCGCGCGGTCCGCCGCCGCCTCCGCCCGGCGCTCCATCTCGCGCGGATCCTCGACCCCGGCCTTGTCCTCGGCAGGCAGCGCGAGCGCGGCCCACTCGCGCGTGTCGGCCATCGCGCTATCCCGGTCGGTGTCGAACGAGACCTTCATCTCGATCGTCCGCTCGATCTTCGCGGGATCGCGTCCAGCCTCGCGCGCGCCGCTCTCCACGGCCGGCAGGAGCGTCTCGCGATACAGCTCGTCGCCCTTGCCGCTGGTGCAGATGAAGCCATCGGCCTCCTTGCCGGCGTAGGTCGCGGTCTGCGGTCCGGCGGCCGCGATGTACAGCGGCACTCCGTCCCTCGGCTTGTCGAAGATCTTCGCCCCGCGCGTATGGAAGTACTTTCCGTCGAATGTGACGTAGTCGTCCGACCACAGCAGCTTCATGAGCTTCACCGCCTCGCGCAGCCGACGGAAGCGCTCCCCGGGCTCGGGCCACTCGGTCGCGAGGACCGGCGTCTCGTTCATCGACTCGCCCGATCCGACGCCGAGAAAGAAGCGATCCGGGAACATCAGCGCGAGCGTTGCCGCGGCCTGCGCCACGATGGCCGGGTGATAGCGGAACGTCGGCGTCACGACGCTCGTCCCCATCCGCACGCGCGACGTTTTCGCGCCGAGAGCGCCGAGCCATGCCCAGGAGAACGGTGCGTGGCCGCCGGTGTCGCGCCAGGGGTGGAAGTGATCGCTCACGACGACGCTGTCGAAACCGAGCTCCTCAGCGAGAACGCCGTAGGCCAGTAGTTCGGTCGGCGCGAACTGCTCCGCGGACGCTTTCCAGCCGAGTGTCAACATGGGCGAGCACATCGTATGAGGAAGTCGTGACGCAGCTCACCGTCACCGCGGTCAACGGTCTGCCGGAGGTCCGGCCCGGCGACGACCTCGCCATGCTCATCCTGGGTGCCGCTCGCGCTCAGCGCGAAGCGATCCGCGACGGCGACATCGTCGTGATCGCGCAAAAGATCGTGTCGAAGAGCGAGGGACGCATCGTTCACCTCCCGGACGTCGTGCCAGGCGACCGTGCGCGCGAGATGGCGGCGGAGTCGGGCAAGGACGCGCGCCAGATCGAGGTCGTTCTCGGAGAGAGCGCGAAGATCGTGCGCTGGGAGCGCGGCATCTTGATCTGCGAGACGCACCACGGCTTCGTCTGCGCGAATGCCGGCGTTGATCGCTCGAACGCTGGCGCGCCGGACACCGTCGTCCTTCTACCGCTGGACCCAGACGCGTCGGCGGCACGGCTGCGCGACGCGTTCCGCGCCACCGCCGGCGCGACCGTCTCGGTCGTCGTGACGGACACCTTCGGGCGCGCGTGGCGAGAGGGCCACGCCAACGTCGCCATCGGGCTTGCCGGGCTGCCCGCGCTCAAGCGCTACATCGGCCAGCGCGATCCGGAGGGCTACGAGCTGCGCGTGACCGAGATCGCCGTCGCCGACGAGATCGCCGCCGCGGCCGAGCTCGTCATGGGAAAGCTCGACCGCTGTCCCGTTGCCGTCGTGCGCGGATTCACGCTCGACGAGCCGTCCGAGACCGCGCAGGAGTACGTGCGCCCCGCGGACCGCGACCTGTTCCGGTAGAGATATCTAGGGTGTGGCAGTGCGACGAGAGTTGACGCAGGCCGAGCGTGACTTCCTCGACGAGGCGCGGTACGCCGTGCTCGGGACCACGAACGAGAACGGCTCCGCGCACCTCACGGTCATGTGGTATGCGCTCGAAGGTGACGAGATCATGTTCAACACTGCCGCCGGCCGGAAGAAACCGGAGAACCTCGGTCGCGATCCGCGCGCGTCGCTCATCGTCCCCGACGGTTACCGCTTCGTGCGCGTCGACGGCACCGTCCGCGCGAACGATGACCAGACGGTCGCTCAGGCGGACATCCGCAAGCTGGCGCACCGTTATTACCAGAGCGATGAGCGCGTGCAGCGCAGCGTCGACGCGACATGGGCGAAGCAGCAGCGGATCACGTATCGCATGCCCGTACGCCGCGTGTACAGCTCGGGCTTCTAGCGCGGGCAGCGGTGCGGCGAAATGACTACTTGTCACCGTCCGCCTCTTTGTCGCGCGGGCTCGCTCCACCATGAACAGAACAGCGCGATTTGCGTGTGTAACGATGAACGTGCACCTGCGATTGCCGGCGAGACCTGTTGTACGGACTGGTCATTGGTCTCCGCGTTTGGTCAATGAGCCAGCGAACGCCCTGGCTTTCGACCGACATCCGATCCGCCATCTTCGAAGTAAAGAGGCCCGCCTTGCGGCGGGCCTCTTCGTTTCAGCTGTTCGGTGCGCCCCTTAGGCGTAGCGACGGGATGCTGAAGGCCGGACCTGCTCGAAGCAGGAGCTGCAGTAGACGGGCTTGTCGCCGCGCGGCTGGAACGGCACGCGCGCCTCGTTGCCACAGTTGCTGCAAGTGGCCGTGAAGAACTCACGGGGTCCACTCATGCCACCGCCGGCGTTGAACGAACCGCCGGCGCCGCCGCCTGCGCGGCGTGCCGCGCGACAGCTCGTGCATCGGCCTGGCTCGTTGACCAGACCACGGGCCTGGTAGAACTCCTGTTCCCCAGAAGTCCAGATGAATTCCTGACTGCAGTCTTTGCATGTCAGAGTTTTGTCGGTGAAGCTCATTGTTGAAGCTTCCTCCCTTTCGTTGCTGACGCCTTGAGCACTCGCCAGGGTTCGGGAGGAAGAAACGCCTCAGAACGCCCGCGTTGATCACTCTTGCCGCCGCGTGTCCCTTGCGGGACGAGATCATTGTAGCGGGTCCCTGCCGATCACACCATCACTTCGGGTGTTTCTCAGCGCGCCACGGGCTGGGAAGCTTGTCGGTCGGAAACGTGCTCGGAAAGGCCTCGCCGAGCCATTCATCGAACCATTCGCCCGAACGGAAGAACGAGCGCGGGTATGTGCCGATCTGGGAATAACCTGACTTCTGGTTCGCGCGCCAGCTGCCCTCGTTGGCGAGCGCGATCCAGTTGTGCGTGCGGTGGAAGCCGAGCTCATTCCAGATGAAGGCCATCCGCAGCCGCACTGCCTCGCTCGCGATGCCCTTGCCGTAGAGCTCGTGACGTCCGATGAAGATGCCGGTCTCGCCGTCGCGGCTGGTCCAGCTGATGTCGAATACACCGGTCAGGCCGACCGTCTCACCCTTGTACGCGATCGACCAGAGCACCAAGTCCTTGCTCTCGAGGTCCTTCTTCAGACGCTCTTCGGCGGTCGCGGGCGTCTCGCTGGTGAAGCGAGGTCCCCAAAAGCGCGTGACCTCGGGCCGCATCCCCCAGATCCGGAACAGGTGGTAGTCCTCGAGCGCCGGCGGACGCAGCTCGATCTCGTTGTCACCGACGATGCGTGGCCCGAGCATCAGCGGGCTGCTCCGAACGGAGCGTACTCGCGCTCGCTCTTGGCCCACCGCTCGTCCCACGTCGCCCGCTGCATCAGCAGCCAGATCTCGTCGACGTACGACCCGTCCCGGTAGTGGACCTCGTGGCCTCGACCGAACTCGACGTAGCCGAGTCGCTCCGCGATGCGCAGCGCCGCCGCGTTGTCAGCGCGCAGCTCGATACCGGAGCGCTGCAGGTCGAGGTAGTCGAAGAAATAGCGGTGCAGCGCGAGAGCCGCGTCCCAGCCGTAGCCCTTTCGCCATTCGTCGGGATCGAGGATGAAGTGCTGGACGTGCGCGCCCGGAGGGCTCTCGATACCACCCAGCCGCGCTCGTGCCAGCCCGATGAGACGTCCCTCGGTCTCGATCGACCACAGCACGACCCGCTGCTCTTTCGCCTGCTCCTTGAGCCGGTCCTTCCAGGTCGCGGGCATCGCCGGCTCATGCCAGATCGGACCCGCGCGCCGCAAGCGCAGGTCGGCCATCCACCGCGAATACGCCGCGAGGTCGTCCTCAAGTGGCGTACGAAGACTTGTGCGCTTGCCCCTGATGATCCCGCCGAGTGCCATGGCCGCTGAGGATACGGACTACACGGCCGGAAGGCGCACCGTGAACTCGGCGCCGCCCTCTTCCACGTTGCGAGCCGTGATCGCGCCTCCGTGCGCGACCGCGATCGCCTGCGCGATCGCGAGCCCAAGGCCCGCGCCGCTCTGCTGGGCGTTGTCGCCGCGATAGAAACGTCGGAAGAGTCGCGTCTGCGCGCCACCCGGAAGACCCGAGCCCGAGTCGCGAACGCGCACGACCGCCTGGCCCTCCTCGCGCGCGCCACGCACGGTGACGGACGCGCCGCGTGGCGAGTGCTTGACCGCGTTGTCGATGAGGTTCGTGAAGAGCTGCGCGAGGCGGTCGGGATCGCCGCGCACCGCAGGAAGGCCGTCCATATCGGCGTCCAACCTCACGCCGGCTTCCTGCGCTTGCACCTCGAGAGCGGCCACGGCACTCGTCACGAGCGCGGTCGCCTCGACGCGCTCGCGCGCGAGCTCCGGTCCACCGGCCTGGAGCTTCGCGACCTCGAGCAGCCCTTCGACCATCCGGATGAGCCGGCGAGACTCGCGCTGGATGATCTTCGCGGCGGGCGGCGCGGCCTCGCCGGCGGCCTCACCCTCGGCGATCGCCTGCGCGAATCCCTGGATCGATGTGAGTGGCGTACGCAGCTCGTGGGAGATGTCCGCGAGGAACGCCTGCTCGCTGTCCCGCGCGCGCTCGATCTCACCGGCCATGTCGTTGAACGCTCCGCCGAGCTCGGCCACCTCCCCGGGACCCGCGACCTGTACACGCGTCCGGTACTCGCCTCGCGCGAAGCGCCGCGCGCCCGCGGCGAGGTCGCGAAGCGGGCGAGTGATCGTTCGCGACAGGAGGCCAGCGACGATGAGCGCGAATCCAGCGGCGACCGCGCCTGCGACGAGCAGCGATGGGAGCAGGGCGCGAAGCGCATCGCCGAATGCGGCGCGCGGACGGGCGACGACGATGATCGCCGGGTTGACCCCCACCGCGGCGGGGCGGAACGCCTGTTGCACGAAGAGCCACTGCGCTTCGCGGTCGGTGAATCCGCCGAAGGCCGCCTGCGTCGGCGCGGGCAGCGTCTGGCCCGTCAGCGCGCTCTCGCTGTCAACGAGCACGCGCCGGTTGTTCGCGAGCACGAGGAGCCGCGCGTCGGCGGAGGCAGCCTGTTCCCCGAGCGCGTCGATGACCTCGCGCGGCTGTTGGCCGTTGCGGAGGGCGGTCTGCATCGCGGTGAGGAGCGGCGCGGAGAGCTCCTGGAGCCGGAGCCGCAGCACGTCGTTCTCGTAGCGAATGAACAGACCGGAGATCGTGATGGCGGCGACGAGAAGGACGACCGCGACGACACCGAGGTACGAGAGGAACAGCCGGCCGGCGACACTTCGCAACATCACGTGGAGGGCGCCACGATCCGGTATCCCACGCCCCAGACCGTCTCGATCCGGGCGTCGGCGCCGGCGAGCTTGTCGCGCAGCTGCTTCACGTGCACGTCGACCGTACGCGTCTCGCCGGGATAGGCGAAACCCCACACGTCCTCGAGGAGACGATCGCGGGTCAGGACCATGCCGGGCTGCCGGCAGAACGCCTCGAGCAGCTCGAACTCCTTCGCGCGAAGGGCGACGGCGCGCTCGCCCACCAGCACCTCGTGTCGTGCCGGATCGACGCTGAGATTGCCGACGCGCAGCACCCGACCGCCGCCCGGCATGCCCGATGCGCGTCGCAGGATGGCCCGCACGCGCGAGACCAGCTCGCGTGGATTGAATGGCTTCGCAAGGTAGTCATCCATGCCAGCGTCCAGGCCGGCGATCCGCTGGGCGTCCTCGGCCCGCGCGGTCAACGCGATCACCGGTGTGTCGGCGCGAGCGCGTAGCTCGTTGAAGAGGTCGATGCCGTCGGTGTCAGGCAGACCGAGGTCGAGCACGACCAGTGCGGGTCTCACCTCGTCGAAAAGTGCGCGTGCGCGCTCGCCGGTGGCCGCATGCTCGACGATGTACCCGGCGTTGCGCAGGTAGAGCGTGACCAGCTCGGCGACCGACGCGTCGTCCTCGACGACGACGATCCGCGCGGTGCCGCTCACGCGCCGAGCATAGCCTCGGCTATCGTCCGCGCCGATGCCCCTCAAGCTCGCGACCGTGCTCGCGCATCCCGATGACGAGACCTTCGGCACCGGCGGCACGCTCATCCGGTACGCGAGAGAGGGGATCGAGGTCCACAGCCTCTGCCTCACCGAGGGCGAGAAGGGCTGGGCCGGCGTCGACGACAAGGTCGTCCCGCGCGAGCTCGTGGGACCGACGCGGGCCAAAGAGCTCGCGGAGGCCGGACGGCGGATGGGTCTCGCGAGCGTCACCTGTCTGCGGTACCCCGACAGCGGCCTCGCCGACGTCAACGAGGAGTGGGTCGTACGGGACATCGTCCGCTGGCTGCGGCGGTTGCGTCCGGAGGTCGTGATCATCTGGGGACCGGACGGCGGCTACGGTCATCCCGATCACATCGCCGCCGGCGAGCGCGCGCTCACGGCCATCGAGCTTGCCGGTGTTCAGCGGCACGAGCCGGAGCTCGGCGCGCACTGGCATGCGAAACGGTGCTATCGGTTCGTCGCGTCGGCCGATCTCGTCGATCGGCTCTCATCCCTCATGCCGGCGTTCGCGCAGTACCTGGAGACGCTGGCGGTGAAGCCGCAGCGCTGGACGCGGGAGCGGCTCGGCGCGGTCGTCGACATCGCCGGCGTGCTCGACGCGAAGGTGCACGCGATGGAGGCGCACCAGACGCAGGCGCCCGACCTCGCGATGTGGGCCACGGCGCGCGCGCAGATGCCGGAGATCTTCACCGAGGAGACATTCACCCGGGAGTTCCCGGAACCGGGCGGCGCTCCGCTCGAGTCGGATCTTTTCGCGGGGCTGCGAGTCAGCCGTTAGCAGAGGGAGACGACGCGCGCGGCCTGAGTGAGTCGCGGGTAGTCACCCGGGGCAAGTGAAGACTCGATCACCGCGAGCATCACGTCGCTCTTCCGCCACCGCTCGGTCGCTGTGACCGCCCCACACGAGGTCCAGCCCTGCTGCGCGAGAGCCGGTCCAAGTGTTCCGCGTGCGTTGTTGTTATTCGCCCCGCCGCAGTCGACCTTCCAGTCGGTCTGGTCAGCGGCGACGACCGGCGGGACGACGTACACGCACGCCTGCGGTAGCACGAAACCCGTTGGCGAGGGTGATGCCGTCGTCGCCGGGAACGTGCCGGAGTCGATGAACAACCCTCGCACTCCTCCGGGGACGAAGCCGTCGTGAAGGGGGTATGGCACCCCAGCGAGCACCCCAATGCAGACGTAGCCGGAGGCGCTGCCGCCGAGCCTCCCGGCAGGGATCGTGATCTTGAGGGGCGTTCGTCCCGGGGAGTTCAGAACGAACGATCCGTTCGTCTGACTGTTGTCGCCGACGAAGTCGCTTATGGTCCCGCAGACGACCGCGACGGTCGTCGGTCTGGTGGCCGCCGGGGTGGGTCCAGGAGTCGCGGTCGCCACGGCGGTCGCTGAGGGCGTGGGCGATGGCGTGCTCACCGGTGCTGCGGTGCAGGCCGCGACGAGCACGGCGAGCAGTCCGGCGACACTCAGAGACCTCATGCCGACATTGAGCGTAGACGCTCAACTGACGCCCGCGGCGCGCGCCGCGCTACACCGAAGCGAGCCGGATCGGTCCTGACAGGGCGCCGACGAGCGCATGCGTGCGCTCGGCCGAGCCATCTGGCCGCGCGTGCGTCTCGAGATGACGCACCAGTGCGTCCATCCCCGCGATGACGGGTACGCACGAGCTGCCCACATCGTCGGCCTGGCCGCGCGTCAGCACGACGACGCCCTCGACGCGTGTGTAGATGAAGCCGCCGCTCGAGAGATCGCTCTTCACACGGGCCGCATTGCCGCGCGCGCGCTTCGACGGCGAATCTGACAGTGGATGCGAGAAGCCAGGGCCGCTCCTTCGATACCAGTGATCCTGGTAGCAGACGAGGCCGCCCTCCTCGTCGCGCGGCTCGACCACGAGCACGCCGTGTGGACCGAGGACGACGAGAGGAACGACGTCGGCTCCGTCGCGCGGCGCGTAGCGCGCCATCACGACGCAGTCGGTGGACAGGCGCTCGCCGAGATACGCGGCCGTGCGCTCCGCGAGGCGTGCCCGCGGACCGTGACTGGCCAGCAACGAGAACGCCGACCGAAGTCCGTCCATAGCTGCCTTCCGCCCCCTAGGCGCGCGATGCTGGTCGCTGCCCACCGCCGCCACAAGTAGGCCGGTCGTCCTGCCCCACTCGTACCGCCGCGGCCGTGCATCATCGCTCCCGTGTCCCTTCGCTCCGAGATCGCCCAGCAGCCCGCGGCGGTGGCCCGCCTCCTTGAGGAGGGCGCCGCCGACGCTCGCCGACTGGGCGCGCTCCTGGCGCGCGCGAAGCACCTGACCGTCGCCGCCCGCGGCTCCTCGGACAACGCCGCGACGTACGGCAAGTACCTCTTCGAAGGACTGGCGCGCATCGTGACCGCGTCCGCCGCGCCATCGCTCGTGACGCGCTACAACACGCCGCCGCGCTACGCCGGTGGTGCGGTCATCGGGATCTCGCAGTCCGGCGCCGCGCCCGATGTGTCCGCGGTCATCGCGGCCGCGCGGCGCGACGGCGCCCTCACCATTGCGATCACGAACCGCGCGTCGTCTGCGCTGGGTCGCGCCGCCGAGCACGTCTTCGAGCTTCGTTGCGGGCCGGAGCGCGCGATCGCCGCGACGAAGACGTACACCGCGTCATGCGTCGCGCTCGCGATGCTGGCGGGAGCCGCCGCGGGTCGGCCCCTCGAGTTCGCCCAGTTGCCGGAGGCGATGCGCGAGGCGGTGGACAGCGAGCCGGACGGCGCGCGCATCGCGCGCAGGATCGGATCGGCCCGCGCGCTCGTCGTGCTCGGTCGTGGCTACGGCTACGCCGCGGCCCTCGAGGCCGCGCTGAAGATCAAGGAGCTCGCGCGCGTGTGGGCGGAGCCGTACTCGAGCGCGGACTTCGCCCACGGTCCGCGCGCGCTCCTCGAGCGCGGCACGCCGGTGCTGATCCTCGGCGCGCGCGGGGCCACAGAACGCGAGACGCGCTCACTGGCCGTGGCGATGCGGCGCCGCGGCGCCAGGGTGTATGCAGTCACCGACGACGAGGCGCTCGCGGCGAAGGTGGATGACGCGGTGCTGCTGCGGCGCCGGGTGGGCGAGCTGCTCAGCCCGATCGTGCTCGTCGTCGCGGCGCAGCACGTCGCGGCACACGTCGCGCGGCGGCACGGCCGCGACCCGGAGACGCCCGCCGGGCTTTCGAAGGTGACGAGGACCCTTTAGACCGAGGCGCGGCAGCCCGCTTCGGCTTGGTCTCTTTCGCCGCCGCCGCGCGCTTTGCCGCTGCATCCTCGTGCTCGAACGCGACGTGCAGCTTGTAGCCGTACGCGAGCGCCACCCGCTGCAGCGAGCGAAGCGAGGGGAGGTAGCGCGGGTCCTCCATGCGCCGAAGCTGCGTCTGCGATGTGCCGAGCTTGCGCGCCGCCGCGCGCTCGGAAAGTCCGGCCTCGCGGCGCAGTCGTACGACGCCCTCGGCCACGGCCGCGGCAAGCGGATCCGGACGGCGCGGCTCTTCGGGAGGCGTCGCTGCGACCGGTGTTGGTGTCGGTTCGTTCGGCACGGGGACAAGAGAGTAACGCCGGCGCTAGGCCGCGGCGAAAACGTCCAGAACACCCGGTGAATCGGGGTCGTACGCGAAAAGGATCGCTCCCTCGCAGCCCGCGCGTGACGCCGCGCGGACCTGCTCGCGCAGCAGCTGCGGCTCTCCTGCGTATGCGATCAGGCCGCCCCACATCTCGGTCTCCGGCGCGGCCGCGCGCGCGAGAGAGAGGAAGCGCTCGACCTCGGAGTCCTCGTCGCATACCTCGCACGACCCGTCGCACCGATTCCGTCCCCGACACCGCCTCGCGCTGCGCCGTCCGCGGCCGTGAGCCCATCCACCACTGCCGACCGCAGCCTGCCGGCGCCGTGCGCCGCTGACGTTCGGGGGCAGTCGTTCGCATCGGGCTCCCTCGATGAGCGGCTCGCCGGGGTCCGCAGCTGGGCAGCCTCGAATCGCGGGCAGTACGTGTCCCTCGTCATCACCGACAG
>JANNHF010000070.1:0-12384 GCA_031404235.1 Chloroflexota bacterium
GTCCGCCCGTACAGGTGCACCGGGACGATCGCCTTCGTCCGCGGCGTGATGCGTGACGCGACCGAGCCGATGTCCATGAGCATCGACCGCTCGTCCACGTCGACGAGGATCGGCCGGGCGTTCGCGTACACGATCGCCTCGACCGTCGCGAAGAACGTGTGCGAGACGGTGATGACCTCGTCACCCGACGACACGCCGCACGCGCGGATCGCGAGCTGCAGCGCGTCGGTACCGGAGCCGACGCCGATCGCATGCGCCGTGCCGCAGTACTCGGCCCACTCCTTGTCGAAAGCGCGGACGTTCGGCCCGATCGTGAGCTGCATGCTGTCCAGCACGTCGTCGATCGCCTGACGCACCTCGTCGCGGATCGTCGCGTACTGAGCCTTCAGGTCGACGAGCGGGATCTCCTGAGTAACGACGGTCATGTACTGGCTCCCTCTTTCGCGAGTGCGGTCGCGACTTGTTCCCGGTGTTGGCGCAGGTGGTTGATGCCAGGCTGCCAGAAGTAGCGATACGGCCGACCATCCGGTCCGATGATGCGGTCGAGCGGCAGCGCGCGCAGGGCGGCCATCAGCTCGGCGTGCGCTTCGTGCAGTTCGCCGAAGCGGTCAGCGATCGGGCGCTCGCGCCAGCTTTGGTAGGTCTCGTGGTTCACGTCGTCGACCGACTCCGTGATCCCGACGAACGTACGGAGGAGCATCTGCCCCTCCGGCAATGGCTCCCTACCGCCGGCGATGAGCCGCGCGGCCTGAGCAGCCATCCGTTGCCAGCGGGCGATGTGCGGCAATAGATCGCGTACGCGCCATCCGATGCCTTCGTCCCACACCGGGGCGTCCAGCTGCGCATCCGACAGCCCGTGGAAGAACGTCTCGAGCTCCACCTGGGCCGCTTCGAACTCCGTGATGCCGCGCTGCAGCTCGTCGTTCGTCAGCGCCGGGCCTTCTCGTCCAGCCACGCATATGCGTGCGGATAGATGCCGACGAAGCACGCGAGGTCGGTGATGTCGTCCTTGAGCTGCACCGCGGGATTCCCGGCCCAAACGGTGCGCGGCGCGATGCGGCGCTCGCGAACGACGCTGCCCGCTCCGATGAGCGCGTCCTCGCCGATCTCAACGCCGGGGAGGATCGTGCTGTTCGCGCCGAGGCGGGCGCGGCGGCGGACGGTCGCGCCCTTCACGCACTGAAGGTACGCCGGGCACTGCGGATGCGGGTCGTCGGTGAAGACGACATGCGGGCCGACGAACACCTCGTCCTCGAGCGTGACGAGCTCGAGAAAGCACCCGGTGTGGATGCGCACCCCCGAGCCGATGCGGTTGCCGAACTCGAGCGAGGCGTGCGTGCCGACCGAGACGTCGTCCCCCAGCACGTTGTCCTCGCGGATGGAGGCGCCCTGGCCGGTCTGGAGACGCGCGCCGATCGTCGTGCCGGCGTAGATCGTGGTGAACGGGCGGATGATCGAGTCCGGGCCGATCGTCAGAGGGAGCTCGCCTTCCTTCTTTCCACGCGGCGCGCGGCCGAGCACGACGTACTCACCCACCACGGTGCCCGATCCGAGCTCGACATTGGCTGCGACCAGGGCCGTCGGATGAACGATCACGCCGAGCGACGTCACGCCCGCGCCGGCTCCGGCCTCGCGGCCTCCTGCCGGTACGCCACGCGGATGCCACCGGCCCGCAGCGAGCGCATCCCCGCGTCCAACACGCGCACGACGCGAAGGGCCGCCTCGCCATCGCTGCGCGGGCGCGCTCCGGTGTTCACGCACTCGATGAAGTGCCGCATCTCCATCTGCAGCGGCTCGGTGCCGTCGACGCGCGGGCTGCGGATATCGCCGGAGCGGTAGCTGCGCCGCAGCTCCTCGCTGGAGAGCTCGCCCACGCCGTGGTCGTAGATCTTCACCTTCTCGACCGACTGCACGTCGTCGTATACCGCCATCCGGTGTGAGCCGATCACCACCATCGTTCGCAGCTTGCTCGGCGCGAGCCAGGACAGGTGCGCGTGTGCCACCGCACCGGAGGGGAAGCCCATGGTGAGGAAGACGACGTCCTCGATGTCGGGCTGCGCGTAGCACGCACCAACGGATTGGACCCACTCGGGCTCCTCATCGAGCCAGTACAGGGTGATCGACACGTCGTGCGGACCAAGATCCCAGAGGACGTTGACGTCGAACTGATGCAGACCCAGATTCACGCGCTGGCTATCGACGTAATAGATCTTCCCGAGGTCGCCGCGCACGATCCTCTCGCGCACGTTCACGACGGCGGGGTTGTACACGAAGGTGTGGCCGACCATCAGGGTCTTCTTCGCGCGCTCACCGGCGCGGATGATCGCCTCGGCGTCCTCGATCGACCCGGCGATCGGCTTCTCCACGAACACGTGCTTCCCGGCCGCGAACGCCTCCTCCGCGATGGCGCGATGCGTGCCGACGGGTGTCGCGATGCACACCGCGTCAATGGTCGGATCGGCGAGCAGCGCACGATGGTCTCTCGTCGTGCGCACTGCGGGGAAGCGCTTGTGGATGGCCTCCAGCCGCTCGTCCGAGAGATCCGCGACGGCAACGGGATCGGCACCCGGCGCTTCGTTGAGGTTGCGGACGAGGTTCGGGCCCCAGTACCCCGCGCCGATGACCGCGATGCGCAGGCCCTTCATTCGGTGCGAATTCTAGACGCGAGCAACGCGACGCCGCAGGCCGCGATCGCGCCGACGTATACGTAATACGGCTGCGTCGTCCAGCGCGCGAGGAGCAGCGGCAGCATCACCATGCCCGCGCCGGCGAGCGCCGCGGCGCCGAGCGTCGGGATGTGCCAGCGAGCGACGAGGACGACGAGACCGAGCGTGCCGACGACGGCGGTCGCGATGAACAGCGGCACGAGCGGCGCCACGTCGCCGAACTGCGCGAGGGTGTTGAGGATGTTCGCGCCCCAGATCTCGTCGTGGAAGGTGAGCGCCGCCGTCTGCTTCTCCGCGAACGCGCCGGGATCGCGGATGAAGAATGGCACGACGAACGCAGCGACGACGCCAGCCACAGCGAGCGCGTAGCGGCGCCAGTCGGCGCCGCGCACCGCGAGGTAGCGCACCACGGGCGGCAGCACCAGCACGGCGAACTGCTTGAACGCGATGGCCCAGCCGAAGCACACCGCCGAGAGCAGCAACGCGCCGCGCGACCAGTGGCCGTCCCGTTCCGCGAACACCAGCGCGACGAGCGCGAGCACGACGAGGAGCGAACCCGAGACGTCGTTCTGTCCGTCGAGGGCGCGGTAGCCGGCGACGCCCCAGGACGCATAGAGCATCGCGGGGAGCGCGACGTTCGCCATGCCCACGCGAAAGCCCGCGAGCGCGATCGCCGCCACGACGGCGATGCCGGCCCAGGTGTCCACGCGCGTGATGTCGCCGACCAGAACGTACGGCAGCGCGTACCACGCCAGCTCGCCCGGCGGATACACGAATGGCGAGCCGACCGGGATGGTGCTCTGGAGCACGTGCGTGTACGGATTGCCTCCGGCGAACACGACGTCGAGCGATTCGGCCGTCGCGCGCAGGACGTCGCTGCCGTCGACCAAAGGCTCGCGGTGAAGGCGCTCGGAGGCCGCGACGAACACGGCGTAGGCGGCGGCGCCGGCTGCGGCGAGCGGCGCGTCGCGCAGGGCGGCCCAGGCGAGACCGAGCCCGATCACCAAGAGAACGACGCGGTCGAGCTGCGGAGCGTTGACATCGATGCCCTCGACGCACCAGAAGAGACCGAGGACGAGGGCGGCGAGGACCGCGGGCTTGTTATTGGCCCGTGGCGGCACGGAGCTTTGCGAGATCTTCCTCGAGGAGCTTCAGGAGACGGCCGTACTCGGCGAAGTCGCTCCGCTTGAGCGCATCCTGCGCCTGCTGGTAGTGGTCCGTCGCCGACTTCACGAGCTCGGCGACCACACCGGCGGCGGGCGGGGTCGTGACCGGTGGCGGCTGGGTCGGCGTGGTCGGCGTGGTCGGCGTGGTGCCCGGACCGAAGAGGGCGTCGAGCGCCGTCTCGAAGGTGGGGGCCATGACGACGCGACCCTGAGTCGCGACGATCACCCGCTGCAGCTGCGGGATGCGGCTCTGCGTCGCCTGCACGAACAGTCCCTCGACATAGAGGAACGAGTTGCCGACCGGGAGCACGAGCAGATTGCCGCGGAAGCAGGTCGAGCCGCCGCCGCTACACAGGAGCGTGAGCTGCTGCTTGATCGTCGCGTCGGCGTCGATGACTCCCTCGATCTGCAGCGGACCAAAGATCTGCCGATCCTGCGGGAAGCGCAGTACGCGCAGCTTGCCGTAATCAGGCGCATCGGCGCGGCCCGCGATCCAGGCGACCATGTTGTCGCGCTGCCCGCCCGCCGGAGTCATCGGGACGAACAGCACGAACTCCTTGCGATCCGAGCCCGGCAGACGCGTCGTCACGTAGTACGGTTCGATCGGCGCCTTCGACTGGCCCTGCTCCTGGACCTCGTTCGCGATCCGCCACGCGTCGCCGCGGTTGTAGAAGTTGTCGACGTCGGTCATGTGATAGATCGCGAACACCTGCGCCTGGATCGAGAAGATGTCCTCGGGGTAGCGGATGTGGTCCTTGAGGCTCTGCGGCATCTCGGCCAGCGACGTGAAGAGGGTCGGATAGATCGCGCGAAGAGTGCGCACGACGGGGTCGGTCTCGTCGACGACGTAATAGGCGATGGATCCGTCATACGCGTTCGTGACGACCTTCACGCTGTTCCGGATGTAGTTGAGCTCGCCGTCCGATACGCGCGTGCCGCCGCGCACCAGCTCACTGAACCGCTCGCTGTACGGGTAGCGGTCCCCGACCGTGTAGGCGTCGTTGATCCACCAGAGCTTGCCGTCGGCAACGACGAGATAGGGGTCGTGGTCGTATTCGAGGAACGGCGCGATGAGGCGCTGCCGCTCGGCGATGTTGCGGTGGAACAGCATGCGGCTGTCGGAGCGGATCTGATCGCTGAACAGCAGGTTTGTCTCGCCGAAGCGCAGCGTGAACAGGAGGCGATCCCACAGCGAGCTGACGCCGACCCCGCCGGCGCCTGAGTAGCGGGTGCGGGCGTCCGAGCCCTCCTGCGGGTAGTCGAACTCCTCCATCGCGGTGTCGACGATCACGTAGTCGTTGGTGAGCTCGCCAAAGTAGATGCGTGGCTGCTCGATCTTCGGCTCGCCCTGCGGCGGGATGTCCTTCACCAGGAGCTGCGGCTGGCCCTCGCTCGTGACGCCGCCGACCGGCGCCATGACCGCGCCGAAGCCGTGCGTGAACTGAAGGTGGCGGTTCACCCAGGTCTGCTGGGGCAGTGACGCGGTGTTGAGCTCGCGCGCGGACAGCATCATCGGCACGTCGCGACCGCCGATCGCGTAGCGGTCGACGTCGACGTCGACGAAGTCGTAGTACTGACGCAGCGCCTGCAGCTGGTCGAACGCCGACAGAAGGCGGCGGTAATCCCACAGCCGCACCGACAGCGTGTCGGAGAACTCGCGCGTCGCCTCCGCCTGGCTCGGCGTGTCGGCGACGTTGAACAGCGACTCCTCGACCTTGTCGAGCGCGTACGCGGCGCGCGTCGCCGCGATGTTGCGTTCGAGGTACGGCCGCTCCTTGTTGAGCGAGTCAGGAGCGACGACGAAGTTCTGCACGAGGGCCGGGTACACGCCGCTCACGAGCACGGCCGCGGCGAACCAGACCACGATCGCGCCGCCAAGCACCCACACCGTCCGCGCGAAGGCGTTCGCGAAACACGCGAGCGCCGCGATGCTGACCAGGACCGTGAGGATCGTGAGCGCCGGGATGCGCGCGTTGACGCTCGCGTAGCCGGCGCCGGTGAGCACCGGCTCGGTGCGGAAGAGCAGGTCGTACTGGTCGAGCACGTAGCCCCCGGCGACGAGGGCGAGGAAGATGCCGCCGAGCACCGAGAGATGCGCGCGAGCGGGTCGCGCAAGCGCGAGCGCGGTGCGGCCGGCCACGCCGAGGTCGCCGCGCGTGATCGTGCTGGTCGCGACGCCGATGACGCCACGCACCGCGTAGAGGAACACCACGCCCGCGGCGATCACGAGGACGGCGGCGATCGACCATCCACGCACGAACTCGAGGACCGGCAGCGTGAAGAAGTAGAAACCGACGTCACGGCCGAAGAGCGGATCGCTCACGCCGAACGGGACCGCGTTCAGCCAACGCAGGAGCTGATCCCATTGATCACCGCCCGCGAGGCCGAAGAAGAACGCCGGGATCGTGATGACCCAGAGGAGACGCAGCGTCTGCGCGAGCGCGGACGACCGCGGCCGCTCCGCCTCGACGACGACGCGCGGGACCTGCGGCCGGAGCGCCAGGTAGAGATTCGGCACCGCGATCACGAAGAAGATCAGGAAGAACGCGACGAACGCCCAGAAGCCCGCGGTGTAGCGGCGCAGGTAGACGTCCTCGAGGCCAAGACTTCGGAACCACAGGAGATCGGTGAGGAACTCGTTCAGGGGCAGGAGCAGCAGGGGCACGAGCAAGAGCAGGAACGCGAGGACGGTGATGAGGACGCCGCGCCGGGTCGGCGGCTGGGGCGCGCCCCGGCGGGTCCGGAGCTGCGAGAGATCGAAGTTGGACCAGTCGATGTTTCCCCAGTCGCGTTCGCCGTTCCCCTTCTTGTCCCTCACTGCCTCAGCATATGGGGAATGCACCGGTCGCTCGCGCTCGCCGCCCTGCTTGCCCTGGCCGCGTCCGGGTGCTCTCAGAGCCGGCCGGCGCCCACGGCTGCGCCGACCGGCTGTGCCGAGCCGGTCCGCGTCACCGGGCTTCCCCCGTTCGACGATGAGAACCGGGCAACGTTCCGGAAGGAGCTGGCAGCCGGCGGTGCCTGCGACGTCGTGACCGCCGCGTACGTCACACGCCTCGACGAGAAGAAGGCCGAGCAGCTCCTGGCCAATGCGAGCACGTTCGCGATGATCGGGCGCGTGACCGACGCCTCGAGCGGCGCGCCGGTGGAGCAGGTGTGCATCACACCCGGAAAACCCGGAGCGATCTGCTGGAGCCGGACCGACAAAGATGGCTGGTACCTGCTCGACCTGGGGTCCGTCTTCGCCAAAGAGGGCTTCTTCGAGATCTTCTTCGTGAAGTCGGGATACCCGGAGCAGCACGCGACCTCGCGGATGCTCAGTGGCCGCGCACGGATCGACTACCAGATGACGAAGTGACGGCCCGGCGCGTGACCCGCGTCACGACGGCCGCGCCCACGAGCATCAGCGCAGCGGACACGACCGAACCGATCAGCCACCATCCGACGCCCATGACCCCCGCGGCGTAGGCGCTCTCGAGCAGAGTCGCGGCCGCGTTCACGGCGACGGCGACGAGCACGACGGCCGTTGTGTTGATGGAGATGTTGATGCGCCCGAGCGCGCCGATCCCCGCGCCGATGGCCAGATAGAGCAACGGCGGCACGATCACCAGAAGCGACTCTGGCTTCATGAACCAGATGAACCCGAGCCAAACGGGATCCGTGACCGCAATGTCGCTCGCGAGTGACGGCGCCACGACGAGAAGGAGGCCAAGCCCCGCGCCGATCGCAAGCGATAGGACCACCGGACGAGCCTAGCGTCGCCGTCAGTGCGACCGATCGGGTCTACCTCGGGGCGACGTAGTCGACCTTGCAGTACCCCTTGGCGGCACGCGCCAGACCACGATCGGTCGTGACGAGCGACGCCTCGGTGAGTCGCGCGACTATCGCGTAGAACACGTCGTATGGACCAAAGCGATCCCGCAGGGCGAAGGCTTCGGGAAGGAGCGGCCCGATCGCCGCGCGTCGCGCGCGAATGCTTTGCGACAAGAAGAGCGCAAGTCGGGCTTGCTCGGCGTCGATCTCACGCCGAAGCAGCGACTTGCGGACGCCAGCGAAAACTTCCGCGTCGAAGTGCACAGGCACCGTGACGACCTGATCGCGCAGGATCGCCTGGATGCCGGCGGCGGCTTCGCGTCCAACGACGAAGTCGACCGCGGCCGAAGCGTCGAGGACGATCAGTCGCGTTAGGCCTTTTCGATCGCGTCGCGTATCGCACGGATCGCCGCGGCGCCCTGGCCGGGCTTGTAACCAGGGGCGGGCGGGTACGACAGCACCAAATCGAGCCACTCGTTGATCGACTCGGGCCGGTCGACGTTGTCTTCGAGGATCTGGATCACGTACTTGCTCATCGACGTGCCCTTGCGGGCGGCCTTCGATCGGATCCGCCGCTGCAGGCCCACGGGCATGCCGCGGATCTGGAGGTCGACCTTCTCCTTGCCAGCCATCGACCGAAGTATGCATGCGCGTGTGCATGCACTCAAGAGTTGCGGGCGCGCACCTCGGCGAAGAGATCGAGATAGGTTTCGATGACGCGCGGCCAGGTGTAGGTCCGCTCGACGAACGACTGCCCCGCCGCGCCGAGACGCGACGCGAGCTGCGGACGGCCGATGAGCATCTCGGAGATCTCGGCGTACTCAGCGGCGGTGCGGTAGGCGAGGCCGGCGCCCGCGCGATAGGTCATCCCCCACACCACCGGCGAGCGCGCGTCGCAGATCACCGGACGGCCGCAGGCCCAGGCCTCGAGCGCGATGATCGAGAGCGACTCGAGCAGGCTCGGCTGCACCAGCGCGACGCAGCCCGCTAGCGCGTCGAATTTGTCCTCGTCGGAAGTGCGCCCGAGCAGTCGGATATCCGGGCGGTCCGGCACGGGCATCTCGCGGTTGCCCATGAGGACGAGCGTCGCGCGCGTGCCGCGCGAGTCCTGCCAGCGCGCGAACGCCTCGAAGAGCTGTCCGCACTGCTTGCTCTCGACGATGCGGCCGACGTAAAGGAAGTAGGGACCTTCGATCGCGTAGCGCTGGCGGAAACGATCAGCGAAGCGCTCGGCCGGCACGTCGACGCCGATGCCAACGACCTCGTTCGGCACGCGCTCGTTCCGGAAGAGGCGGTGCACCAGCGCGCGCTCCTCAGCGGTGCTGAATACGATCGCTCGCGGCGCGCAGAAGACCGGCTTGTAGATCGCGAGCCGGATCGCGGGCTCGTCGTGCGCGGTCGGCACGAGCACGGCGCGCTCCGGCGCGAGCGGGAGCCCGAGCACCGTCGGGTAGTAGATGTAGGTGAAGAACAGCACGTGGTCGACCTGGCGGCCGCGCTTGTTCACATGTTCGAGCAGATCGGGCGCGACCGGTCCCTGCGCCTCGACGAACGCGCGCTCGTCGGCGAGCGTGTGGGTCTGTGAGAACGCGCGCCGCTCGTGAAGACGGAAGTCGCGCGAACGCCCGCGCTCTACAGCGAAGCGGTGCACGGGAACGCCATCGACGGCGGTGAGGCCGGCGGTGAACTCGTTCGCCCACGTCCAGTAATCGCGCGCGGTGGTGGTCGCCACCTCGATGTTGAAGTGGGGCCGCAGCCTTTGAACGACCGCTCTTGCGAGCACCTCCGCGCCGCCGCCACCGATGTCGCCGTAGCGCTGCACGACGACCATCAGGGTCGGGTCGGTCACAAGCGACGCCTGTAGATGTGCCGCACCTATGCGGCCGTCAGCGCGACGAGCTGCGCCAGGCGCGCATCGAACGCGTCCCACGACGACTCGCGCTCCACCCACGCTCGCCCTGCAGCGCCGAGCACGTCACGAGCGGCGATCGCGCGATCGAGCGCGTCGCCGAACTCGTTCGCGTCGCCATAGGTGAGGCCGCCGCCCGACCGCCCGACCTGACCGGCCGTGACCGGGTTGTCCGCGCGCACGACCACCGGCGTCCCGACCTGCCAGGCCTCGAGGAGCACGATGCCGAGGCTCTCGAACCGCGACGGCAGCACCAGCGCGTCGGCCGCCGCGAGCGTCGCGTATTTCTGCGCGTCGGGGATGCGACCGAGCGCGACGACGTCGCGACGATCGGGCAGCTCCATGCGCACCGTGCCCGCGAGCACGAGCGTCGCGGACCGCGCCTTCGGACGCGAGCGGTACGCGATCCATGCGGCGAGAAGGTCGTCGCAGCCTTTGCCCTCGCTCACCTGACCGAGATAGAGGACGATCGGGCCCTCGAGCTGGTGCGCCGCGCGGAACGCGGCGACGTCGTACGCCCCGGGCGGGTCGAGTCCAAGCCCCAGCGTCTCGTGCGGGATGTGCTCGTTACGGAAGGTGCGATGCACGAGATCGCGCTCCTCGGGCGTGAGGAAGCCGAACGCGCGCGGCAGCTGGAACAGTGCGCGGTATGGGGCAAGGCGCAGCGGCGCCTCGTCGTGCGCGGTCGAGATGAGCGCCGCGCGCTCGGGCACGATGGCGACGCCGAGCGCCGTGGGCTCGTAGATGTACGTGTAGAAGAGGATCGCGTCGTAACGGGCGCCATCGTCCTTCAGGAAGTCGAGCAGCTGCGGACAATGGGGTCCCTGTCGGCGGAGCCACTCGTCCTCATCGGCCAGCGCGTGCTCGCCGTTCAGCACCTTCGACTCGAACGCCTTGAACTCCGGGTCGCGGCCCTCGGCCGGGAAGCGGTGGACCTTCAGGCCGTCGAGCTCGCTCGTGCCGGACGGGTAATACGGCGCCCAGGTCCAGTAGTCCGCGGCGGTCGTGGTCGCGATCTCGACGCGGTGCGTCCGCGCGAGGCGCGAGGCGACGACGCGCGCGTGACCCTCGGATCCGCCGACGACCTCGTCGCCGAAGCGCTGGACGACAATGAGGATGTCGCTCACAGGCGTCGCATTTACGGTATGCGCGTCAGGTAGCGGTCCGCGTTGCGCTCCGGCGCCAGCATCCGCTGCAGATATCTCACGCGAGAGCGCAGGCGCGCATAGGTCTCGGGCTTCTGGATCTCGCGCATGTGCTCGGCGAGCTCGCCGCTATCGCGCGCGACGAGCCCGGCGCCGTGATAGACATCGAAGCCCCGCGCCTCGGAGAAGATGCACGGCAGCCCGGCCCATATCGCCTGGGCGGCGACGGCACTTTGGAAGACGTCCTCGTAATAGAGGACGACGCAGTCCGCGGCGGCGACGTACTGCCCCATCGTCTCGTAGTCGGTGTTCACCACGACGTTCGTGAAGCCGCGCTCCCTGATGTACTCCATGACCTCATCGAAGTACTCCGGCTCGTTGCCCGAGCGCGTGCCCGAGAGCACGACGACGCTGTCTCGCGGCGCGGCGGCGATCACCTGCGTGAAGCGCTTGCGGCGGAAGAAGAAGCCCGGTGACACGAAGACGAACTTGCCCGCGGGGAGGCCCAGCCGCTCGCGAAGCGCGCGCCTCTCGGCGTCGTCCTTCGGCAGCGTCGTGTCTTCGAGCGGGACGAGCACGAGGGGAAACCGTTCGAGCTTGCGCGCATCGTCGCTGAGGAGCGTGATCCAGCGGTCCGAGCGCTCGGAGTGCGTCGCGAGGTGCACCGGGATGGCACCCATGAACGCGAGCACCGCCCGGTAGCGCAGGAACCAGTTCGCGATCCGCAGCGTGACCCAGCCGGCACGGATGAACTCCAGCACCTTCCCATACCGAGGCCGGTAATGCAGGGCGCTCGAGATCAGACGGAAGTGATGGAACTTCTCCGGCTCGATCTCGTGCAGCGAGAGCACGACCGGGATCTTCCGGCGCCAGAACGAGATGAGCGCGCGGACGAACGGGACGTCCGAGAAGATGCCGTGCTCGTGCTCCACGATGACGGCCTCGACGTCGCGCGTGATGTGACGCACCTTCGCGCCGAGGTCCTTTCCGTCGAGATGTCGGACGCCGACGAACGTCACGTCATGCCCACCGCTCCGGAGACCGTCCGCGAGCGAGAGCGCGTAGTGGTGGATGCCGCAGCGCTGGTCGCTCGAGAGGACGACGACCTTTCGCGTGCGGCGCTCGGGCAGGTCCCAGCCCGCCAGCGCGAGCGCGTCGCGCAGGCGCTCCGCGACGGGTTCGGGCGCGAACTCCGCGAGGCGAGCGCGCCCCTTCGCGATCAGGTCGCGGCGCAGATCGCGATCGCCGACGACGCGCTCGATCGCCGCCGCGACCGCATCCGGCGTGTTGTCCTTCAACAGGATGCCGGCGTCGCCGAGCGTGTCGGGGATGGCGCCCGCCGCGTGCGCGACGATCGGGAGGTCGCTCCGCATCGCCTCGAGGAGGGGCACGCAGAAGCCCTCGTGCTCCGAAAGCGTTAGGAGCGCGGTCGCACCGCGGTAGTAGGCGACGAGCGACTCGATCGGAACACTGCCGGTAAAGGTCACCGCGTCGCGCAGCCCGAGGCGCAGGGCGTCGGCGTGCAGGCGCTCCGTGTACTGCGCCGACATCGCTGTGGATCCGACGAGGTAGAGACGCGCGCCCTTGTCGCGCTCGCGGTAACGCGCGAAGGCCGCGATGACGTCGTGGATGCCCTTGTGCGGTAGCAGCTGCCCGACTGTGACGATGGACGTGCGCTCCTCGGAGAG
>JANNHF010000071.1:0-3298 GCA_031404235.1 Chloroflexota bacterium
CTGCTGCCCTGGACGTTCTTCGCGAACTCGCTCCAGTCCGGCGCCGCCGCGATCGTCTCGAACGCGACGATCGTGAAGAAGGTGCGCCTCCCGCTGCAGCTCCTTCCGGCGGCGAGCGTCCTGTCGTCGCTCGCGAACTTCCTGCTCAGCATCGTCGTCCTCTTCCTGGTGCTCGCGGTCTTCGGTCCGCGCCATCTCGAGGGACTCCTCTGGCTTCCGCTGCTGCTCGCGGTGCAGATCGTCATGAACCTCGGCCTCGCGTACCTGCTGGCGGGGCTCGACGTCTTCTACCGGGATGTCGAGCACATCCTCGGGATCGTGCTGCTCGCGTGGTACTTCCTCACGCCGGTGCTCTTCCCGATCGCGATCCTGGCCGATCGCCCGCGCGAGCTCTTCCTCCTTCAGCTCAACCCCATGACCGGCGTCGTTGTCGGATATCAGCGCGCGCTCCTCGACGGCCTTCCGCCGGACTGGCCGACCTTCGGCTATTCCGCGTTGGTCGCGCTCGCGCTGTTCGTCGTCGGCTTCGCGTATTTCCGACGCGCCAAGGACGACTTCGAGAGCTACCTCTGATCCGGACGGGGCTGCTCGCGCTGCTCTTCGTGGTCGTGTCGGCGCTGGTCGCCGTCGGCGCGCTGCAGGGTCTCGACCGAGCGCTGCTCGATCTGGTCCAGACGGTGCGCGCGCCGTGGCTCGATCTCTTCTCGTCCGCGGTCAGCCTGCTCGGCCAGGCCGAGGTCACCGCCGGCATCGCGCTGTGCCTCGTCGTCGCCCGCTGGCGCCGCGGGCTGGATACCGCGACGGTGCCGCTCCTCCTGGCCGTCACGACGGCCCTCGAGGTCGCGCTCAAGCTGACCCTGCCGCAGCCACTGCCCCCGGTGGAGCTCTCGCGCAGCGTGGAGCTCGTGCCGTTCGCCCACGTGCCGTTCGCCGGCGCGTTCCCCAGTGGGCACGTCGCCCGGGTCGCCTTCCTCGCCGGCGTGGCGCGGGTCCCGCCGTGGCTTGCGGTCGGCGCCGTAGCGCTCATGATGGTCACGCGTGTGTATCTGGCCGATCACTGGCCGAGCGACGTCCTGGGAGGCCTGCTCCTGGGCGTTCTGGTCGCCCAGGGCGCCGCGGTCGCAGAGAGGCGGTTCCACCGTCACTAGCCGCGTTTACCCCCGTTTAGCCCCATGCATGCCCCCCAGAGCGGCTTCTTGAGGCTCCTGCTCGTCGCCGCGTTCGTCGTGGCCGCCCTGTCCGGCGGCGCGCGTCCGGCGGCCGGCGCGGAGGTCTACCTCGAGGGGTACATCACCTCGAAGACGACCGGCGCGGCGCTCGCCAACGTCTGCATCACCCTTGGACCGCCGGTCCTGTGCACCACCGCCACCGACTTCGACGGTTACTACAGGATCGACGGCTTCGTGGCCGGCCCGACGTTCTGGGTCGTCTACTACAACAAAGAGGGCTACAACCGCTTCGAGGCGCACAACGTCCAGCTCCAAGCCAACACGCGCCTCGACTGGCAGCTCACGCCGGGCACCGCGACATGCGCGCGGCCCGAGTCACCCAACACGACGGTGTACCTGCCGAACATCACCAAGACGCTCGGCGGTCCCTCCGGCTGGTACACGCCGTTCATCGTGCAGAACACCAACCGCTTCAGCATCACCTCGCTGCAGGTGGACTTTTACAGCTTCTCGAGCGGCGTGCTCGTGGCGCGCCGGGACATCTGCGCGCTGAAGCCGGGCCAGTCCTTCGCCGACGTGCCCAACAACGACGCCGATCTCTCGGGCGACGCGCAGTACGCGGTCGTCGTGAAGAGCTACATGACGGACATCGTCGCCGTCGTGAACGAGCACCAGGGCTCGGGCGGCGGCGCCGAGGCCGGCTCGTACGTGGGCGCCGCATCGGGCGCGACGAAGGTGTCGCTCCCGAATATCGTGCGCAAGTTCTTCGGCTTCGTCACGCCGTTCATCATCCAGAACGTCGGCACCGCGGGAACGACCGCGACCGCATCGTTCATCTCGTTCGACGGCACGAAGACCGCGACCATCACGCGTCAGATCGAGCCCGGCCGCTCGAAGTTCATCGACCCGAACTCGGAGATCGACCTCAGCGACCAGACGCAGTACGCGGTGACCGTCACGGCCAGCCAGCCGATCAGCGTGATCGTCAACACGCACAAGGACGCACCCGGCGACCCGGCGCCCGTCATGTACTCGGCGAACGGCATCGTGGGCGGCGCCGACACCCTTTACGGACCGTATGCGGTGAAGAACGTGGCCGGTGTCGGTAGGGGTCTGTCGACCATCGTCCTGCAGAACACCGGCACCGCTGGCGCGACGCCGTCGCTCGTATTCACGCCGCTCGGCGGCAGCGGGACGTCGTCGTTCACCGGTCCTGCGCTCGCGGCCGGCGCGGCGTGGGCCTTCGACCCGCGCTACACGAATGGGAACACGACGCTGCCGCTCTGCGGCGCGGCTGCGACGGCCGGCTGCCTTGGGAACGGCGAGTACTCGTTCGTTGCCAGCGGGGGGACAGCGAGCAGCATCGCGGCCGTCGTCAACGTGATCGGCGACACGACCGCGGCCGGCTACTCGGCGCGCACCCAGCCCGCGACGCGGCTCTTCCTGCCGAACGTGACCCGCCGCCTCGGCGGCTCCGACGGCTGGTCCACGCCGTTGATCCTGCAGAGCATCACCGCGACGAGCCTGAAGCTCTCGTGGTACCGCTTCGCCGACGGCTCGCTCGCGGCGTCGCAGAACCTTCCGATCACGCCGAAGCAGTCGATCCGCATCGACCCGCGCGACGTGCTTGGCCTCGCGGATGAGACGCAGTACGCGGTCGTCGTGGACGCGATCGGTGGGACCGCGACGGGCATCGTCGTCGAGCTCAACTTCCAGGGCGGCGACGGCGCGATGATCTACGAGGGATTCGCTCGCTAGCGACCGCCACTCCCTAGCATGGCCGCGCATGGTGGCGATCCGCGCCGAACACCTGGGGAAGCGCTACCGGCTCCGCACCGGACGCGCCCCGACGCTCAAAGAGCTCATCCTCCGTCAGACCAATGCCGCTGAGGTCGTCCACGCGCTGAAGGACGTGAGCTTCAGCGTGGAGCGCGGCCACTGCTTCGGCGTCGTCGGCGCGAACGGCTCGGGGAAGTCGACGCTCCTCAACCCTTTATCCGTTATGTTGCAAAAATATTGAAGCGCATCGTAATCCTGACGATTGCGGTGCGCTTTTATTTAGTGATTTATGGGCCATTGTGACTGATGCAAAGTTGCGAAATTGTAGGGTGCGCCATGCGCACCATCAC
>JANNHF010000072.1:0-4699 GCA_031404235.1 Chloroflexota bacterium
CGTTGTACGCGGGACGGTCCTGCTTCCAGAGCTGCCACTTGTCCTTGTTGTCGGTGAACTTCAGCTCGTCGACCATGACGATGCAGTCCTTCACCGGGCAGACCTGCGCGCAGATACCGCAGCCGATGCACGCCTCATACACGACCTCGTAGTGGCCTTCGGGCGTGACCTCGAAGCATTCATCCGGACAGTCGAGCCAGCACATCGTGCACTTGATGCAGGTGTCGAAGTTCACGACCGGGCGCATCGTGCGCGCTCCGTACTTCTTGTAGTACGGGTTGCGCTCGCCGGGCTTGCGGGCCTCGACGATGATCCCCGGCCGCATCGTGGTCCAGCCCGGCTTGGTGAACTGCAGGACCTCGTGTCCGCTCGTGCCTTCGCCGATCTTGACCGGCCGCTTCGTCGTGGAGTCGTACCCGTACTGCACCGACGCGACCGCGGACTGGTCTCCCTTCGCGAGCTCGAGCGACGCGGCCTTGGCGTCCTCGAGCGCGATCCACTGCGGGAGGATCTTCGCGAGCGCACCGAGCACGCGGAAGTCGGTGTGATCGTCCTTATAGACCCAGAGTCCCGCGAACGACGCCCCGCCCGGCACGATCCCGAGCGTGTAAGGCCGCTCGGACTTATCGGTCTGTGCCAGGACCTCAGCGGCCTTCTTTTCACTCGTGACGAGGAGCCAGCCGTTCGCGCGCAACGGCTTCCAGATCGGCTGACGGCCGTACCAGGCCCACGACTCGACGCCCTTCACGAGCGTGTCGTCGACCACGATCGTCACGTCCACGACGCTTGGCTCGTACTTCGCCATGGACGCCTCGAGCTCGAGCTCGTCGGCCGCCACGACGGCGAACTGCTTCGCCGGTACGCCGTTGCGCTCCGGCGAGTCGCCGTAGCGCGCGAACGCCGTTCCGGTGTGCCCCTTCTTGCGTGCGGCGAGCACGACCGATCGGCAGATGCGTTGCGCCAGCGTCTTCTGGAAGATGCCGCGGTAAACGACCTCGATGGAAATACTGCGGTCCTCAGCCATTGCGACCTCCAAGCAGCTTCAGGATGCCTTCGCCGACCGCGCGGATGTGCTCAGCGGACGCGGTCCGCGCCGCCTCGACGTCGCGGCGCGAGAGCGCGTCGAGGATGCGTCGATGCGCATCGAGGGAGGTGTGAGCGCGCTGGTTGGTCTGGAGCCACTGCTCGCGCGATGCGCGGAGGACATCCCAGATGACCGCGAGCATCGTCGTGAGCAGCTCGTTCTTCGCCGCGTCGCCGATGACCTCGTGGAATCGGATGTCCTCTTCCACGTACGTCCCCCCAGAGGCGACCTTGCGCTCCTGCGCGGCGAGGATCTCACGCAGCTCCGCGAGCTGTGCCTCGCTGATGCGCGTCGCCGCGAGCGCCGCGAGCGCCGGTTCGATGAGCCCGCGGAACTCGATGACGTCAGGAACGCTGTGGCCGCGCGCGATCAGGCTGTGGAGCGGCCGGGCGAGATCGTCCGGGGCGACCTGGCGCACGAACGTGCCACCACCGGCGCGCGTCTCGACGACGCCGAGGAGCTCCAGTGTCCGCAGTGCCTCACGCACCGAGGCCCGCGAGACCTCGAACTGCTCCGCGAGCGCGCGCTCGGGCGGGAGCTGGTCTCCGGGGCGGAGCTCGCCTCTCTCCAAGAGCATCTCTATCTGCTCGACGATGCTCTGGTAGAGCCTGCTGCGCCGGATGGGCTCGATTACGGCCAGTTCGGGCCTCCCCTATGGGCTGGTCAGGTGGTCTGACCAGACCTTGAAGAGGCTACGACGGGAGACCCGAGGCGTCAATCCGTCCTAGCCCTTGCCCTCTTTCGCGTAGGGGATGCCGTCGGCCGCCGGCGGGGTCGACCTGCCCACTACGCCGGCCAGGATGACGACGGTGATGAGGTAGGGCAACGCGGCGTACCAGGCGGTCGGGATCGACTTCATGAGCGCGCCGAGATCGCCTTCCGCGGGCCGGACGACAACGATGAACGCGAAGGCCGTCGCGGTGCCGAACAGGAGCGCGCCGAAGAACGATCCGATCGGTGTCCAGCGGCCGAAGATCACGGCGGCGAGCGCGATGAAGCCGCGGCCGTTGGTCATGCCGTTCTGGAACGAGCCGGTGGACTCGAGCGTGAGGTACGCGCCCGCGAGGCCGGCGATCGCGCAGCCGACGATCACGTTCATGTAGCGCTGCCGGAACACGTCGACGCCGACCGTATCGGCTGCCTTCGGGTGCTCGCCGACGGCGCGGGTGCGAAGCCCCCAGCGCGTGCGGAAGAGCGCGAACTGGGACACGAGCACGAGCACGATCACGCTCATCGCGATCGGACCTTGGTCGAGGAACATCGCGAGGATCGGACCGATGAGTGGGAGATCGGCGAACTGATCGGGCAGCTGGAACGGCGGGATCACGCCGGCGCCACCGCGTCCGGACGGCGTGATGATCAGGCGGTTGAGGTAGCCGGTCACGCCGAAGGCCGCGATGTTCATGATCGTGCCGGCGATGATCTGGTCGGCGCGCACGCTCACCGTGAGCCAGGCGTGGAACAACCCGAGCACGGCGCCGGTCGCGATGGCGACAACGATGCCCGACAGGATCGCCGGGAAGCTGCCGAGCGACTCGTGCAGGGCGAAGCCCGTGAGGTAGCCGAAGAACGCCGCCATCAGCATGATCCCCTCGATGCCGATGTTCACGACCCCGGAGCGTTCGTTGAGTACGCCGCAGAGCGCGCCGAGCGCGAGAGGCGTCGCCAGCCCGAGGATGATCGGAAGGAGGTCGGGCATGACCTCAAAGAGGTAGAGAGCGAGCTCCCAGATCAGTCGAGGGATCGCGAGGAGGTCCATCAGCGCGCGGGGCTCGCCGGCGGCGTGCCACCCCACGAGCCGGTGACCGTGGCCATCTCCGTGATCTCCACCTTCGGCGCGCGCACACGGAAGACCTTTCGGACGATCAGGTCGGCGGCGAGGAACAGGATGACCAGCGCCTGGATGATGTCGATGACCTCGATCGGCACGCTCGTCTCGATCTGCATGAGCGGGGCGCCCGCGCGGAAGGCCCCGAACAGGATGGCCGCGAACAGGATGCCAATGGGATCGGAGCGGCCGAGCAGCGCGACGGCGATCGAGTCGAAGCCGACGGACGCGGTGATGCCCGGGGCGTAGAAGCCGGTGACGCCGAGGATCTGGATCGCGCCAGCCAGACCAGCAAGTAGCCCAGACATCGTCATGGTCAGCGCCGTGATGAACACCGGTCGCATGCCGGCGTAGCGCGCGGCGCTGGGGTTCGCGCCGACGGTCCGGATCTCGAACCCGAGCGTCGTGCGGTCGAGGATCCACCGGATGATGAAGATCGTCACGACCGCGAATGCGATCCCGAGGTGGAGATTGCGGCCCACGATGATGTCGCCGATCGTGAAGCTCAGGAGGGGCAGCGCGCTCTGTCCGACATCGCCGGTCCGCGGGAACGAGAAGCCGGGCGCCCGTACGAGGTCATTCACCGCCCAGGTGAGCAGCAACGCCGCAGCGCTGTTGAGCATGATCGTGGTCACGACCTCGTGCGCGCCCGTGCGCGCCTTGAGATAACCGGGGATGAATCCGTACGCCGCTCCCCCGAGTGCGCCCGCGAGCATCGCGAGCGGCATCCCCACGATCGTCGGCGCTGTCGCGAGCGACGATCCGACGGCCGCCGCGGCGAACGCGCCGACCAGGAACTGGCCCGCGACGCCGATGTTGAAGAGGCCCGCCTTCAGGCCGAGGCCGACGGCGAGGCCCCCGAACATCAGTGGTGCCGCCGCCACGAGCGTGTTGCTGATGCCATTGAAGCTTCCGAACGCGCCCGCGAGGAGCCGCCCGTACGCAGAGAAGGGCAGCAACGGATCGAAGCCCGTCCTCGTGAAGCTGCTGGAGACAACGATCACGATGGCGGCGACGACGAACGCGAGCACGATCGAGTAGAAGGGGATCGCGGCCACACGCCACACCGGCCCGAGGCGAGCGCGCCACGTGGTCACCCGCGTGCCTCACCTGTCGCCATGAGCAGGCCGACCCTCTCGCGCTGTGCCTCGGCGGCGGCGAAGCTGCCTACGACGCGGCCGCGGTACATCACGAGAATGCGGTCGGATAGGTCGAGCACCTCGTCGAGCTCGGCCGACACGAGCAGCACCGCGACGCCAGCGTCACGGCGCTCGACGATCTGCTTGTGGATGAACTCGACGCTGCCGACGTCGAGGCCTCGCGTGGGTTGATCGATGACCAGCACTTTGAGGTCGTGACGGAACTCGCGCGCGACGACCACCTTCTGCTGGTTGCCACCCGAGAGCGTGGCGGCGGCCGCGTCGAGCGAAGACGCCCGAACGTCGAACTCCGTGGCCAGGCGAGCGGCCTCGCTGCGGATCGCAGTGTCCTGCCGCACGAATCCACCAAGCCCACCGGCGTACGGGGGCTCCGCGTAGCGCGTGAGCACGAAGTTGTCGGGAAGGCGGAAGGGCAGCACGAGCCCGAAGCGCTGGCGGTCGGCGGGGACGTAAGCGATGCCGCAGTCTCGGCGCGCGTCGACGCTGAGGCGGCTGATGTCACGACCGGCCACGCGGAGCGTGCCGGCGGTGGGCTTGCGCAGGCCGACGACGCATTCCACCAGCTCGTCCTGCCCGTTGCCGCCGACCCCGGCGATGCCGACGATCTCGCCGGCGCGTACGTTGAGG
>JANNHF010000073.1:0-9909 GCA_031404235.1 Chloroflexota bacterium
ATGCCCACGGCGGTGGACTGGCCAAGGCCGACTTGGGTGGTCTGGAACACGGCCTCGTAGGTAAGGGTGCCCGAGCGGGAGACAACACCCACCGAGCCCCGCTTGAAGATGTTTCCCGGCATGATGCCTATCTTGCACTCATCCGGGGTGAGCACGCCGGGGCAGTTGCTACGCCGTTTCGCTGGTCGTGACGTTCGCGGCGCTCGTATACCGCTACACCCTGTGGATCACCAAACCGCCCACCTGGCGCTACTTCAAGGCCGGCTGGCGAAGCTTCCTCTCTTGGCGCAATTTCCGCCGCTATACGACGCTCATTCCGGCTGCGTGGTGGACCGACATCTTCGCGCAGACGTTCATCCGGCGTCGTAGCACGTTGCGCTGGGTGATGCACCTCTGCATCTTCTGGGGCGTCGTGCTCTCACTCCTGATCACTGTCCCGCTCACCTTCGGTTGGGTCCACTTCACTCTCGTCGAGCCCAGCGACTACCGACTCTGGCTCTTCGGCTTTCCCACGATCGCCTTCGCGCTCGACACGCCGGGTGCCTTTGCGGTATTCCACGCGCTTGACTTCACCGCGGTGCTGCTCCTCGTCGGCCTCGCTATCGCGCTGTGGCGCCGCACGACCGACGCCGGCCTCGTCGTCGTCCAGCGCTTTGGCTTCGACCTCCTCCCGCTGATCCTCCTGTTCGCCATCGCAGTGACGGGACTGACCCTGACCGCGTCCGCGCTCCTCTGGGAGGGACGCTTCTACTGGTTCATTTCGCTGACGCACCAGGTGGCGGTGGTCGCCTGGCTCCTCAGCCTGCCGTTCGGAAAGTTCTTCCACATCATCGAGCGCCCCGCGTCGATCGGCGTGACGCTCTATCAGCGCGTGAATGAGGACGTGGAGCTAAAGCGGTACGGCGGTGTCCTCGCTGCGTGTCCGCGCTGCGGCGTTGCGCTCCCGTCGCGTCAGTTCATCATCGACCTGAAGGCGACGCTCATCGAGCTCGAGCAGCGATACGATCTGGGGCCTCGGCTCGGGACGCTGCAGGATTACTGCCCGACCTGCAAGCGTGTCCTGCGGGCGCAGGCGTACTTCGGCGCGATGAAGGACCGATTCATATGACCGTCGACAAGGACGTCTTCGCCCGCCGCGATACGAGCTACGACCTCCAGATCACTGGAGCCTCACCGGCGGAATGGCAGCGAGCGCAGCGCGCGCCAGAGCAGCTCGTGCCGACGCACTGCTCCTTCTGCGGCGTGCAGTGCGCGATGTACCTGAAGGTCGCCGACGGCAAGGTCATCGGGGTCGAGCCGCGCGACTATCCGCACAACCGCGGCGCTCTCTGTCCAAAGGGAATCGTGGCGTACCAGCAAGCCGGCCATCCGGACCGGCTCCAGTACCCCATGCGGCGCCGACACAAAGGTGGTCCGCTCGAGCGCGTCACCTGGGACGAGGCACTGGGCTACGTGGCGGAGCGCTGGCGCGAGATCCAGAGCGAGCACGGGCGCGACGCCGTCGGCGTCTACAGCGGATCGTCGATGACGAACGAGAAGTGCTACGTGGCGGGGAAGTTCGCGCGCGCGGCCCTCGGGACGAGGCACATCGACTACAACGGCCGCCTCTGCATGTCTTCAGCGGCGTACGCCTATGCGAAGGCGTTCGGCATCGACCGCTCGCCGCTACCTATGCCGGACATCGAGCTCGCGGATTGCCTCCTCGTGGTGGGGTCGAACATCGCCGAATGCTTCCCGGTGATGATGCAGTGGCTGTGGCGTGCCAGAGACCGGGGCGGGAAGCTCATCGTGCTCGATCCCCGGCTCACTCCGGTCGCGCGGACCGCCGACCTCTGGCTACCTGTTCGACCGGGCACCGACGTCGCGGTGCTCAACGCGATGCTGCGCTATGTCATCCACGAGGGCCTGGTCGACCAGGCCTACGTCGACGCACGCACCGTCGGCTGGGAGCAAGTCCGCGCCGCGGTCGAGCCGTACACGCCCGAAGAGGCGCAGCGGATCTCCGGCGTCCCTGCGGAGCGGATCATCGCGGCGGCGCGGATCTATGGCCGCGCGGCGACCTCGCTCGTCCTGCACGCGCGCGGGATCGAGCACAGCACCCACGGCGTGGACGCGTGTCTTGCGTGCATCAACCTCGCGCTCGCGCGCGGCCAGGTCGGGCGGCCCGGCGGCGGGACGACGATGCTCACCGGCCAAGGGAACGGCCAGGGCGGGCGCGAGATGGGCCAGAAGGCGAATCAGCTCCCCGGTATGCGTCATATCGACGACCCCGACGCGCGTCGACATATCGCGGGTGTCTGGGGGATCACGCCGGAGGAGCTGCCGGGAGAGGGCGCCGCGGCGACGGAGATGGTGCACCTCATGGCCGAGGGCGAGATCAAGAGCATGCTCGTGTTGTGCTCGAACCTGATGGTGTCCCTACCCGATAACGCCGTCGTGAAGCGCGCGCTCGAGCGCTGCGACCCGCTCGTGGTGATCGATTTCTTCATGTCTGAGACCGCCGAGCTTGCGGACGTGGTCCTTCCTGGGACGGTCTGGTGCGAGGACGAGGGCACCACCACGAATCTCGAGGGCCGCGTCGTGAAGATCAACAAGGCGGCGGACCCGCCGGGCGAGGCGCGGCCCGACTGGAAGATCCTCGCCGATCTCGCCGGCCGCCTCGGACGCGGCGCGCTGTTCCCGTACCGCGGCACCCGTGAGATCTTCGACGAGCTGCGCGCGGCGACCCGCGGGGGCGTGTCCGACTACTACGGGATCACCTGGGAGAGGATCGATGCTGAGAATGGCGTGTTCTGGCCCTGCCCGAGCGAGGATCATCCGGGAACCCCGCGCCTGTTCACCGAGCGCTTCGGGCATCCCGACGGCCGTGCGCGCATGAGCCCGGTGACGTTCAGGCCTCCGGCGGAGGTCCCCAACGACGCGTACCCCTTCAGCCTGACGACTGGGCGGGTGGTGTACCACTACCTCTCGGGCACGCAGACGCGGCGGATCGGATTCCTGAATGCGCAGGCACCGGCGCCGTGGGTCGAGATCCATCCCGACGCGGCGGCGCGCCTGGGGATCGCGGACGGCGAGCAGGTGCGCGTGAGGACCGCGCGGGGAGCGATGACGCTGCGGGCCGTGGTCGCAGCGACGATCAGACCCGACACGATCTTCATCCCGTTCCATTACGGGCATGCGGAGGCCGTAAATCAGCTCACGAATGCGGCGGTGGAGCCAACGGTCAAGATCCCCGAGTACAAGGCCTGCGCCGCGGCGGTCGAGAAGCTCGACAGGCCCCCGACCCTCGCCGGTGCGTCTCAGCTCAACTTCACGCCCGACAGCGAACCTGAGATGTACCCCTACGCCGTCGGCGAGACGAAGCCGCGCGGCGCGCGCCACTGAGCGTCGCGACAATGGTGAAGACACTCTTCATCGACGGGTCGCGCTGCATCGGATGCCGCGCGTGCGAAGCGGCGTGCCGCGAGTGCGATTCGCACAAGGGCGAGAGCATGATCAGCGTCGATTTCCTCGACCGCGGGGTGAGTCTGGCCACGCAGCCGACGGTCTGCATGCACTGCGAAGATCCGATCGCGCCATGCGCCCAGGTCTGCCCGGCGATGGCGATCCTGGTCACCCCCGACGGAGTCGTGCAGCAAGCCGAGCCGTCGCGGTGCATCGGCTGCCGCGCCTGCGTCTACGCCTGTCCCTTCGGGGTGCCGAAGTTCGACGTCGAGGCTCGGATCATGAAAAAGTGCAACCTGTGCTACGACCGCACTGTCCAAGGGCTGCAGCCGTGGTGCGCGCAGGCTTGCCCGACCGACGCGCTGTGGTACGGGACGTACGAGGAGTTCGCGACACAACGTCAGGGCAAGGCACTCAGAGAAACGATCTTCGGCACGCAGACGGTGCGTACTCGCGTCGAGTACGTCGTTCGTGACGAGATGCAGCCGATCGACGTGAGTGGGCTCTTCGTTGACGGCGAGCACGCGCCCGATGGCCAGCACACACACGCGGAGCCGTGGATCCTGTGATTCCGAGCTGGCGTCGACAGTTCCCGTACCGGCTGGATGCGGACGAGGTCGTCGCACGACGCGAGTTCCTGCGCTACGCGGTGCTGACCTCGGGCGCCCTGTTCGTCGGCAGCGTCGTGCTCGCACTCCTCGCTCCGCTGCAGCGCCGGTCGGCCGAGCCGAAGGCCGTCGCGCGCCTGAGCGAGCTTCGCGCCGGGGAGGCGCGCTACTTCCATTACCCCGGCCCGCAGGACGAGGCCATCTTGATCAACACGCGGGAGCGGGGCCTCGTGGCCTACAGCCAGAAGTGCACGCACCTCTCGTGCTCCGTCGTGTACCAGGCGGAACGCGATCGGCTGTTCTGCCCGTGTCACGATGGCGTCTTCTCGCCGCTGACCGGCGACCCCGTGGCGGGCCCACCGCAGCGCAGGCTTCCTCGCATCGTGCTCGAACAGCGGGGCGATGAGATCTTTGCGGTGGGCCGGACCCCGTGACCGGGCGTGCGCGTTCCCGAACGCAGCCGGTCCGCGACCCCGAGCTCGAGAGAGCGACGCCACCCGGGCTGCAGGCGCTCCTTCTCGCCGCGCTCGCGATCGGCATGCTCATGCTCTCGTTGCAGCTCTGGCTCCTCACCGTGGCGCTCGACCTCTTCCTGGCCGGCCGCGGTGGCGAGGTGTGGAGCCTCGCGTTCGTGTCCGGGCTGATCTTCATTGGGGGGCTCGTCGCCGTTCGCCTTCTCTCGGGTCCCCGATCCGTGGCGTGACGCGACGTGACTCCGGTCCTCGCGACTACGCCGTCGCCGAGATCCTTGGCGCGATCGGCGTGATCATGCCGGCGAGCTGGGCCGAGCCTGCGTCAGGGACGCTCGGCGGCCGCGAACGCCGCGGCCCGCTGCTGTAGCGCGAGCACACTCACGACCAGGCACGCGAGCGCGAGCTCCGAGAGCAGCATGAAGGCGATCGCGTACGAGCCGGTGAGATCCCGGACCACCCCGAGGAGCAGCGGGGGGAAGAACCCTCCGAGTCCGCCGGCCGTGCCTACCAGGCCGGTGACCGCGCCGGCGTGCTGGGCGAAGCGCGTCCCAACGACTTGGAACACCGCACCGTTGCCGATCCCGAGCGCGATGGCGATCGCGAGGAACGGCACCGTGATGATCTCGAGCGAGGGCTCGAACGCGAGGCCGATCGCGAGGATCGCCACCGCGAGGAAGGAGCCGTTCAGCACCGCCGACCCACCGAAGCGGTCTGCGAGAGCGCCCCCGGCGAGGCGCGCGACGGTCGCGAACAGGACGAAGCCGGCGGCGCGCCCGCCGGCGTCGGCGGGGTCGAGGCCGTAGAGCGTGACGAGCAGCGTCGGCAGGTACGAGCTCGTCGCGACGAATCCGCCGAAGGTGACGACGTAGAAAAGCGCGAGCACCCATGCGTCGGGCCGGCTGAGGAAGACCCGCCACCCGCCCGCCGCCGCGGCAGACGGCGTGTCGCGGGGCACCGTCACGAGGACGATGGCGATTGTCGCCAGCAGCAGCGGTACGAAGGCGAGGAGCGCGCGCTCCGGTCCGGTGGCCACCGCAATGCGCGGAAGGACGAGCACCGCGACGGCGGTCCCGGCGTTCCCCATCCCGTACACGCCCAGCGCCAGCCCGCGCCGCCCGGCGGCGACGCTCCGCACGACGATCGGCGCGCCGACGGCGAACGTCGCGCCCGCGATGCCGACGAGGGCCCCCGCGGCCAGGAGCGCGCCGTAGCCGTCAGCCGCCGAGGCGAGCGCGACGGCGCCGACGAGCGCGGCCAGGAGGGCCAGGAGCACACGCCGCGGCCCGGCGCGATCGGCGGCAACGCCGAACCCCAGGCGCGCCAGCGAGCCCACGAGCACCGGCACGGCGATGAGGAGGCCGACCTCGGTTTCGGAGAGGTCCAGTCGCGCACGGAAGATCGGCGCGAGGGCTGCCATCGACCCCCAGACCGCGAAGGAGACGCCGAACGCGAGGGTGGCGCCGGCGACTGCGCGGGACGACGCGAGCTTCACCGCGCTAGAAAATGGCGGAGCCCGCCCGATCCGGCGTGGAAGAGAGCGACGAGCATCGCGGTGGCCACCGCCGCGGCGAGAACGGCGTCGATCTCATGCCGCAGCACGACCGGCAGTATGGCAGGGCGCCACGTTCGAGAGCAGGAAGTGCGACCCATTCGCGTCCTTTGGTCTCCTCGATGCCGGGCTAGCGCTCACAGCTGGCGTCACCAACCAACCGGCTCGCCGGGATCCCATATCCGCTGTGGCCCGCTCCGAGCTAGAGGGCTTCGAAGCGGGCGGTGAAGTGGCGGAGCTGTGGCGGCTCGGAGACGATGCGATAGCCACCGAGGCGGGGTGCTCGCGCGACGACCTCGGCGACGACCTCGATGACGTAGTCGATATGGCTCTGGGTGTAGGTTCGACGCGGGATCGCCATGCGCACGAGCTCCATCGGTGCCGGCGCCTCGGTACCGTCGGGGTGTTTGCCGAACATGACGCTGCCGATCTCGACCGTGCGGATCCCTCCGGCCTCGTACAGCGCGATGGAGAGCGACTGCGCGGGATAGGCGAGCGGCGCGATGTGCGGCAGCATCGCTCGCGCATCGATGTACACGGCGTGTCCACCGGCCGGCTTCACGATCGGGACCCCCGCGCGCTCGATGCCGTCCGCGAGGTATTCGGTCGAGCGGATCCGGTATCGCAGGTAGTCGGGCTGGACGCACTCCTTCAGTCCCTGTGCGATCGCTTCGAGGTCACGGCCCGCAAGACCGCCGTACGTCGGGAAACCCTCGGTGAGGATGAGGAGGTTGCGGCAGCGCTCGGCCCAGGCGTCGTCGTTCATCGCGAGCCATCCGCCGATGTTGCCCATCGGATCCTTCTTCGCACTCATCGTCATGCCGTCCGCGAGCGAGGCCATCTCCCGCACGATGTCTGGGATCGGCGTGTCGGCGTAGGCGGGCTCGCGTGTCCGTATGAACCACGCGTTCTCGGCGAACCGGCAGGCGTCGAGGAACAGCGGCTTCCGGTATCGGTCGCAGATCGCCCGCACGCCGCGAAGGTTCTCGAGCGAGACGGGCTGCCCGCCGCCGGAGTTGTTGGTGATGGTGACGAACACGACGGGCACATCCGCGGCGCGCTTGGCCAACAGTGACTCCAGTGCGGCAAGGTCCATGTTCCCCTTGAACGGATGGAGCGCCTGTGGCTGTCGCGCCTCGGCGATGACGAGGTCGAGCGCCTCAGCGCCGGTCGCCTCTACGTTCGCGCGCGTCGTGTCGAAATGCGTGTTGTTCGGGATCGCCTTGCCTGGACCGGCGATCGTGGAGAACAGGATGCGTTCGGCAGCGCGCCCCTGATGCGTCGGGATCACGTGCTTGAAGGGGAAGAGCTCCTGCACGGCCGCGAGGAAGATGAACCAGGACGGTGAGCCGGCGTAGCTCTCGTCGCCGTGCTGGATCGCCGCCCACTGGTCGCGCGACATCGCGCCGGTGCCCGAGTCGGTGAGCAGATCGATGAGGACGTCCCGTGCGGCGAGGTTGAAGAGGTTGTAGCCGGCCTCGCGGATCTTCTGCCGTCGCTCGGCTTCGGTCGTGAGGTGGAGCGGCTCGACGGAGTGGATGCGGAATGGCTCGATGATCGTGCGGAACTCGGCTGGCACCGACGAATCATACGGATGCGACTGTCCAGCACCTCCCGGCCGCGTCACGCGTCAAACTGGGTGTCGATGCGACGACTGCTCTTGTGGATGGCCGAGAATCCCTGGCTCCGCCGGAATGTCCCGCGCCTGACCTTCGCGCGAAGGGCCGTGCTCCGCTTCATGCCCGGCGACGATGCGGACTCCGCGCTGCAGGCGGCGACGAAGTTCAAGAAGGAGGGCATCCCCGCCGTCCTGACTCAGCTTGGGGAGAACATCACCCGGATCGAAGAGGCGGATGACGTCGCGACCCATTATCTGGAGCTGCTCGACCGGATCGCGTCTGCGCACCTGGATGCCGACATCTCCGTGAAGCTCACACAGCTCGGCCTCGATCTCGATGGCGAACGGGCCTTCGAACATGTACGACGCCTCGCCCAACGTGCAGCAGCGATCGGGCGCACGGTCTGGATCGACATGGAGGGAAGCGCGTATGCCGAGCGCACCGTGGCGCTGTACGAGCGGGTCAGGAAGATCCACGCGAACACCGGCTTGTGCCTGCAGGCATACCTGCGTCGCACCGCGGCCGACGTTCAGCGACTGCTGCCGCTGGAGCCCGCCATCCGCCTCGTCAAGGGTGCCTACGCCGAGCCGGCGCTGATCGCGTTTCAGACGCGTCAGGAGGTCGACCGGAACTTCGTCGCGCTGTCGGAGGCGATGCTCACCGCTGCTCGCGCGGGCAGCCGCATCCGCATTGCCCTGGGCACGCACGACGTTCGACTGCTCGAGGAGATCGCAAGATCCGCCGCGGCGCTGAGCCTGCCCAAAGCATCGTCCGAAGTGCAGATGCTCTACGGGATCCGCGTCGACGAGCAGCGACGCCTCGCGCGCGAGGGGTACGCGGTCCGAGATCTCATCTCGTACGGTTCGACGTGGTACCCGTGGTACATGCGGCGACTCGCGGAGCGTCCCGCGAACGTTCTCTTCGCGCTGCGCCAGCTGCTCCCGTAGATGGCGCGTCGTGAGACGGGGGGCCGCCCGAGGCCGTTACGCGTCGCGGCGGAAGGCGGCTTCGTAGATCACCGGCGCTCCGCCGCCCAGTGTCCCCGGCCGCGGCCGGTTGTACTCGCTCAGAGGAACGGACGGCTCACGCACGAATCCGGCGGCGCCCAGCTCTGAGACGAGTTGCTCCTCGGTGAGGAAACACTGCGGCTCGCCTGAGAACTGCGTGAACACGAACGCCTCTCCTGCGACCGGCTCGGCGTCCGGCGGGAGCGTGTGCCGCGAGAACGTGAACACGAACAACGCGGCGCCGGTCTTGGCCACACGCGCCGCTTCTCTGACCGCCCGTCGAAAATCGGCAGCCGAGCGCGCCAGGTTCCAGATCCCGTGCGCGATCACGAGATCGCAGCTGCCGTCGCGGACCGGAAGCGCGTCCATGGGCGCCAGGACGAGGCGAACGCGGTCGCCGAGTTGATCGTCCCGGACGCGCTGGGCGGCAGCGCCGAGCATCGGCAACGAGAGGTCGATGCCGGTGACCTGCCAGCCGAGCCGAGCGAGCGGTACCGCGTTGCGTCCCGCACCACAGCCGATGTCAAGCGCACGCGCGTGCGTGCCACGGCGCAGCTCACTTTCCGCGAACGCCATCAGGACGGCGTTCGGCGGCGACGTTGCGAAGGCGGCGACCGTTCCCGCGGCGCTCCACGTCGAGCCTGCGAGTGAATCGGTTGACCGTGACATGATGACGACGTCCACTATGACTCAGACGATCCCGCCCGCCGAAGTCCTCCTTTTGCGGTCGCTCGTGACGCCCACCGAGCAGGGGATCGCGAGTCGCGTTCTGGCGAAGACCACCGGCGGCAATCTCACGCTCTTCGCCTTCGATAGCGGGCAGGGACTCACCGAACACACGTCGCCGTTCGATGCGCTGGTGCTGGTCCTCGAAGGATCGCTGACCCTCACGGTCGGTGGCACGGCGGTCCGTGCCACGCCAGGGACCATCGTGCGCATGCCCGCCGACATTCCGCACGCCCTCGATGCGCCCGAAGCGTGCCGCATGCTGCTCATCATGCTGCGCGACCTCAAGGCGTCGTGACGATCGCGTCTGGCCGCATTCATCGGCCGTGCGCCGGGGCGGGCGCCGGGTCGCTTCGGAGTCATTCGCGATTCCGTGGTAACAGACTACGGGGGCAGGCCCCGATGGATTGCGAAACCGTGGCCCGCCTCTGGATTGTCGCCCTCAAACGACTGGCGAGCAGTCGCCTTGCTGAATCAGTTCCC
>JANNHF010000074.1:0-4117 GCA_031404235.1 Chloroflexota bacterium
CAGTGTTGATCTTGGCCGTGGCGCCTGCCGTCGCCGCATAGGCCTTGACCGCCGGTCGGTCCAGGTGCGACAGATGCACGGTCGGCACGAAGTGGAAGTCGGCGTTGATGGAGTTCGCGCTCGTATTCACGAGGACCATACCGACGCCGCCCGCGTCCTTGACGGCCTGACTCTTGTCGACGCGCGCGTTACCTCCACGGTCGCAGAGCGCGATTTTTCCGCGGACCTTCGCCGGGTCAAGGACTGCGACGCCGCCGTTGGCGGCGGCGCTGTAGCACGGGCTGAGCAGTGTCGCGTTCGCCCCCGTCAGACCCGCCGCCTGCGAATCGATGAACGGCGCCGGGCCGACCGCGCTCGCGAGCGAGGCGCCAAAGTACGTCACGCCGTTCCCCAAAGTGACCGAACCTTCGCCGTTCCGGTTGTGGGTGCCTGCGGCAACGGTCGTCAGCCACGGACCGGGGTGCGCGACCGTCGCGGTAGCCGGCCCGCTATTACCAGCCGAAGCCGCAACGAACACGCCTGCATCGGCCGCGAATAGAAAGGAGACCTGTACCGGGTCGAGGAAGTTCGTCCTTGTGCCGCTGATCGAGTAGTTGATTACGTCGACTCCGTCCGAGACGGCCTGGTCGATCGCCGCAACGAGATCAGAGGTGAAGCCGCTCGCCGTGGACGCATCCTGCGTCGACCAGAGCGCCTTGTACGTCGCAACGCGCGCGCGCGGCGCCATGCCGCTGATCACACCGAACGCTGCCGCCGCCCCGGTCGGCTCGACACCGAAGTTGCCGCCGGCCGTTGACGCCGTGTGTGTACCGTGGCCGTTGTAGTCGCGGGGCGACATGAACTCCCACGGACGCTGGGCCTCGACGGCCTTATCGCCACCCCACGCTGCATTGAACCGCTGGGCGCCGATGAGCTTCTGATTGCAGTTGCTTGCGGTGAAGTTTTCGCCCGGGGTGCACTTGCCGTGCCATCCGGGGATCTGCTGATAGCCCCGTTTGTCGTCTTTCTTTCCGTTGCCGCTCGTGCCGGTCCGGTCCGAGAAGCTGAGGCTCTCCGGCCAGATGCCGGAGTCGACGATGCCGATGATGATGTCCTCGCCGGCGCTACCCACACCCCCGAGCTGCTCCCACAGGCCACCCTCTGCCGTCAGGCCTAGGAAAGTGGGTGTGGATGAGGTGTCTGCGTTCTGCAGTTCATCCTTGTTGACGGCAAGAACGCCCGCGACCTTTTTCATCGCGTTTGCCTGTGCCGCCGTGAGCTGCGCGGCAAAACCGTTGAAGCTGTAGTGGTAGTCGTAGTACTTGCGTCCGCCGGCGCGCGCCAGCGCGTCGTTGTGGCGCGAGTCCAAATAGCCTGCGTATTTGACGACGTCGGTGTTCAGCGGGTCGATCTTCTGACCCTTCGCGGGCTTCGTCGCGCGCAGACCCGGGACACCGCCCGTGTAGCCGACCGCCGGCGCGTCCAACATCTGAACGATGTAGCCGCTGGTCGACGTGTCCTCGGCCCTTTGTTCACTGGCTGCGCTCTCGCCAATTGCCGTGGCGGCTGCCACGGGCATCGCGACGAGAACGCTGGACAGTAGAAGCGCGAACGCGGCGATGCTCGAGAGCACCATTCGGCTTGACGTCACTGCACCCTCTCCTCTTGATCCTCGCGAAGGCGAGGCCCTCTTACACGCTGGGGTACGGTTAGCGCGCCCGTCTTTGGAAACTCCCCACTCCTCCGGTTCGACCGAGACGAATGGCAGGCTAATCGG
Organism: Chloroflexota bacterium; assembly: GCA_031404235.1. Classification (GTDB taxonomy): domain Bacteria; phylum Chloroflexota; class Limnocylindria; order P2-11E; family P2-11E; genus CF-39. The sequence goes on from JANNHF010000074.1 coordinate 1,757, forward strand.
TACAGCGTCGAACTTCAACCAATGGCGGCGTCGACGCGGCCAAGGTCAGGTCCTACGGGACAACTGACATCGCCCCTATACCAGAGGAGTCTCCGCGATCCTCGCGCGCACGGCCGACTTGACGCTGGCCTGTTCAGGGAACCCGCCGTCACGCTTCATCGAGTGAACAAGTGAGCCATCCACAGAGACGTCGAACGTCCCCGACTCCCATGGGATGAGCTCGATGGCGGAGAGCTGCGCGCCAAATTCGTACATCAGGGCCTTCGTGAGCTCGAGCGCCTGCGGCTCGTAGCCGCATTCGGCGCAGTAGGTGATCTGGACCTTGACCGGCTTCCCGGTCAAACCGCCACCGCGGTCACGAGCTCGCGCAGCTCTCGCTGCACTTCGGCGTTCGCGAACGGGACCGTGTCGTCGCGCATCTTCTGCAGCTCGGCCTGAAGCCGCGTGCGCACTTCCTCGGGCAGCTGGTCCACCGGGGCATCGGGTGAACCGAATTCTGGATGCGCGGCGAAGATCCGCTTGCGCTCCTGGGCGCGGCGCTCGGTCACCGAGGCGGGCCGCTCGATCCAATGACCGAGCTCGCGGAAGTCCTCGTCGAGGAACACGAAGACCGGGATCGACTGGTACTTGCCCTGATTGAGCCAGCGCTCCATGAGATCGAGATTCTGATCGCGGTAGAAGACACGGACATCGAGCGTCCCAACCTCTTTCGCAAGGCGGCCGAGGACCGGCAGATTGGCCACGACGTCTCCGCACCAATCCTCGGCGAGAACGAGTACACGAAGGCGCTTCGGTAGAGCCTTGAAGACTCGAGTGGTTTCGACATCAAGTGCCACGCGCGCTTCGTTCTGCGCGAAGCGCTCCTGGCTGCGCGTCATCGCCGCCTTGAATGCGTCGTACGTGATGCCCTTGTCCCAGCGCGCACGGTCAAGCGTCATCTCGTCCCTCCACATGGACTGTATCCATCTTCACAGAACACGCGTCGCAGACGGCATGTTCCCCGCCATTCGCGTTCGTACAATCCCAGCATGCCCACGACCACCGATCCGTCGGTCACGCTGCGCCGCGGCGGCCTGGTCTTTCGGCCGGCGACGCTGGACGACGCCGCCTTCGCCGCGGACGTAGCGACCGCGTCGCACCCGGACGAGCCCGAGGATCCTGCATCGTGGCGACATTGGTGGTCGGCCGACGACCCCGCCTGGACGAACGAGCGATTCATCGTGCTTCGGGGCGCTACGCCGATCGGCTTCGCGCGGCACAACCACGCTCCCTGGGACCAGATGAAGAAGCGGTACGGGCGCGTCGGCTTCGAGCTGCTGCCAGCAGAGCGCACCGACGCGCAGCTCGGGACGGTGTTCGACGTGATGGAGGAGCGCGCGAAGTCGTCCGGCACCCGGATCTTCGACGCTTACGCGCGTGAGGATGATGCTTGGCTCACGGAGTGGTTGACCAGCCGCGGCTATCGCGAGGAACGGCGCAGCAAAGCGTGGGAGCTCGACCTCGGGGCGCAACGGCCAAAGCTGGAGGCGATGGCCGCGAAGAGTCGCGCAAAGATGCGCGCGGCGGGCATCACGATCCAGACGATCGACCAGGACGCAGATCCCGAGAAGCTCCACAAGATCCACGAGATGAGCGAAGAGGCCGCGTCCGACGTGCCCACCACGATCCCGCATGTGCGCGAGCCGTTCGAGATCTTCGCGCGGTGGTTTGACGCGCCGACGGTGCGGCTCGACCGCATGTGGATCGCACGCGTGGGCGACGACATCGTCGGCATCTCGGTCCTGTCCTATCCGCCGACGCGAGGGAACGTCTGGACCGACTGGACCGCGACCGCGCGCAAGGTGCGCGGTCGCGGCGTGGCGCGCGCGCTCAAGCTCGAGACAGTGATGCAGGCGATCGCGCTCGGCGTGAAGAGCGTGCGCACTGAGAACGACGGCGAGAACGCGCCGATCCTCCACCTGAACGCGCAAATGGGTTACACGCGAATTCCCGGCTGGACTCAGTTCCTGAAGAAGACCGCGATCTAGCAGCGGCCGGGCGGCCGCGGCCCACGCCTGGTCGCTAACGCGCGTCCTCAGGCGTGACGCTCAGCACGACACGCTCGCCGCGCCGGATCGCCGTCATGAGCGTCGGAGCTCCGACACGCCCAGCGCCAAGAGCGCGTTGCAGGTCCGACAAGGTCGCGAGTCCCGCGCCGTCGAGCGCGACGAGGATGTCGCCCTCACGGATCCCTGACTCGGCACCGAGGCCGAGGGCGAGCGACAGCTGCCGGCCGATCAGGGTGGCAACGCCCGAGAGTCCGAGATAGGCGCGACGAACGCTGGCGGGGTCGGCATCCGCGTTGGTCGGACGCCGGATCTC
>JANNHF010000075.1:0-24775 GCA_031404235.1 Chloroflexota bacterium
AACACCGCGACGAATTCCTCGGCCGCCACATCGGTCCCGATGAACATGCCATTGCCGGCATGCTCGCCTCCATCGGCACCGCCTCACTCAGCACGCTGATCGCCGAGACGGTGCCGGCGACGATCCGCCTGCAGCGCCCGCTGGCCCTGCCGGCGGCGATGCCTGAACATGCGGCGCTGGCCGCGCTGAAAGCCGTCGCGGCGAAGAACGTGATCAGGGAATCGCTGATCGGCCAGGGCTACTACGGCACCGAGGGCTTCCTGCGCGCGTTCGGCGGCGAGCGCTTCGAAGTGCAGAGCGCCGGCACCCGCGCAACGCGCGTACATCCATTGGCGATCGCGGTGATGCGCGAGCTGGGCATCGACATCTCCCGGCAAGCGAGCAAGTCTGTCGATGCGGTGGGCGAGGGGTGGGACGTCGTGGTGACAGTCTGCGACTCCAGCTGCCCGGTCCCTCCCCGCAGCGGTCTGAAACTACGCTGGAAGCTGCCCGACCCATCGGTGGCGCGTGGTACCCAGGCCGATCGCCTCGAGGTGTTTCGCGGCGTGCGGGACGCCATCCGCTCGCGCGTTCGCCTGCTCGCCGATCGCATCTGACGCGTCGCTCGTCCACGAGACGGCACATCGCCTGCACTCTTCTTTTCAGCGTCCGTAACGGACGACTTCATCGCAGGAGGACCCCTTTCGATGCAGGATCCTGCACTCCCCCCGCGCCCTGGCGAAGCGGTCCCCGGTGAGGTCGGGAAGAGAGGCGGCGAACAGCCGGAGCGCCCGGAAGGGCCGACCGACGTCCCGCGTCAAAAGCCCGGCGTGGAAAAGGGCCCGCAGAGCGTACCGACCGTTTAGCTCCCGTTGATCAGGCCGCTGCTCTCTAGCAGGGTCGCGAACATGACGAGGATCGCGTACCCGGCGACGACAGCGGTGATGATGAGCGCAGCGACCAGCGCGAGGCTGCCGAGCGCGCCACGATGAACACGCCGCCCGCGATGCCGACACCGATGACCAGCCACACCAGGATCGCCGCTTCGACGCTGGTCAGCGTCTCAATCCGTTCCTGCGAGCCAGCGCTGGAACGTCGCGAGCGAGAAGTACTCGTCGTCCATGGGCCAGTCGGGTTCGCGCGCGAGGTCGACCGCAGGGTCCGATCCGTCGATCAGCGGCGCGAAATGCGCGCGGATCGGTGGCGGAAGCTCGGCGGTATCGCGGAAGTTCGTGGGGATGTCGGCGAAGTACTCGACGGGGTTGGCGTGATCGCCCTGACGCAGGAACGAACCTCTGACCCAGTCCCGGTAGCGCCGGAACTCACCGAGCTGAAGGCGGCTGTCGCGGACCGCGCGGCGGAGGTACGCGAAGTTGCGATCCTCATCCCGCCGGTATGCGGGGTGGTTCCAGCACACGTAGTGGAACAGCTCGTGGCACGCGGACAGCTCCACCTGCCGCAGTCCTTCGTACGTTTCCACGCCCGCAGCGAGCTCGACCTCGTTGCGGTCCGGATAAAAGCCCCCGCCGCTTCGCGCGTTCGTCCGGATGATCCGGCAGCGGCGGGCAAGCGTCCGCACCTCGTCTGGGAACCCCTGGAGGGCGCGCTCGACGAGGAGCTCCCCGGGTGTCACGTAGACGTACGCTCGGCGGCGCCAGAGCGAGCGCCGCAGGCCGTCCAACCGGCCGCCGGCGAGGCGCTCCATGGCCGAAAGCATGGCTCGTCGGTATCGGATCACGGGCCAAGTATCCGTGGAGCAGAACAGGAGTTCCGTTCGCGGTGTTAATAGCAGTGACGTGTACCGTGCCGATGCCCCTGGCCGCGTGAACCTGATCGGCGAGCACACGGATTACAACGAGGGCCTCGTCCTCCCTACGGCGACCCCCCAGCGCACGGTCGTCGAGCTGTCTCCGCGTGAGGACCAGGTCGTCCGCGTCGAGAGCGAGGGCTATATGCCGATCGCGTACCGCCTCGGCGAGGAGCGGCACTCGGGCGACTGGGGCGACTACATCCGAGGCGTGACCTGGGTCCTGACCAAAGCCGGCCATCCCATCCGGGGGTTCGACGCCGGTATCGCCTCACGCGTGCCACCCGGCGCCGGTCTCTCGTCGAGTGCCGCGCTCATGGTCGCCCTGCTGCGCGCGCTACGCGGCGCGTTCGCTCTCACGCTCGACGACATGGAGATCGCGTTCGCCGCGCACAAGGCCGAGCGCGACATCGTTGGCGCGCGGGTCGGCACGATGGACCAGCTCGCCGCGAGCCTCGCACGCACCGGCGAGGCGCTGCTCATCGACATGCGCAAGTCACACATCGAGCGCCTGCCGATCCCCGCGCGTGTCGAGATCGTCGTCGTCGACTCGGGCATCGTGCACGACAACGCGAAACAGGGCGCATACAACGAGCGTCGCGCCCAGTGCGACGAGGCCGCTCGCCGTCTTGGGATCGCGTCGCTCCGCGACGCGACGCTCGGCGATGTCGAGCGTCTCGCGCCGCAGGACGCGACTCTGGCCCGGCGCGTGCGCCACGTCGTGAGCGAGAACGAACGCGTCCGCACGTTCGCCACCGCACTTGTTGCCGGCGATCTCGCGCGCTGCGGCGCCCTCATCGACGCGTCGCACGCTTCGCTGCGGGAGGACTTCGACGTTTCGACCGCGGAGCTCGATGTTCTCGCCGACGCCCTGCGCTCGCAGCGTGGGGTCCACGGAGCGCGACTCGTCGGCGCGGGCTTCGGCGGGTCGGTCCTCGCGCTCGCCGACGCGGGATGCGGGACCGCTGCGGCGCGCGCCGCCTCGGAGCAGTACCGGTCGCGTACCGGGCGGACCGGCCACGTGGTGATGCCGCTCTAGCCCGCGACCCCGCGCATACTCGACGCCTTGCCCCGTCCGCCGGCGGCCGACGCGCCGCGCATCTTCACCGGCATCGCGCGCTCCTACGACCGCGCCGGTGCGCTGTTCTCGTTCGGCCAGGATCCCCGCTGGCGTCGCGCGCTCGTCGACGCGGTCGGAGCCGATGCCGACGACGTCGTGCTCGACGTGGCGACGGGGACGGGCCTCGTCGCCGTCGAGCTTGCGCGGCGCTATGGCTGCCGGGTCGTGGGTCTCGATCGGAGCGCCGACATGCTCGCGGAAGCCTCGCGCCGGAACGGGCTCATCACCGCGCTCGTGAACGGGCGGGCCGAGCGGCTGCCCTTTGCGGACGCCACGTTCGACCACGTCACGTTCACCTATCTCCTGCGCTACGTCGACGATCCGGCGTCCGCCGTGTCCGAGCTCGCACGCGTGCTGAAGCCCGGAGGTCGCCTCGCCGCGCTGGAGTTCGGCGTGCCGCCGTCGCTGCCGGCCTTCGCGCTGTGGCGTCTGTACACGCGCCTGGTGATGCCGCTTGGCGGTGCGCTCTTCTCGCGGAAGTGGCGCGACGTGAACGCATTCCTCGGTCCGAGCATCGAGCGCTTCTATCGGCTGCATCCGCAGCGCGAGGTCGAGCGCTACTGGCGCGAAGCCGGCCTCGCTGACGTCCGCTCGCGACATATGAGCCTCGGCGCCGGCATCGTCATGAGCGCGACGAAGCGCGATGCGCCCGATCGGAGCGAGCCACGACTGGGCAGCGCCTTCTACGCGCTGCGGCCGGGCGGCTGGCGGGACTACTGGACGCTCCTGCATCCGCCCTATACGGCGTGGCACCTGTCCTACGTGCTGCTCGGCGCGGCGCTGTCGCCGGCGCCCGACCCGCGGATCGTGCTCGGTGCGCTGCTGGCGTTCGGCCTCGCGGTCGGAGTCGCGTCGCATTCATTCGACGAGCTCCAGGGTCGCCCGCTCGGCACGCGGATCCCCGCGCGCGTGCTCGTCGTCCTCGGTGCGCTGGGCCTCGCGGGTGCTGCGGCGCTGGGCGTCGCCGCGCTCGCGACGATCGGTCCGGTCTTCGGTCTGTTCGTGGCGGCGGGCGTCGCGCTCGTGCTCCTCTATGCGTTCGAAGCTCCGCTGGTGCATTCGGACCTCGGGTTCGCGCTCGCCTGGGGCGCGTTCCCAGTGATCACGACCGCCTACGCGACGGGTGCCCCGCCGCTGCCTGCCGTCGCGGTCGCGGCCGCGGCCGCGCTCCTCAGCCTCGGGCAGCGGATCCTCTCGACGCGCGTGCGCGCGGTGCGACGACGCAGTGAGTCGGTCCGCGGCGAAGTCCGTTATAGCGACGGATCGCGCGAGCTGCTCGACGCCGAGAGTCTCATCGCGGCGCCCGAGGGCGCGCTGCGCATCCTGTGGCTCGCGCTGGTCGCGCTTTCGGCGGGACTCCTGCTCTCGCGTTACGTCTAGCGAGGCAGCTGCGCGAGGAAGCGCTCCGCGTTGCGGTGGGCGATCGCCTCCGCCGCGTCGGCCGGCAGCTGTGCGAGCCACCCGCGGATGCCACGCACGATGTCCGCGTAGGTATCCCAGCGTTCGTTCCCGGTGAATGCGCCACCGGCCGTCCAGGTATCGGTGCCGATCATGAAGCGGCCGGTGTGGCGCACGAGCAGATCGCGCCAGCGCGGATCGAGCGTACCGTTCGGCGCGACCTCGGCGCGCAGCGAGAGCTCGACGGAGAGCTTCGGCCACCTGTCCAGCAACGCAGCGATCTGCTCGGGCGTCGCATCCACTCCCGCGTGCGCCCAAAGGACCGTGGCGTCGGGCATGTAGTTCAGGAGCTCCGCGACCGTACGCGCGTCGGCGTGCGGTTGGAGGAAGAGCTTCTCGCGCTGCGCGAGCGCGAGGACACTGCGAACGGTGGGCAGGCCGATCTGACCGACCAGCAGGTGGAACTCGCCGAAGCCGCGGTGCACCCCGCGCCGGTAGTTCGATTCGACGTACGGAACGATCGAGGGATCGCGAGCCCACGAGAACACGTCGGCTGCGTTGCGATACGGCCCGAGCATGGGAGTGACGCGATCCCCCAGGACCGACTTCAGTTTGAACGTGCCTTCGTCTGGCGCGCTCGACACGAGGCCGGAGCGCACGCCCGCCGCATCGAGGATCTTGGCGACCATCTCCGGTGGGTACACAGTCCACGCCGGCGCGCTGTAGTGAAGGTGAGCGTCGAACAGCGGCAGCAGACCCGGCGTTGGTGATGACCTCGGCGATGGACTCGGAGACTGCGTCGGCGAGGGCGAAAGCGTCGGGGCCGCCGTGACGGTCGGCGTGGGCGTCTGCGTGACGGTCGTTATCGGCGCGCACGCGCTCGCGACGATGAGAGCGACGAGGAACAACCTCACTGAGTTACCGTAACGCGTTGTGATCTTCACGAGCTCCAGCGTTCCGGTCGCGGACTTCGAGCGCATCACAGGGTGGCTATCGAAGCCTGAAGGCCTGTGTCGTGGCGAGCGCTGCGTGCCGTTCCGGTCCGCCGACCCGGCCAAGGTCGAGCTCTCTGCTGCGGCAGAGGCTCTCGCGATGCCGCTCGTTCACGACGCAGGCCACGGGCTGTGGGCGCTCGGCGCGGAGGCCGGTGGTCGCGCGCTCCGCAGCGCGGTCGCGCCCGAGCTGGAGCTGCCGGACTTCCGCGGTGGATCGTTCCGCCTGTCGTCACTTCGCGGGACCAAGGTGCTCCTCGTCGCATGGGCTTCGTGGTGAGGCTGTCGTCTTGATCTGCCCGTGTGGCAGGAGCTGAGGACGGAGCTGCGGCCAAAGGGCCTCGAGATCGTCACCGTCGCGCTCGATGCGCGTGGGAGCGAGACCGCAGGTCCGTGGATCGCGAAAGCGGCGCCTGAGCATCCCTCGCTCATCGATGAGGCGCACGTCGTCGATGCCCTTTTTGGCGTCGTCAACGTTCCGAGCGGGATCTGGATCGATGAGGAGGGAGTGATCGTGCGCCCGCCCGAGCCGGCCCATCCGCGGCGGCCCGCGTTCCTCGATCGCGTCGTGCCGCCGGACGCATCGCCCGCGGAGCGTGAGCGGACCCTGCTCGTGAAGGCGCTTCGGATCGAGGCCGAGCGGTACGTCGCTGCGCTTCGCGACTGGGTCACGCGCGGCTGCGAGAGCCGGTATGCACTCTCGCCCGACGAGGTCCTTCGTCGGAGTCGACCGCGACCGATCGAAGAGGCGACGGCGGCGGCGCACTTCGCGCTCGGTCAGGCGTTGCACGCCCGTGGCGCTGCGGCGGCGGCCACCACCCTGCACTTTCGCGAAGCCCACCGTTTGCAGCCGACGAACTGGACCTACCGCCGTGATGCATGGAGCCTCGCCGGCGCCGAACGCGAGGCGGTGTACGGCACGAGCTGGGTCGACGAGGTCAAGCGCGAGGGCGTCGAGAACTACTACCCGCCGTTGCAGCTCTAGCCGCAGCCTTCTGACAGACTGCGCCCCTGATGCACACGCAGCAGAGCTCGCTCGGCCCGATCGGGATCCCGGCCGTGGGCGAGCGCGTCAGTGGGCGATTCACGTTCGCAGGCGACGAGGGACTCGCGAAGTACGAATGGCCGTACTTCGCGCTCACGGGAAAGGTCTCCGGTCCGACGGTGCTGGTGACCGCTGGCATCCATGCTGCCGAGTACACGGGGATCGAGGCCGCGATCCGCCTCGGGCGCACCACCGATCCGGAGCACGTGCGCGGCATCCTGATCGTGATCCCGCTCCTCAACCGTCCCGGTTTCTACGAGCGCAGCGTCTACGTGAACCCGGAGGACGGAGACAACTTGAATCGCCTGTTTCCGGGCGACCCGAAAGGCAAATGGGGAGAGCGCTTCGCGCATCGGCTGCTTACCGAGATCGTGACGCGGTGCGAGTACGCGATCGATCTGCACGCCGGAGATCTCATCGAGGATCTCACGCCCTTCGTCATCTATCGCGAAACGGGCGAAGCCGCGCTGGACGAGCGCATACGCAAGATGGCGAACGCATACGGAGCGCGCTGGGCCGTAAAGAGCGCGCCCACCGGCGAGCGGCCGGGCTCGCTGTACGCGCTCGCCGCGCTGAACGGGGTCGCCTCGATGGTCGCGGAGTCCGGCGGACGCGGGCTGCTGATCGAAGAGGACGTCGCGCGTCACGTCCGCGGCGTGACGAACGTCCTGCGCGCGATCCGCGCGCTGGATGGCGCGCCCGAGCCGGTGGCCCCGCCGCGCGTCGTGAACAGCTTCGATTGGCTCCGTTCACCGGTCGAGGGCATCTTCCACTGCCGCGTCCAAGTCGATCAGAAGGTCGCGGCCGGGGACGTGGTCGGTGAGATGGTGGACCTGGTCGGCGAGCCGCTGGCCACGGTGAAGGCGCCGGTCGGCGGCGTCGTGCTCTTCCTGGTCACCAGCCCCGCGATCAAGAAGAACGGCCTGCTTCTGGCCATCGGTGCGCTTTAGGTGTTAGCCGCCTCGTAGTACTTACCTGCCTGGGAATCCGACGACGGTACTTGCGCCGAGGCCCATGCTTCCCCGTAATGTCATTCCGCTCGCGCCCCCTCCTCGTCGCGGTCGCGGTCCTACTGGTGCTCCCCGGCTACGCGCGTCTTGCCCCGCTCGACGCCCCGGAAGCACTGAGCGCGGTCCCCGGCACGGTCGTGCTCGACGTGCGCGGAACGGTGCTCGAGCACGACGGCGCCGACGGCCTGCGCATACCGGTCTCGCTCGATGCGGTCGCCCCGCTGATGGTCCAGGCGACCGTGTCTTCCGAGGACCGACGATTCTGGCAGCACCCCGGCGTCGATCCGCTGGCCATCGCGCGTGCGCTCGCGCGGATGGGCACCCAGCCATCGGGCGCATCGACCATCACGCAGCAGCTCGCCCGCCGCCTGTATCTCGGCGACGACCCAGCCCCGTTGCCGGTCCGGAAGGCACATGAGGCGCTGATCGCGCTGCAGCTCGAGGCACGTCGTTCGAAGGCCGAGCTCCTCGCTCTCTATCTGAACGATGTGTATTACGGACGCGGCGCATACGGTGTCGAGGCCGCTGCGCGCGTGTACTTCGGGATCAGCGCGGCGAATCTCGATCTCGCGCACGCCTCGTATCTCGCGGGCCTGCCGCAGCGCCCGTCGATGTACGACACTGCCGACGACACGCTCGCGCGCTCGCGTCAGTCCTACGTGCTCGCGCGCATGGTCGACGACGGCTGGGTCTCGCGCGCGGAGGCCGAGGCGGCGTCGGCCGAGCCCATTGCCGTGCTCCCGGCGCAGCGGCCGCCGCTCGCTCAGGCGTTCGTCGCGTACGCGCTCGCGGAGCTCGCACGCCTTCGCCCGGACCTCGCGGGCCGCGCGGGACTCACGATCGAGACGACACTCGATGCCGGCCTGCAGACGGAGGTCGAACGGCTGGCACGCCTGCGTCTCGCGGAGCTCAAGCACCGCAACGTCACCGACGCCGCGCTCGTCGCGATTGAGCCAGACACCGGCCGCATCGTCGCGATGCTCGGTGGCGCGACCGACGGCGATCCCGCTCACGGCGGCGAGATCAATATGGCGCTCTCGCCGCGCCAGCCCGGCTCCGCCCTCAAGCCGTTCCTCTACGCGTCCGCTTTCGAGCACGGCTACACGCCGGCCAGCGCGCTCCTCGACGTGCCCACCGCGTTCGCGACGCTCGAGGGTCCGTACCGGCCTCTCAACTTCGACCGATCCTTCCATGGCGTCGTGCCGCTGCGCGTCGCGCTGGCATCGTCGCTGAACGTCCCCGCGGTCCGGACACTCGATGCGCTCGGCATGAACGCGATGCTCGAGGTCGTCCACCGCTTCGGGCTCGCGACGCTGTCGGACACCGAACGCTACGGACTCTCACTCAGCCTCGGAGGTGGTGAGGTGCGCCTCCTCGACCTCACGAGCGCCTATGCGGCGCTCGGCGCGGGCGGCGCTCTGAGCGCGCCGTTCGCCGTAACGCGTGTGCGCGATGCGAGCGGACGCGTGGTCTACCAGCGGGCGCAAGGCGTGGCGAGGCGTGTCCTCTCAGCGCAGCACGCCTACCTGCTGGCCGACATCCTCAGTGACGGAGACGCGCGCGTCCCGGGCTTCGGCGGGCTGACCCCGTTCGACGTCCCGTTCCAGGCCGCGGTGAAGAGCGGGACGTCGACGGGATTCCGCGACACCTGGACGATCGGCTACACGCCCGAGATCGCGATCGGAGTATGGGCTGGGAACGCCGACGGCTCGCCCATGATCGACGTGGCGGGGGTCGAGGGCGCGGGACCGATCTGGCGCGACGCGATGATGGCTGCGGCTCTCGGGCGCAGCATGAGCTGGTACGCGCGGCCCGCCGGCATCGTCGAAACGACGGTGTGCGCGCCGACGGGATTGTTGCCGGGTCCCGACTGCCAGTCGCCGGTGCGCGAGCTGTTCGTCGCGGGTACCGAGCCGGTCACACGCGAGTCCTACTACGTGCGCGATAGCGACGGGCGGACCCTGGTCAATCCACCGGTCGACGCACGCGCCTGGGCTCGCGAAGCCGGGTTGGCGCTCGCGGCTGACGGCCTGATGGCGACGGACCGCGCGCTGCGCGTCGTCGTGCCCGCGGCCGGGACCATCTACTGGCTCGCGCCCGAGCTCAGCGCGCAACGGGTCGTGTTCCGCGCGTCCGCCTCGCCCGGCATCGACACCATCACGTTCGAGCTCGACGATGTCGTCATCGGGCGCCGCCCGGCGGACGATCCGTCGGTGCTCTGGGAGCTCGCTCTCGGTCGCCACACCTTGCGTCTGAGCGCGCCGGGCCTCGCCGCGGTGACGTCCAGCTTCGAGGTGAAGTGATGATCGGGCGTCTCCTCGAGTTCCGCGCCGCGCTTCTCACGCTGTGCCTCGTCGGCGCCGCGATCGGTATCGCGCAGGTGGCCGATCGACTCGAGACCGCGCTCGCGCCGCGCGAGCCGGCGGTCTTCACGCTCAACCCGCAGGGCGAGGACGTCGCGCGCCTCGCGCCGATCACGGTGACGTTTGCGAGCGCGCCCGCGGAGCGGTCGCCTGAAAAGCTGCTGCAGCTGGAGCCCGCGAGGAGTGGCACCTACGCCTGGCTCAGTCCGCGCACGCTGCTGTTCCAGCCCGACTTCCCGGGCCTGCTGCGCGGCTCGACGTACTCCGTGTTCGTTCCGGCGCGGCCCGAAGCCGGCCTGCCCGAGGCCGTCACGAAGAAGTTCACGGTGACCGGACAGCTGGCGGTGCAGCAGATCATCCCCGCGAGCGGAGACAGCGAAGTCCCGCTCGGCGCGCCGATCATCGTGCAGTTCAGCCGGTCGGTCGCACCCCTTACCACGCTCGCCGCACAGCCGACGGACACCGTGCTCACCTTCGATCCGCCCCTCGCCGGAAAGGGCGAATGGCTCAACACGTCGATCTACCGCTTCATCCCGACCGACCTCGCCCCGTCGATGACTTATCGCGTGAGGATCGCGAAGGGTCTCACGTCGGCTGCGGACGGCGTGCTGAAGGACGACTTCATCGCCACGTTCGCGACCATCCAGCCGGCGATCGACGCGGTCGTGCCCGACCAGAACTCGACCAACAGCGGACCGTGGCAGCAGGTCGACGTGACATTCAACCAACCCATGGACGCTTCGGCGGCGAGCGGGCTCAGCGTCCGCAGAGCCGACGGCGATGTCGCCGTGCCCGGGAACGTGAGCTGGAACGACAAGCGCACAGTCCTGTCATTCAACCCGGCCGATCGTCTCCTGCCGCTGACGAGATATGTCGTCACGGTCGCGAAGGGTCTGAAGGGCACGCGCGGTGGCGTGAGCGCGGCCGAGCGCACTGTGACGTTCGCGACGATCGCCCTGCCGAGCGTCTCGCAGACCGGTCCACGCGACGGCGACACGAATGCCCAGCGCTTCGGCCTCAACATCCAGTTCGCGACGCCGATGGATCCGGCCTCGCTCGAGGACAAGCTCGGCATCAGCGGGTTCGGTGCCGACGAGCTCAAAGGACGGATCAACACCAGCGAGACATATCTCTCCGCCAACGTCTCGCTCAAGCCATCCACGCGCTACACGGTCACGCTCGCGCCTGGCGCGACCGACCGCTACGGGCAGGCGATGGGCGGCTACCGCTTCTCGTTCATCACCGGCGCGCTCCCCTCGTCGGTGAGCCTCGCGGTCCCGGGCTACGCCTCGACCGCGACCTACTCGTCGACGGCGGACCAGCTCGTGTACTTCCAGGCGACGAATCTGGCGTCCGTCGGGTTCACGCTGTACCCACTCACGCCGGATGAAGGTCGCCGACTCCTCCACGATCCGCAGCAGATGCGCGGGCCGACGAAGTTCGCACCGACGCTGCCGGTGATGCGGACCTGGTCCGAGAACCTGAACGGCACGCGGGACGAGACGCTCCTCGGCTCGACGTCGCTGAGCGGCGGGAATCCGCTCCCGGAGGGCTATTACTACGTGCACACGAACGGCGAGCTGCGCTCGCAGTTCGTGTTCGCGGTCGTCGACACCGTCATCGTCACAAAGCTCGCTTTTGATGAGCTCCTCGCGTGGGCCATCGACCACGACAGCGGCAGGCCGGTGAGCGGCGTCAGGGTCCGCGTAAGCGGGCCGGGCGTCACGCCGGGCGATGCGCTCACCGACCAAAGCGGTCTCGCGTCCTTCCAGGTGCCGGCGCAGACCCTAAGCTCGTGCTGTTCCGACCGCTCCTACATCGCCTGGATCGACGACGGCGTCCGCAGCGCATTCACCAGCACGCGCTGGCAGAACGGCATAGCGCCCTACCAGTTCGGCCTTCCGAACGAGTTCTATCAGCGCGAGTGGGTCGGGCACCTGTACACCGACCGCCCGATCTACCGTCCGAACGAGCGCGTCGAGTTCAAGGGGATCATCCGCGCCGACGACGATGCGCAGTACTCGCTGCCGCCGCGGAACGCGCCGTTCCAGATCGTCATCAGCAACCCGCGTGGGCAGCAGCTCTTGCAAGAGGACGTGACGCTGAACGGGTTCGGCAGCTTCGCGGGCCACTTCGACGTCCCGGGCGACGCGCCGCTCGGCGACTACTCGCTCAACATCATGGTGAAGGGCGGCAACAACAACGCGTACAGCGTCGGAGGCAACAGCTTCTTGCTGGCGGAGTTCCGTACGCCCGAGTTCCAGGTCGGGGTGACGACGCCGCAGCCGAGCTACGTGAATGGCGACTCGATCGAGGTCACGACCGCGGCAACGTTCTTCTTCGGCGGCGGGCTCGAGGGCGCGCCGCTGGCGTGGACCGCGATGGCCGATCCGTCGTACGCCATGCGCGTGAAAGGTTTCGAGCGCTACTCGTTCGTCGACTTCGACTTCGCACGACAGGCGGTTACCAGGGATGCGCTGCGCGCGAAGGGCGCGACCAAGACCGGCCCCGGCGGCGTCGCGACCTTCATCGTCCCCGCCACGCTACAGGCGTCCGAGGGCCCGCAGCTCCTGACGGTGGCGGCGGCGGTGAGCGACGAGAACGGACAGGGCGCGGCCAGCAGCGCCACCGTCACGGTGCATCCCGCGTCGTATTACGTGGGCGTGCATCCGGCGCAGTACGTTGCGCGCGAAGGCCTGAACACGACCGTCGAGCTGGTGACCGTCGATACCGAAGGAGCGATCGTCGGTGGTCGGCCCGTCGTCGTGAGCGTGAACGACCGCGAATGGCTCACGGTGAAGGAAGAGATCCCGGGCGGAGGCCGCCGGTACCGGAGCGAGCCGAAGGACACGCTGGTCGCCACGCTGCGCGCGACGACCGACGCGAACGGCAAGGCGAGCGTTTCCTTCAAGCCGACGCAGCCTGGCACGCTGCGCATCGTCGCCGAGGTGGCGGATGGCAAAGGGCGCGTGGAGCGCTCGTCCACGTACCTCTGGGTCAGCGGGCCGGGATTCGCGACCTGGCAGGTCACGAACGACGACACGCTGAAGCTGATCGCCGACAAGGAGAAGTACCAGGTCGGCGACACGGCGGAGATCCTGGTGCCCGCGCCATTCGCCGGCGCGACCGCGCTCGTGACGGTCGAGCGCGGCAAGCTGATGACGCGGGAGGTACGTACCTTCGCGACGAACAGCGAGCGTCTATCGATCCCGATCACGGACCGCGCGGTCCCCGACGTCTTCGTATCGGTCGTGCTCTACCGCGGCCCGACGGCGCAGGATCCGTCGCCGCGCTTCAAGGTCGGTTATGTCCAGCTGCCCGTCTCGACGCAGACGCGTGCGCTGAGTGTGCAGATCGCGCCGGACAGGCCGTCCACGAAGCCAGGCGACACGGTCCGCTACGGCATCCGCGTCACCGATCACGCCGGCAAGGGCGTGAAGGCCGAGGTCTCGGTCAGCGTCGTCGACAAGGCGGTGCTGGCCCTACAGGACGAGCGCGGCCCGGATGGGCTGAAGGCGTTCTGGTTCGAGCGCGGTCTCGGCGTGAACACGGCTTCGTCGATGACGGTCTCGGTCGACCGCTGGAACGACGCGGTCGTCGAGGCCGCACGAGCCGGCAAGGGTGGCAGCGGGCTCGCGTTCGACCGCGCTCGTCAGGAATTCCGCAACACCGCGTACTGGAGCGCGCAGGTCACGACCGGGGACGACGGGACCGCCTCGGTCGATGTGAAGATGCCGGACAACCTCACCACCTGGCGAATGCAGGTCCGAGCGATGTCGGGTGACTCGATGGTCGGCGAGGGCACGAACGAGCTTGTGTCGGCGCAGCCGCTGATGCTCCGTCCCGCGCTGCCACGCTTCCTGCGCGTCGGCGACAACGCGGACCTGCGTGTCCTCGTGCGCAACTCGACCGGCGCGTCGACGAACGTGAACGTCGTCCTGAGGGCCGATGGCGTGACCGTGAGCGGTCCGCTCTCCCGGACCGTGACGGTCGCGCCCGGCGCCTCGGAGATCGTGTCGTGGCCGTCGAAGGTGGAGGACGAGGGAGCGGCGACACTCACGTTCACCGCGAACGGCACTGGTGGCCTGTCCGACACGCTCATCCAGCAGCTTCCCGTCTATCTGGACATGACGCCCGAGACGATGGCGACGAGTGGCGTGGTCACGAACGAGGGCGTTTCGGAAGCGATCTACCTGCCACCCTTTGCCAACACGACGCACGGCTCGCTCAACGTACAGGTCCGTTCCGCTCTCGTCGGTTCGATGGCCGACGAGCTCGTCGCGCTCGCACCGAGGAATGGTGAAGGCGCGGAGCGTGTCGCGAGCCGCTTGATCGCATCGCTCGGCGTGCGCCGCGCCGAAAAGAGCGCCGGCGCAACCAATGCACGTGACGGCGCGATCGCGAGCGACCTCGCCGCGCTCGTCGGACGGCAGCGACCCGATGGCGGCTGGGCGTGGTGCGACCGGCCCGAATGCCAGACCGACCCGAACGTGAGCGGTTGGGCGCTGCTGGCGCTTGGCGAGGCGCGCCGCGACGGCCAGAGCGTCGACCCCGGCGTCGTCAGCCGCGCGAGCTCGTACGTCGTGAGCCACATCAACCGCCCCGGCGATATCGCGCACCCGGCCGACAACTCGCAGAAGGCCTTCCTCCTCGCGGCGCTCTCCGGCGCCGGTGGCGGCAGCACCGCTCTCACGCCCGCGCGAGCCCTCTTCGAGCAGCAGCGAGCGAACCTCACGAGCTGGGGCCGTGCCTATCTGGTGCTCGCGCTCACCGACGCGGGGGTAAAGGCTGACGATGCGCAGGTGCGCGCGCTGTTCAACGATCTGGCCGCGGCCACCACGGCGAGCGCGAACGGGAACCACTGGGAGGATGCCCCGATCAGCGGCTCGTTCGTGACGACCACCGGCACGACCGGCCTCGGCACGCTCGCGATCGCGCGCGTTCGGCCGGACCACCTTCTTCTCCCGCAGACGGTGCGCTGGCTCGTGATCGCTCGCAGCGCGGACGGTTGGCGCACCTCGATCGACCGCGCGCTCGGTGTTCTCGCACTCACGACGTACGCCGTGGGCACGGGCGAGCTCGGTGGCGACTACAGCTACAAGGTGCTTCTGGACGACGGCGAAGTGCTCGCGGGTCTGGTGAAGAAGTCCGCGACGCCGACCTCCGCCGGCAAGGACCTCTCTCTCGAACGCTTCACGCCCGGCACAGCGAGCATCCTCGCGGTCACCCGCGACTACGAGAAGCCGGGCCGGCTGTATTACACGCTCGATCTGCGCTATGTGACCCCGGCCAAGGAGATCGAGGCGCTCAACCGCGGCTTTGCGGTCTCGCACGAGTACACGACGATCGACGATCCGACGAAACGCGTCACGGCCGTGAAGCTGGGAGAGACGGTGCGGGTGAAGGTGACGATCATCGCGCCCGCGGACCGCAACTACGTCGTGATCGAGGATCCGCTGCCTGCCGGACTCGAGGCGCTCGATGCTCGCCTCAAGAACGTCGATCCCGCCCTGAAAGTGAAGCTCGAGGCCGAGCGGGCGCAGGCGTCACAGAAGCAGTTCGGCGGCTACATGGCGCCGTGGTTCCGCTGGTACTACAGCCCTTGGCAGCAAGTCGATGTGCGCGACGATCGTGCGGTGCTCCAGGCCGATCGTTTGCCGAAGGGCGTGTACGAGTACGTGTATTACGCCCGCGCAACGACGCCCGGCAGCTTCTTCGCGGCGCCGGCACACGCGGAGGAGACCTACTTCCCCGAGGTGTTCGGTCGCAGCGACAGCGGCAGATTCACCGTCGCGCCGTAGCGACCGTGCCCGCGCTCTAAGTAGACTCGCGCAATGGCCCGGATCACCGACCTCCTCGCCGCCGGGCAGACGTCCTCGTTCGAATTCTTCCCACCCAAGGACGAAGACGAGCAGCGGCTTCTCACGCGCACGATCGCCGACCTGCAGCCCCTGCGACCCTCCTTCGTCTCGGTCACCTATCGCGGCGGCCGCATCTCGCGTGAGCGGACGACGCGCGTCGTCATCGACCTGCTGAACACGACCGACCTGACGCCGATGCCGCACCTGACCTGCGTGGCCCATCCCCGCTTCGAGCTCGGCGAGATCATCGGCGGGTTCCGGGCGGCGGGCCTCGATAACCTGCTTGCGCTCGGCGGCGATCCTCTTCCCAAGGAGGAGTCCTACAAGGAGCTCGAATACGCGTCGCAGCTGGTCGAGCTCGGACGACGTCTCGGGTTCCAGTCGATCGGGGTCGCGGCTCATCCCGCGGGCCATCCGCGGTCGCCCGACCTGACGTCGGATCGCCAGCATCTCGCATCCAAGCTGAGGCTCGCCGACTTCGCTATCACGCAGTTCTTCTTCAAGGTCGAGGAGTACGAGCGACTGCGCGATGAGCTCGCCGCGCATGGGCTGACCAAGCCGATCATCGCGGGCATCATGCCGATCACGTCACTCGTGTCGGTCCAGCGGATGGCGCAGCTCTCCGGCTATGCGGTTCCTCCCGACATCGTTCGGCGGATCGAGGCGGGCGGTGACGACCGTGACGAGATCCGCAAGCGCGGGATCGAGGTCGCCACCGAGCTCTGCCGCGACCTTCTCGATCGGGGTGTGCCGGGGCTGCACTTCTACACGCTCAACTTCTCCAAGGCCACGCGCGAGATCTACGAGAAGCTCGGGCTCGTCACGCAGCACTAGCGTGAGACCGTCGCGGCTCATCTGCATCGCGCTGGTCTCGGCCGCCGCCCTCCTTTTCCAGGTCGCGCAGACCCGGATCTTCAGCGCTTCATACGGCTATCACCTGACGTACCTCGTCATCAGCGTCGCTCTTCTCGGGGTCGGCAGCGGTGCAACGTTGAGCGGCGTCCTCGATCGACACCCAAGGCGGCCGGGGCTCGCAACGCTCGCGCTGGCAGCGTCGGCCAGCGCGGTCGTCGCGCTCCTTCTCGAGACGCACGTCGATCCGGGCTCGGCACTGGCCGCGTCGATCCTCATTGCGTACGTCGCGGGTGCTCTTCCGTTCGTGTTCGCGAGCTGGATCGTCGTTCGCAGCCTTCGCGAGGATCCGGCGCGCGCGGGTGTTCTCTACTCCGGGGACCTGGCCGGTGCGGCCGCGGGGAGTCTTCTCGCCTTCGTCGCCCTGCCGTGGCTCGGGGCACCCGCCCTGTACGGCGTTTCCGCGTGCCTCTCCGCGCTCGCCGCGTTGGCCGTGGCCGAAAGGCGAACGCGGACCGTGCTCGGCGTAGTGGCCGCGGCGGCGATGACCGTTGCGCTCACGTTCGCAGGTGACGTGATCGCTCCGCCACAGAGTGGACCGGCCAAGAGGGCGGTCTACGGCGAGAACATCACGCACCTCGCGACGCGCTGGGATCCGCACGCGCGCGTGGACGTCATCCACTACGAGGGCCTTCCGATCGGCGCGATGTATCGCGACCTCATCGACCCGGGATACACGGCGCCTCGGCCGGACGCGCACTTCATGCTCCTCGACCAGAGCGCGGCGACGCAGATACTCGACGGCTCCGGCGATATGAGCGTGCTGCGCGCCAGCATCATCGCTGCTCCCTACCAGCTATCGACGCGCCCTCGCGTCCTGATCATCGGTCCGGGCGGCGGCATCGACATCCAGAACGCGCTCGTGCACGGCGCCTCCCAGGTCGACGCCATCGAGGTGAATCGCGGAGTCGCCGGGCTGATGCGCGGTCCTCTGGCGGACTACAGCGGTCACATCTACTCCGCGCCTGGCGTCAACGTGGTGGAGGACGAGGCCCCGCAGCTTCATCAGGCGCTCCCCCGATCGCTACGACCTCCTCCTCATGACGGTCGTGGACAGCTACGCCGCGCTCGCCAGCGGCGCATATGCGCTAAGCGAGAGCTACCTCTACACCGCTGAAGCGTTCGACGACTACCTCCGGCACGTGACCGATCACGGCATCCTGGCGGTCGGCCGCTTCTACCGCGAACCCCCGATCGAGATGCTCAACACGGCCGCGCTCGGAGTTGATGCCCTGCGCAGGCGCGGCATCGCCGATCCGCTCGCCCACCTGATGGTGCTGCGTTACCTCGACTTCGGAATGCTCATCGTCCGGACCGACCCATTCGACGCCGCGTCGGCCGGTGTGATCAGGCGCTTCGCGGCCGATCACCAGTTCACGGTCGCCTACGATCCGCTCGCGCGCACCGGTCCGTTCGCTGAGGATCTCCTCGGAACGCCCGTGCCTGCGACGGACGACCGGCCCTTCTTCTTCGCGAACGAGCCTGGCGCCAGCGTGCCGGTCGCATACGTGATCCTCTTCGGCGCGCTCATCCCGGCGGTCGTCCTGTCCTGGGGGCTGCTGCTCTTGCCGCTGCGAAAGGTGATCGGCAAGGCGCTCGTGAGCGCGGTCGGGCGCCGGACCACCATCCAGTCTCTCGCTGTCGGCTTCGGGTTCATCGCGGCCGAGATCGTGCTGCTGCAACGGTTGACGCTCTATCTCGGTCAGCCCGCCCTCGCTCTCGCCCTTGGGCTCGCGGCGCTCCTCATCGGCGCGGCGGTGGGCTCGGCAGCGTCCGCGTCCAGCAGGCTCGGCGTCGGCCGTGCTGCCCTGGGGAGCGCGATCATCCTCGTCATTGCAGTCCTCTTGATCGAGAATCTGACCGTCGCGACGCTGTCCTGGCCCCTCGTCGCGCGCGCCGTGACCGCGTGCGTCGTGTCGATGGCGATCGGGATCCCGCTTGGCGCGGTGTTTCCCACGGTGATCGCATCCGCGGGCGCCCACGATGCCGGCCTCGTCTCCTGGGCGTGGGCGGTGAACGGCGCCGCCTCGGTGATCGGATCGATCCTCACCGTCGTGGCCGCCCTTGTAGTGGGCTTCACAGCGGTCGGATCCATCGCTGCGCTGTGCTACCTGGTAGCGGCGGCTTCGTCCGTCACGCGCGTGGAATTCAGAGCGCGGCAGCCTGCGCGTTAGCCGGAGCGGCCGTCTCGGAGCAGCTGCGCCCGGCCCGTGGGAGCTCATGGCGCAGACTTCCGCCGTGACCGAAGAACGCCGCGTCGTGACCGTGTTGTTCGCCGATGTCATGGGATCGACCGCCCTCGGCGAAGACCTGGACCCCGAGGACGTTCGCGCGCTCCTGAGCCGCTACTACGCGACCGCGAAGGACGTCGTGGCGCAGCACGGCGGCACCATCGAGAAGTTCATCGGTGATGCGGTCATGGCGGTCTTCGGGCTCCCCCAGGCGCACGGCGACGATCCCGAGCGCGCGCTCTCGGCGGCGCTCGAGCTGCGCGACCGAGTGCGCAGCGACGCGAAGCTGGGAGAGCGCGTTCCCATACGGATCGGCATCAACACCGGCGAGGTCGTGGCGGCGCGAGAGCATGACGCGGCGGACTTCCTCGTGACGGGCGACGCCGTGAATGTCGCCGCGAGGATCCAGCAGGCGGCCGCCCCGTGGGGGATCCTGTGCGGCGAGCGCACGGCGCGCGCCGCGTGGTCCGCGTACGCCTTTGCGGGGCGGACTTCCCTCGACGCCAAGGGCAAGCGACAGCCCGTCGCCGCCTACCCTCTCACCGGGCGGCTCGACCATCGCGCCGCGCCACGCGTCCCCCTTCTCGGCCGCGATGCCGACCTCGAACAGCTCGAGCTCGTCGCGCGACGCGCGTTCTCCGAGCAGCGGCCGTTCCTCGTGAGCCTCGTCGCGCCCGCTGGCACGGGAAAGACGCGGCTCCTCGAGGAATTCCTCGACCGGCTTCCGAGCTCGTACAGCGCGGCCCAGGTGGCGATCGCGCAGTGCCTGCCCTACGGGCAGCGCCTCACGTACTGGCCGCTGCGCGCGGTCCTATACCGGCTTGTTGGCCTTCCCGATGACGCGCCGCCGGCCGCCGTGCGTGAGCGGACTGCAGCGTGGCTCGCGGAGAACGCGTTCGCTGGCAGCGAGACCACCGCGAACCTCCTCGCCGCGACCGTCGGCGCCGGCGAGGGCGAGGTCACCGACCGCGCCGCGTTGTTCGCGGCGTGGCGTGATGCGATCGAGCTGGCATCGCGGCGTGGGCCGCTGGTCGTGGTCTTCGAAGACCTGCACTGGTCGGCCGATAGCCTGCTCGATCTGGTCGAATACGTGATGCAGCCGCGGGCCGACGCGCCGATCCTCATGATCGTCCTCACGCGCCCCGAGCTTCTCGACCGGAGGCCGAACTGGGGCGGCGGGCGTCGCAATCACCTCGCGCTCACCCTTGAGCCACTTACGGGGGGCGCCGTGGCTCGGCTCGTCGAGCACCTGCTCGAGTCGGCGCATCCAGAGATCGTTCGGCGCGTCGTGGAGCGTTCCGAGGGCAATCCCTTTTACGCGGGAGAGCTGGTCCGGTCGCTCATCGAGCGGACGTCGTCGCTCACTGACGTGCATGCGGTGGAGAACGCGCTTGCGAACCTACCGGACACGGTGCAGGCGACCGTCCTCGCGCGGCTCGACCTCCTGGACGAAGGCTCGCGGCGCGTCCTCCAGGTCGGCGCGGTCTTTGGGCGCGCGTTCCGCGTACGCGGCGTGGCCGAGGTCGACTCGGTGGACGATGGCGAGATCGCCCGCCGCTGCGACGATCTGCTCGCGAAGGACTTGGTCCGCCGCGTCGGCGGGGATGAGTATGCCTTCCGACACATCCTGATCCGCGAGGTCGCGTACCAGACGATGACGCGCGGAGAGCGCGCTCATCTCCACGCCGCTGCGGGGCGATGGCTCGAGAGTCACGCGACGGGCCGCGAGGAGGCGCTGGCGGAGCTCATCGCGTACCACTACCGCGAGGCCGTCGGTCTCGCCGGCGCGGCCGGCGATCAGACGCTGGTGCCACTTCGTGCGTTCGCCGTGCGCTGGCTCGTCATCGCGGCGGAGGCCGCGATCGCTGCCGCGGCGTCGGCTGAGGCCGCGCGACATCTCCGCGCCGCCATCGAGCTGACCGACGACGACGAAGGACGGCGAGCCGGCCTCTACGAGCGGCTGGGCGACGTCGCGCTCTCCGGCCAGCATGCGGTCGATGCCTACCGCGCGGCGCTCGATCTCTATCGCCGGATCGGCGCACCGCCCGAGCGTTTGTTGAATGCGCTCTCCGGCATCCTCGTCAACTGGACGCGTTCGATGGGCTCCATCGCGATGCGGCCCTCCGAAGAGGAGCTCGACGCACTGCGCGCCGAGGCGGGTGCTCTCGTCGAACGCGTGTCTGACGAGCGGATCGTCGCGCGCTTTCTCCTCGCGGAGTCGTTCCTCCCGTTCTGGCGCCTGGCCTCGCGGGCCGCCACGCGCCGACCCGGCGAGCTTGCCGTGGCGGAAGGTGCGGCCCGACGAGCACTCGAGATCGCAGAGCGTCTCGACGACGCGCTGCTGCAGAGCATGGCGCGCGACGGGCTTGCGTCCACTCAAACGCTGCAGGGGAACCCCCGCGAGGCTCTCGCGACGAACTATCCTCGCCTGCAGCTCGGCGATCGCGTCGATCTGATCGAGCGAATGGATGCCCACAGCGTGATCGTGTGGGGCCACGCGTGGCTGGGCGATCTCGCGGACGCGGCGCGGATCTCCGCGGCCGGCCTCGCGCTCTTGCAGCCGGGGCAGGTCCCGGCCTGGGCGCTCCACCTGGTGTCGTGGCGGGCCTACGCGCTCGCGCTGCGCGGCGATTGGGACGACGTGCTTGCTGCGGGCGAGCGCGGCTTGCAGCTCTGGGATGAGGCTGGGCGGGACCCCGCGGGGTATGCGCTGCGCGGCTTCGCGGCGGCCTATAGCGTCGCCCGCGCTCGTGGCGATGACGCGCGGGCCGAACGCCATCGCGACGTCATCGAGCTGATCGAGACCGAGTTCGCGCGCCAGGCCGTTTGGATCGAGCGCTACCTCGCGTTCGTGCGTGACGACGCCGCGGTGATGCACGACATCATCGCGACGCGCTTCACCGACGAGCACCGCTTCATCGAGCTGTTCGAACGCCTCTACGCGCGTCTGGCCGATCTCGCGTACGAGGTCGACGCCGATCTCGTGCGCCGTGTCGTCGGCTTCGCGATCAAGTTCGGCTACCGCCCGCTGGAAGCATCGGCGCGGCGCGCGCTCGGGGTCGCCGCACGCGACCGCTCAGAGCTGGAGCGAGCCCTCGCGATCCTCGAGCGCATCGGCGCGATTCCTGGCGCAGCGCGTGTGCGCTGCGAGCTTGCGCAGATCACCGGCGATCGCGTTCTCTTCGATGCGGGCGCGCGCGCTTTGGAGCGGCTCGGCGATGCCGAACAGATCCGACGGTACGAAAGGCGTGAGCGCGGCGCTTGACGTTGGAAGTCTGTCTTTGGGGAGGGAGGACTCGAACCGCCGATTGGCTGATCCAGAATCAGCCGATCACCTCATCAGTCGCGACCTTGCGTTTGCTTAGGATCTCCTACAAGTCCGACTTAGCGAATCGGCGAGCAGGCCCACTAACACGCCGAATCAGTCAATCGCGCGAATCAGTTGACCACGACGCAGGCTCGCCATCGAGCTGAAGACCGGTCGTTGTTACTGAACGAGCTTGGCCTTCCGTAGCGTCTTCTCCGCCCAATCGACGAGCGTATCGCAACGCCGGACGCCGGTCTCCGCGTCCTTCCGCGTCGCGCGTTTGTTCTCGTACTCGATCGCGCTCTTCCCGGCGAGCAGAGCGCGGAGTTTCTTGGCGGCATCGCGGAACTCCGTGGCGTGGCCGCCCACCTGCTCGAGCAGATCCGCCGCACGCTCGTGCGACTCCTTGTTCTTGCGCGTCGCCAGGCCGATGCACACAGAATCTGCAGCGCTGATGCCGGCGTGGATCGCGAGGATGAGCGCCGCGTCGTAGTGCTCCGCGTCGAGTGCGGCCGAGGCCGCCTCGCACAGTTGCGTCGCCTTCCGGAAGTACGTCGCCGCGTGCACCTGCTCGACACCGAGCGTGGCGATCGTGCTAGGCACGTTCGCTCTTGGCCGGTATCAGCCGAATGCCCTCCGCGGCGATGCGGCGCCAGAGCGCACGACCGGCGCGACCATCGACGCGATAGGCGAGCGGCTGCGGGCTGACGTGCACGCCGAGCTCACTCCCAAATCGCAGGCGCACCTCGCGGGCGAGCTCGTCCAGCTCGCGCTGCTCCGCCGTAGTGGGTCCAGACGGCGGCATCACCAGCGCGAGATCGATGTCGCTCCCCGCCCGACTCTCCCCGCGCGCCACGCTGCCGAAGATGAAGGCCTCGCGGACGTGGTCGAGCTTGGCCAGCCGCCGCCGCAGGAAGCGCTGGAGCTCGGTCTGGACCTTGGTCTCCTGGTCGAAGAGCTCGTGCACAGCGGGGTAGAGCACGTGCTCGCGGTTGAGCTGATACAGGTCGGCGCGCCCAGCGCGCTGCACACGAGCAAGACCGAGCTGGGTGAGCGCGTTCAGCACCTCGGACGCCCTGTTGTGCGCGACCTGCGCGCGGCGCGCCAGATCACGCGCGCTCACGCCAAGACCCTCGGGGAGGGCATCGAGCGCGCGGAGAATACGGAGGTGTCCGCGGCTTGCCAGAACATCGTCAAGTGCCTCGGTGATGCGCATCGTCGCGGTCCTCCTCTCCTTGGTACCTACAGGTACCATATGGTACCTCCGGGAACCATGGTCCAGAAGCACGAGCAGGCCGCACACGAAGTACGTCGAAACGGGGCAGAAGACGTGAAACGTCGTCCTGACACTGGGGTAGTCCGCTGGCAAGCGGGCGATTGCTGGCGCCGACTGGGTGCGCGGCCGCGCCGCCGCGGCCTCCCGCAAGGGGCGCGCACGAGCGTTCCGGGCTGGGGCCGCACCGCCCTGCCGAAGGTGCTCCGCGAGGCCAGAACCGGAGGATAATGCGGACTGGTCGCGGTAGGTGACCCGATCGTCCGCATCGCGGTTTTTGGAGGGAGAGCATTCATGTTCACACGGAAGACTCAATGGCCTGTCATATCGGCGGTCATCGCAGCGCTGCTTCTCAGCGCGTGCACGCAGACCGGCACAGGCTCGGCGACGAACCAGCCCGGTTCAAGCGCTGGGCCGCAGGTGCTGAGGATGGCGCGCAACGCGGAACCATTCAGCCCGTTCGTCCCCTGGCAGATCGATGACAATCCCGCGCTGTTCCTTTCTGCCAACGTCTACGACACGTTGCTCCGCACGTCCAAGGACGGCATCAGCCTCGAGCCGGCTCTCGCGACAAAGTGGGAATCATCCGCGGATGGGCTGACCTGGACCTTCACGCTGCGCGACGGCCTCAAGTTCTCTGACGGCTCGGCGCTGAAGGCAAGCGACGTGAAGGCCTCGCTCGACATGGCCCGGGGCGGGGAGAAGAGCAGCTGGAAAGACAACTACAAAGCGATCAAGGAGGTCGCGGCGTCCGACGACAAGACCGTCAAGGTCACGCTGTCGCAGCCGTACGCGCCGCTCCTGTCCGTGCTGGCGATGTTCTCGGGCGGCGTCCTTCCCGCGGATATGGCCAAGGCCACCGATGCAAAGGGCTACGACAACGCACTCGCGTGGAAAACGAAGGGCTCGGGCGCCTACTACGTCGAAGGCTGGAAGAAGGGTGACCCGATCGTCCTGAAGCGCAACCCCAACTACTGGAAAGGCAAGCCTGCGGTCGACGAGGTGCGCATCGAGTACATCCCCGACGACAACACCCGGATGTTGAAGCTGCAGGGAGGCGAGACGGACCTGGTGGACTTCGTACCCTTCAGCCAGATCGCTGCGCTGAGCGGTCAGCCCGGCGTGAAAGCACAGAGCTTCACGATCCAGCAGACCGCGTTCGTCATCCTGAACACCTCGAAGCCGCCGCTGAACGACGTTAAAGTGCGGCAGGCATTGAACTACGCGACGGACAAGGACGCGATCATCAAGAACGTCTACTTCGGGCAGGCGAAGTTCATGAACGCGCCGATCCCGATGGGCACCTACTGGGACAAGAACCTGACCGGATATCCATACGACCTCGAGAAGGCCAAGAAGCTGATGGCGGAATCGGCCGGCGCGGGCGGGTTCAAGATGGATATGCAGGTGCGCGCGGGCAACACCAACTTCGCCAACACGGCCGTCATCCTGAAGGAAGCGTGGGCGAAGCTCGGCG
>JANNHF010000076.1:0-23266 GCA_031404235.1 Chloroflexota bacterium
CGATCGCGGCCGACGACGCGAAGCTCGGGACACCCGAGATCGCGCTCGGCGTCGCGCCACCCGTGGCGGCCACGCTCTTCCCGTTGCTCGTCGGTCGCCAGCGTGCCCATGCACTCGTCCTCACTGGCGAGCTCCTCACCGGCGCGCAGGCCGCCGAGTGGGGCCTGATCTGGCGTGCCATACCGCCGGCGCAATTGGAGGCCGAGGCTCGCGCGACGATCGAGCTCTTCCGCGGCCGCAGCGCGGCGAGCCTGCGCCACGCGAAGCGGACCCTCACGCGGTCGGACGGCCCACACCTCCTCGCCGCGATCGCAGCCGCCGACGCCGAGCAACGTCGAGGGCTGAGCGGCCTGGCCGATGCCGACGAGGGGCTGCGCGCCTTCCTCGACAAGCGTCCACCCCGCTGGACGCACCGCTAGCGCGCGGCGCCGCCGCGACGACGGCGACGGACGCCGAGACGATCGCCGTCCGGCGCTAGAGCCGGTCCCTCAGCCGACCGCGCTCGATCATCGGACCTGCGGCTTCCTTTTCCCTACGCCTTTTTGAGATGCCGCTCGCCCGGGCCGATGTACAGCTGCCGTGGGCGCGCGATCTTCTGGTCGGGGTCAAGCAGGCCCTCTTCCCACTGTGCGAGCCAGCCCGGCGTGCGACCGATCGCGAAGAGCACCGGGAACATCTCGACCGGGAAGCGCATGGCCTGGTAGATGAGGCCCGAGTAGAAGTCGACGTTGGGGTACAGCTTGTGGCTGACGAAGTACTCGTCCTCGAGCGCGATCTTCTCGAGCTCGAGCGCGATGTCCAGCAGCGGGTTACGGCCGGTGACGCTGAACACCTGGTCGGCGACCGTCTTGATCATCTTCGCGCGCGGGTCGTAGCTCTTATAGACGCGGTGGCCGAAGCCCATCAGGCGGAGCTCGCCCTTCTTCACGCGCTCGATGTGCTCGGGCACGCGGTCCAGCGAGCCGATGCCCTCGAGCATGCGCAGCACCTGTTCGTTCGCACCGCCGTGCAGCGGTCCGTAAAGGGCGCCGACGCCCGCAGCGAGCGCGGAGTACGGGTCGGAGTGCGAGCTGGCGACGACGCGCACGGTGCTCGTCGAGCAGTTCTGCTCGTGGTCCGCGTGGAGGATGAACAGGACCTCGAGCGCACGCTCGAGGATCGGATCTGGCTTGTACTTCAGCTCCGTCGTCTTCCACATCATGTTCAGGAAGTTGCCGGCGTAGCTCAGGTCGTTGTCAGGGTACGAATAGGGAAGGCCCGCCGCGTGGCGGTAGGCGAACGCCGCGATGGTCGGCATCTTCGCGATGAGGCGGACGATCTGCTTGTGGCGGGTCGCCTTGTCCGTGAAGTTCTTCGCCTCGGGGTAGAAGGTGGACAGCGCGGCGACGGTGCTCATCAGGATGCCCATCGGGTGCGCGTCGTGACGGAAGCCGTCGATGAATTTCTTGATGTTCTCGTGGATGAAGGTGTGGTGGACGATCTCGTCCTTCCACGTCGCGAGCTCCCCCTCGGTCGGTAGCTCTCCTTCGAGAAGGAGCGATGCCACCTCGAGGAAGCCGAGCTCCTCCGCGACCTCATCGATCGGGTAGCCGCGGTAGCGCAAGATCCCCGCGTCACCGTCGATGTAGGTGATCGCGCTCTTCACGGCTGCGGTCGCCATGAAGCCGGGGTCGTACGTGAGCAGGCCCGGGTCATTGGCCGTGAGCTTGATCTTGTTCAGCTCGGTCGCCTTGATGGCGCCCATCTCGATCGGAATGACGTACGTCTTTCCGGTCCGGTCGTCGCGGACGGTGAGCGAGTCGGCGTGCTCGGTGGAGCGGGGGAGCGTAACGGGTGCGGTCCGAGTATCGATCGCCATGGTGGCAGCCCTCCTATCGATCGACCCATCCTTGCCCAGCCTCCGCTTTGGGCGAAGGGCCGAAGGTCACCGGCGGCAGGTCGAATCGGCCCAAGTTCCGCACACCTCAGGCCAGCGCGACGCCGAGCAGCTTCCCGACCGTGAACGTGACGCCCGCGGCGGCCGCGCCGATCGCCAGCTGGCGCAGTCCGGCGCGTAGGGCGGGCTGGCCGGTGATCAGCGTGATGAGCGCGCCAACGACGAACAGCGCCAGCCCGCTCAGGAGCGCCGAGGCCAGTACCGCAGTGGTCCCCGAGAAGACGGCGAATGGAACGAGCGGCAGCACCGCGCCGCCTGCGAACATCGCGAATGAGGTGGCAGCGGCAACGTACGCGGAGCCACCGAGCTCATCCGGGTCGATGCCGAGCTCCTCGCGGGCAAGTGTCTCGAGCGCGCGATCGCCGCTGATGATCTGCCGCGCGAGCGCGCGCGCTTGCGCTTCGCCCGCGCCCTTCGACTGGTAGATGAGGGCGAGCTCCTCCTCTTCCTCCTCGGGCGCGGCCTGGAGCTCCTCGCGCTCGACGGCGATCTGGCGCGTGTAGAGCTCGCGCGCGCTCTGCACGGACAGCCACTCGCCGAGGGCCATCGAGAGCGATCCAGCGAGGAGGCCGGCCAGCCCGGCCACGGCGATCGCGCGTGCGTCGCCGCCCGCGCCGGCGACACCCATGACGAGGCTGAAGTTCGACACGAGCCCGTCGTCGATGCCGAGCACGGCCGCACGAAGCGCGTTCCCCCCGGTCGCGCGGTGGCGTCCCGCGAGCCGCGCGATGGCGGGTCCCGTCAGGCCGCCCCCGGCGATCTCGCGCAAGACACGAGCGTGCGATCGCTCATCGCGCGGCAGCGACGTTCCGGCGGCCTCGGGTTGGTCATCGTATCCGGCCTGGTCCTTGGCCTCGTGACCCGCGACCGTCGCCGCGACCGTGCCCGGTCCGAAGCGCCCGGCGATGAGCGAGAGCGCTCGAGCCCGCCAGGAAGGTCGGAGCGCGTTCGTCCAAGCCCCGGCGTCGCGAAGCTTCGTTTCCCAGAGGGTGGTGTGGCGAGCCTCGGTCTCGGCGAGCCTGCGGTACACCTCCGCAAGTGAGGGGTCGCGCTCCGCGGCGGACATCGCGCGGTAGATCGCGGTCCCATCGACCTCGCCTTGAAGATTCGCACGCCAGCGCGCGACGTCTTCCGAGCGCGCCGTGCCGGTCACGCGACGATGAGCGCGGTCACCATCCCGAACATGCCGGTCGCGCCCTCGGCGTGACTCAGGATGTGGCAGTGGAAGGCCCAGACGCCGGGCTCGTCCGCGACGACGATCGCATCCCAGCGCTCACCGGGCGCCACGTTCAGCGTGTCGCATCGGAACGGCTGGGGGAGCGGGTAACCGTCGCGCGCGAACACCTCGAGCGTCAGGCCGTGCAGGTGCGCGGGATGGATCATCCCGCCCTCGTTCATGAAACGGAACCGTATGCGCTGGCCGAGCTTCGCCGTGTACGGGAACGTCGCGGGGAAGCCCTTGCCGTTGATGGTGAGACCGCCGAGCTGGTCGTTGAAGATGAAGAGCTCGTCCTTGTCGTACTGCGGATCCGCCGTCCGGTCCTTCGGCATGACCAGGAGCGGACCGAGCATTCCGCGGCCGACCTGGTCCGTCGCGTTGTGGTGCGAGTGATACATGTGGCTGCCGTACGGTTTCGCGATGAAGTCGTAGACGAACGTCTCGCCGGGCTTGATGGTCGGCTGCGTGATGAACGGCACGCCGTCCATCTTGTTCACGACGCGCTGGCCGTGCCAGTGGACGCCGGTGGTCTGGTCGATCTTGTTCGTGACTTTGACGCGGACGCGCTCGCCTTCGGTCACACGGATGATCGGACCCGGGACCTGGCCGTTGTACGAGAGCGCATCGACGATGACGCCGGGCGTCACCTCCCAGCGGACCTTGTCGCAGGTGAGCTCGAACTCACGCGCGCCGTCGACGACGCGCGATGCGAGCTCCTGGAGACCGGCACCCTGGGTCTTCGCGGGGAACGACTTCACCAACATCTCCGCGTGCGCGTCGTGATCCATCGTCGGCACGGGTGTCTTCGGCGCCGTCGTGCGCAGGCCCGTCGGACCCGGTGTCGAGGTGACCGCTGCCACGCGCGCTGGCGACGCGCCACGGCCGGAGAGGCCCAGCGCCGACGCCGCGATACCTCCGAGGCTAGCGAAGCCGATCGCACCGATCAGTGTTCTGCGTGCGATCGTGCCGTTCTTGTCCTGTGGCTCTGTCATGCAAAGACCCTACGGAAGGCCGATCGCTGACTCCATGGGCGAGTGGCCCAATTTCACGGGACCTTTGGCACGTGTCAGTAGCGCGGGCGCCGCTTGGCCATGTACGCGGCGGCCTCGGCCCGCCGCGATAGACCGAGCTTGTCGAGGATGCGACTGACGTAGTTCTTCACCGTCTTCTCGGACAGGAACAGCAACTCGCCGATCTCGCGGTTGGTCCTGCCCTCGGCAAGCTGTTCGAGGACCTTGCGCTCTTGGTCCGTCAGCGATGCGAACGCCGGATCCTCGTCGCCGCGGCCTTTGCGCACGCGCTCGAGCACCTTTCCGGTGACGTCCGGATCGAGGAGCGAGCGTCCTTGCGCGACCGCGTTGATGGCGTCGATGACGGCCTGGCCGCGCGTCTGCTTGAGAAGGTATCCAGCGGCTCCGGCGACGATCGAGGCGAAGAGCGCCTCGTCATCGGCATACGACGTGAGCATGATGACCTTCGTCTCCGGTCGCGCTTCCCGGATCGTGCGGCACGCTTCGACGCCGCTGCCGTCCGGGAGCCGAACGTCCATGATGATGACGTCCGGCTTCGCCTTCGTCGCCGTCTCGATCGCTTCCGCGGTCGTTCCGGCCTCGCCGACGACGAGCAGCTCTTTATGGCGTCCGATCAGCGTGCGCAGGCCCTCGCGCACGACCTCGTGATCGTCGACGAGCATGACCCTGACCTGCGCGTTGCTCATTCCGTCTTCCCCTCCAGCGCGGGCAGCTCCAAGCGTACTCGGGCGCCGCGGCCAGGCTGGCTCTCGACGCGCAGCGTGCCGCCCACCGCGAAGGCGCGTTCGCGCATGTTGTGCAGCCCGTGCCCGCTCGTGCTCGCCTCGAAGTCGAAGCCGACCCCGTCGTCCGCGATCTGCAGCACGACGCCGCCGCTCGCGTCGAACAGGTGCACCGAGGCGTGACGCGCGCGAGCGTGGCGGGCGATGTTCCCAAGGGCGTCCGCAGCGATGTAGTACGCGGCTTCGCGGCGCGGCTGGTCGAGGCGCCGCGCGGCGTCGGGCGAGATCTGCACGTCGACGTCGATGAGCGCGTTCGATCGCGCCTGGTCCGCGAGCAGCGGTAGCGATTCCGTGAGCGGTTGATCGCTTGCCTGCACCTGCCGCAGCCCGAGCACGTAGCCGCGAAGGTCAGCGATCGCGGCGTTGAGCCGGTCGATCGAGCGCCACAGCTGGTCCTTGGCGCGCGCGGGCTCGCTGTCGACCCGCTCAGCGATGTCTTCGAGCAGCAGACCGACACCGTACAGGGACTGCATCACACCGTCGTGCAGGTCCATGCGGATGCGCTGGCGCTCCTCCAGCACCGAGACGCGCTCGACCTGCTCGTAGAGCCGGGCATTTTCGATGGCGATCGCCGCCTGGGCCGCCAGCGTTTCGAGCGCCTCGGCATCGTCCGAGGTGAACTCCTCGGCTCCCTGCTTCTCGGTCAGATAGAGATTCCCAAGGGGCTCCCCGCGAAGGAGGATCGGCATCCCGATGAAGCTGCGCATCGGCGGGTGGTCCTTCGGAAAGCCCACTGACGACGGATGCTGATGAAGGTCCCGCAGGCGGAGCGGCCTCCGTTCCTTCTGGAGGTGACCCAGAAGACCCAGGCCGCGTGGCGGGGGCCCGATGCGCGCTCGCTCCTCGGGCGTGATCCCGGACGTCGTGAAGGTCGCGACCATGCCCTCTTCGTCGAAGACGGCCAGAGCGGCGTACTTCGCGTTCGCTACGGAGCGCGCTTGATCGGCCACGCGTTGCAGGACTTCGTCGCGGTCGAGCTCCGACGCGAGCGCGAGTCCCGCGGTGTTGACCGCCTGCAGCTGTTTGCGCTTCTGCTCGAGAGCATCGGCGAGCTGGCGCAAGCGGTCGGTATTCGCACGGTCGCGGCCCTGCAGGCTCGTGAGCTGCGCGAAGATCACGGACGAGAACGCGAAGACGCCGGCGACGCCGACGATCACTGTCACGACGTGCGCGATGCCGGACGGAAGGACTCGCTCGACGAGGAAGAAATCGAGCCCCATGAGCGCTGCGATGAGCAGTGAGGGGAGCACGACCGCCGCGATGCGCAGCCGCCGAGGGTAGGTGGAACGCGTGCCGCGGGGTGCCGGTTCGCTCACGCAGCCGATTATCGGCTGCGGGCGCGCACTCCCTGGCGGCGGGGGTCGAGCCGCCCTTACGCGCGGGAAGAGCGGATCACTCCGCTCTTCCAGGCGCGCCGTGAGGTCAGCGTGGTCACGCGGTGCCCGGGGCGCGGGTGGCGACTTTCGCGTCGACCTGCGGGGCCCTCCAAGGCGTACCGAGCAGCGGCAACAGGTACCGGTCGAGTCCGATATAGCCTGCGGTCTTCCATGCGAGGACCAACAGGATGCCGAGCAAGAGCAAGACTGGGTTGGTGCTCGCGCTGCCGGCGAGCATGAAGTTGAGGTTCATGAACGCTCCGGCGACCGCCGCGACGCCGACGAACGCACCGAAGATAAGTCCCAGGCCGACCGCCGTCTCACCGAACGCGATCAGCTTTCCCATGACACTCTGCGCGTGGTTGTCGATCAGGAACTGGATGAAGCCGCGGTACCAGTCGTATGTGATGACCGGCCTCGCGGGTGGAGCGGGGACCGCCGCGATCCGGTTCCAGAACGCGAGGATGCCCGCGCCGTCGATGATGTAGTTCGACGTCGCGCCAACGTCCTGGACCTTGTGCCATCCGGCCTCGAGCCACGCCCAGCCCACGTAGATGCGGACGAGGAGCCAGACCGGGGCCATGCGCGTGTCCGAGAACAGGAACCGTGCGAGCGGTGGGTCAGCGACGACCGTGCTCTTTGCGATACGAGTGCTTGCCATCTGATCCTTATGACCTCCTTGGTGAGGGCGACTTTACGTATTGGCGCAGGGCGCGAGACAGGGCCGGCAGGACCTGATCGGGGTGCCGTACGGTCCTGCACCGCTGGGACCTCCGGAGGCCAGATGCCGTTCTCCGGGTCCACGTCCACGGCGGGCAGCGCCGCGGGCGGGCTCGCGGGCGGCGGCCGAGCTGCCGCGGGCGCGCATCCTGACGCGAGGATAGCCACACCGGCAAGGAACCGCCGCCAGCCCAGCCTAGTTGGGACCTTCGACCCTACTCCAGGCCCCATGCGGCGACCCACCATCTGTCAATCGTGGACATCGACTCGCTCGCCCTTGTCCTGGTGACCGTCGGTATCCTGATGGCGGTCGCCGTCGCGATCCTCGTCGGGCAGGCGACGGCGCGCCTGTTCTTCCACGCGAGCCGTGGCGAAGTCGACGACGTCGCCGATCACACGCATAGGTGACCCCCTAGTCTCCAGCCGGACGCGGCGCGCCTGTGGCCGATCGATGATCGCGGCCAGCGCGCGCACTAGGTCGGCGCGAGAGGCCGGTCTTCGACTTCCGCGGGGAGCTGGCACGTGACCTTTGGGTGGCGCGAGTCGAGGTCGATGTCCGCCAGCAGCGGGCATACGAGGCAGCGTTCGAAGTCAACAACGCGCCCGAGAGGTCGACAGAAGACGCGACCGTCCGAGATGAGGTGCACCTGCTTCGTCATGCGAGCGACCTCACTCGAGAAGTCCATGGCCCAGGGCGTACTCGACGAGCTCTGAGCGCCGGTGCAGATCGAGCTTCGCCATGATCCGTGAGCGGTAGGTGTCCACGGTCTTCGGGCTGACGAACAGCCGCTCGGCGATCTCGAGGTTCGAGAACCCGCGGGCTGTGAAGCGCAACACTTCGCGCTCCCGCGGCGACAGGGGGGGCTCGGCGCGGCCGTTCTCGTTCTGTTGCGTCGCGAGAAGGAGCCGAACAGCGGCGGGGGTGAGATAGGCATCTCCGGCCGCAACGGCGCGTATCGCGTCAATGAGCTCCTTGTCGGCGGCGCGCTTCAGCACGTACCCGGCCGCGCCGAGTCGGACAGCCTCCATGACGTAGCGATCCTCGGCGTACATGGTCAGGATCACGATCTTCGTCGGCAGCTCCATCTCGCGAACGCGCCGCGCGACCTCGAGCCCACCACCGGGCATCGAGATGTCGAGGACGAGCACGTCGGGGCGGTGGGTGCGCGCGGCCTCGATCGCGGTCGTCGCGTCGGTGGCCATCGCGACCACCTCCATGTCGCCCTTCGAATCGATGAGCCGTTTGAGACCCGCAAGAAGGATCTGGTGGTCGTCGGCGAGCACGACGCGGATCATGTGAGTGCCTCCTCCCGTAGCGGGACCGACGCGCGGACGCGGGTCCCGCCGCCCGGCCGCGATTCGATCTGGAGGCTTCCGCCGACGAGCGCGGCTCGCTCGGCCATGCCGAAAAGTCCGATGCTGGCGCTCGGCTGCGCCTGCGCCACCTCGACGGCGAAACCCACGCCGTCGTCGGTGATCGACAGTTCGAGCGCTGCGCCGTTCGCCTGAAGACTCATCTCGACGCACGCCGCGCGCGCGTGGCGAACAACGTTCGTGAGCGCCTCCTGCGCGATGCGGAAGATCGCGACGGCGACATCGGGCGAGCTGGCCTCGCACTCACGATCGACCCGGAGATCCACGACGAGGCCGGCCTCGGCGTGGACACGATCGGCCAGCCACTCGAGCGCCGCGGCAAGTCCGAGATCCTCGAGCACGCTCGGACCGAGGTGCACCGCAAGGCGGCGAACGCCATCGAGCGTCTGGCCGACGAGCTCGCGTAGGTCCGCGAGCTCACGCCGGACTTCGGGCTCGGACGACATGCTCTCGACCAGCTGCAACCGCACGAGGAGCAGGGTCAACGCTTGGCCGGTGTCGTCGTGGAGCTCGCGCGAAACTCGGACGCGCTCGGCCTCCTGTGCGGTGATGATGCGTGCGGCGAGCGCGCGAGCGCCGACGCGATAGGCCTCGAGTTCAGCCACCTGCTGAGTCACGGTCAGGACCGTACCTCCGTCCCCGGTCGGGAGAAGCGGCCGCTCGGCCCGTCTTGCTGCGCCGTTGGTCCCATAGCCGGCGCGCCCCACTAGGGACGCCGGCCGACCGCCGCGCGGCCGGCCAGCAGTGCTCGACGGCCCGGGGTCCGCGGCCGGCGGTGCTCTGGCCGCTTCGCGCGCGGACCGAACTCCAGTGCGACTGCGAGAAGCGCCGCTTCCGCGCGCTCGAAGTCGCGGCTGGAGCAACCGATGGCGCTGCCTCGCAGTCCTCCGAGCCGTTCGTGCGTCCAGCCCGCGCTGAAGCGGAGCGAGGGCAGCGCGCCGAGCGGAACGGCGTGGCCCACCGGCGCGAGCACGCGGTGTCGCAGGGCAAGACCGTCGTGCTCCTGGGCGCGTACCTGTGCGGTCGCGACGAACTCGGCGGTCCGAACGAACGACGGCCCGCGCGCCGACACGATGAGGATCCGATCGCCCGGCGACGGTCGTGGGTCGCTCGGCGCATCAAAGCTGAGATGCCGCACGCGATCGCGTAGCGCCGCTCCAGCAGCACTTCCGTCGACGATGGCCACGAATGTCCTGAATTGCTTCTCCATACGGCCGTGAACGTAGGTCCGGGCGGGGCATCCGGCCGTCCGGTGCGACACTCTCGGTCGAGAGGGCGATGCCCGACAGACGTGGGGCCCATCGGCTCTGATGCTCAGTCGCGATGCGGTTCCTCTTCGGGACGGACGGCTCCGTCGGCGCGCAGACGGCGCTCGAGTTCCTCGCCGCGCTGCCGCTGGCTGGGTCCGATCACGTCACCGTGCTAACCGTCCCCGCGTACTCGTTCGTCGGCACCGCTGTCGTGCGCGAGGGCCCCGACCTGCTGCGCGACCCCGGCGTCGATGCGGCGCGCGCGATCGCGGCGCGCGCGCGCGAGCGGCTCGCCAGGCACGGGGTGTCGGTCCGAGCGGACGTGCGCAGCGGTCCGGTCGCGGATGTTCTGCAGGTCGCGGCGATCGAGGAGGCAGCCGACGTCGTGGTGATCGGATCGCGCGGCCTCGGCACGTTCAGCGGAACGATCCTCGGCAGCGTGGCGCGGGCTCTCGCGCGGCACGCGTCCGTGAGCGTGCTCGTCGTACGAGAGCGGCGCCCCGCGCTCGCCCATGTGCTCGTGGCCATCGACGGATCGCAGGAGGCGTGGGCTGCCGTGAAGCTCCTTGCGCGGCTGCCGCTTCCGGCCGACGTGCCGATCACGCTCCTGGAGCTGCCGAGCGCCGCCGATGCGTGCCTCTGGCCCGTGCTCGACGAGGCGCGGACGCTGCTCTCCACGCACCCGATCGAGCTCCACCGCGCCGCGGCCGGCCACCTCGTCGACCAGATCCTGACGCGCGGCCGTGCCGCCGGCGTCGACCTCGTGGTGCTCGGGTCACACGGCATGACCGCGGGAAGCGGCGGGCTGCAGGGAAGCGTCGCCGATCAGGTCCTGAGCCAGGCGCACTGCGCCGTACTGGTCGCGAAGCCCCAGGTGAAGCCGAGCCTCGTGACCGAGCCGCACGCGTTCGCGCGAATCCCCGTCGCTCTGTAGCCAGACCCTCCTCGCGACGGGTCGAACGGACGACAAAAAGCGGCGGAACGGCACTCGTCCGCTGGCCAGGGTCGCGCGACGCTACCGGCATGGCCATCATGATCCACCGCAAGCTGGACCTCCAAGGGCAACCGTCCGCACTGGCCGTCGAAGGCGCGGCTCGGGCTGTGCATGAGCTTTCGGCCGGTGATCTCATCGAGGTGCTCGCGAACGACCCCGGGTCCGTGAGCGCATTCGCCGCCTGGTCCCGCAGGAGCGGGAACGCGCTGCTCGAGTCGAGCCAGTTCGGCAACGTGTTCCGCTTCGTCATCCGCAGGGCCTGACCCAAGCGGGCGATCTCCGGGACGGCTCCTTCCGTAGTGCCACTGGTCCCGGTGGGCGATGACCTCCGGCCCTGCCCGACGCCGGGGCGGACGTCTACGCTGCCGAGCGGCAGGCACGCGAACACGATCTGGCCATGAAGACGTTCTTGCACGCGCCAACGGCGTACGCGGTGGCCGGCCGCGAGGAAAGACGGGAGGATCACGTCATGGCAACGCAGATCAAGGACACCCTCATCGACACGTTCAAGCTCGACCGCGAGGACGTGGACAAGGTCATCGCCAAGATCGAGGAGCTGATCCACGAGGGCAACGTGCGTCGCGTCTTCGTGAAAGACGCGAGCGGCGCGACGCTCATCGAGATCCCGCTCACGTTCGGTCTCGTCGGGGTCGCGCTTCTGCCCGTGTGGGCCGCGATCGGTGCCATCGCGGCACTCGCTGCCGACTTCACCATTCAAGTCGAGCGCAAGGGACCCGCGACGCCGTAAGGGCCATGCGACCGCGCGCGTCGTCGTCCGTGATGCGGCGCGCGCAGACCGCGGGATCTGGGCGTCAGTCCGCGGGGCTCTCGCCGGCCACGTAGACGTCCTCTCGCGCGTAGGCATCTTCGCGCTCTTCTGCGGGGTGCTTCCTCTGACGCCTGATGCCCCAGTACGCGGACGTTCGCAGGTGGCCGAGCTCGATGAAGAGGCGTGCCGCGCACCGCGGGCACCGCGGCATACCGTGCGCATCCCACGCCGGTGCGATCCGGTCGGGCGATGCGGCGTACGCGGCGCGCAGCTCGGCGTTCGTCGGCCGGCGTCCCCGCGGTACCGGCACTTCCCCGAGCGCGTGCCCGCAGAACAGGCAGGTGAGCTCCGCTCGGCCCTCTGGTCGAAGGTTCGTCGCCCGTTCGGTGATCATGTTCCGCTCCAGTCGATGCGAGACCGCCGGCACGCTCTTCGCACCGGCGGTCTCTCGGATCGGAAGGGCCGTGATGGTGGTCCTCCTTTCCGCTACCAGGTGGCGATGAGCTTGTTCACGACGGTGCGAACGCCCTCGGCCGTCCACGCGGTCTTTTCAGCCTGCAGGCGGTCCCCGTAGAACTGCACGTTGCCCAGCAGCGTCACAGCGCCTTCCTTCACATCGACTTTGATGTGGGGAGAAGCCAGCGGGATCCGTCGCCCGAGGCTCTTCTCGATCGCGCTGCGGATGTCGTGGTCGGCGATGAGCGGCGGTACCACGGTGATGTGGTTGTTGATCGCGGACACGCCGGCGATGCTCACCACACGATCGCCCGCGGACCTCTTCTCGTACCAGTAGCTCACCGAACCTTTGAGCGTCACCACGCCGCTCCGGACGATGACCTCGATCTTCTCGTCGGGCACGTCGATGTCCCACTTCAGTGCGCTGCGCACGGCCGACGCGAGCTCGGTGTCGTTCGGGCCGGTCATCCCGGGAGTGCGCACTGTGAGCTCGTTGGCAACGCCCTTCGTTCCGGCGACCTCCGCAGCGATGTCGGCGGCTGCCATCAGCTTGGGGTAACTCGAGACCGTGCCGTTGAGAGTCACGATGCCCTGATCGACCTCGACCCCGAGCTCGGCGGCCTTGAAACGCCAGTCGCTCTCGATCTCGTCGATGACATCCGTGCGAAGCTGCGAGTCGGTCTTGAACATGGTGGTCTTCATTGGATCCTCCGTTCCGTAGAGCCACGCTAGGCACCACGCCCAGTCGCGACAGTCGGGCAGCGCCCCCAGGCGGACGGGCACCTGCCCGACACCGTGGCACCGCATGACTTTCGGCGTCCCGCGGCAGGTCCTTCGCCTCACTCGCTTCCTCGGCCGCCGCGGGAACCTTGTCCGCAGACCTGGACCGGAGGTGCAC
The DNA here is from genome assembly GCA_031404235.1 of Chloroflexota bacterium. Taxonomy (GTDB): domain Bacteria; phylum Chloroflexota; class Limnocylindria; order P2-11E; family P2-11E; genus CF-39. Next base: position 12,806 of record JANNHF010000076.1, read on the forward strand.
CATGCGTGTCCTTCTCGCGACCGACTTCTCCCCGCACGCTGAAGACGCCGTGAAGCTCGTCAGAGCGCTTCCGCTGCCGTCGGGCTCGACGGTACGCCTCGTCCATGTGATCGAGCCCTTTCCCCAGATCAACGCGTTTGCCCCTGCGGGGATGATCGAGATGTCCGCAGCGGCGGAGACGCAGGTCCGCGATGAGCTCGAGCAGATCGCTGCGACGCTCCGGGCGCCGGGTCGCGAGGTCGAGACAGCGCTCGTTCTCGGTCGCACCGCGGACGTCATCGTCGAGCAGGCCGAGCGCGCGAAGGCAGACCTTCTCGTCATCGGGAGCCGCGGCCGTCGGGCCATCAAGTCTGCCGTGCTCGGCTCGGTCTCCGCGGAGGTCGTGGATCGCGCACCGTGCCCCGTCCTCGTCGCCCGCGGTCCCGCGCTCCGCACCGCGATCCTCGCGGAAGATGGCTCGGAGACCGCCGCTGCCGGCGCTCGACTTCTCTCGACGCTCCCCGCCCTGGGCGCTCTCGAGATCCGGGTCGTAAGCGTGGTCGATGCTCCATTCCCGTCGGTGTACGCCGGAAGCGACACCGGGATGGGAACGTATTCGGCGATACAGGCGTACTACGACTCGCTGCCGAGCCTTCGGGCCGCGACTGCCCAGATCGCACACGAACGCACCGCGGCGCTGGTGGCCGCGGGGATCGCCGCCATCTCTGAGGTTCGCGAGGGCGACGCGGCGGCCGAGCTCATCGCAGCGGCCACCGTCGCTCGTGCCGACTGCATCGTCATCGGGAGCCATGGACGCACCGGTGTCGCGCGCATGTTCCTGGGCAGCGTTGCGCGCGGCGTGCTGTTCAACGCGCCGTGCTCGGTGCTGATCGTGCGTGCGACGACGGTGGCCGCAGGCGAGCGCGAAAAGGTACTCGTCGCCTCGAACTAGCCCGGCAACGTGGTGAGGCCGACCAGCTCGGCGGCGGTGCCGATACGACCGCGCGCGCGCTGATCGTTCGTGACTCCAGTGCCACCGTAAGTCAGGATGTCGGCGTGTTGATCACGACCGTGCCGCTGTGGGAGATCGTCCTGCGCACCGCCGTCGTATACATCGCCGTCCTCGGCCTCCTGCGCATCGGCGGAAAGCGCGAGCTCGGGCAGATGAGTCCGGCGGATTTCGTCGTGATCCTCATCATCGCCAACGCGGTGCAGAACGCGATGAACGGCGGCGACGTTTCGCTGGTGAGTGGCATCGTGTCGGCGGCGACGCTGGTCGCGATGAACTACGGGCTCGGCACGCTCGGACGTCGCGTGCCCTTCCTCGGGCATCTCTTCCTGCAGGAGCCGAGGCTGCTGCTCCAAGACGGGAAGATCATTCCCGAGGCGCTCGATCGAGAGCACGTCGAGGTCGTCGAGCTCGAGATGGCGGCGCGCGAGCACGGGGTCGCGGATCTCATCGATGTGGCCGCGGCAATCCTCGAGATCGACGGTTCCATCAGCATCATCCCCAAGACCGGCGCGATGCACCGCTCGCGGCGCCGCTTCCGCCAGTTCCGTTCGCGCCCCTGACCGCTGACAGCCACGGCCGTACAGCACCAGGGACGTTCGACGCCTGACGCGGTGACGATCGTCCCTCGTACGCGACGGCTGTCGATGCGAGGCTGGTGGCGTCCCGAGGGGCCTGCCGAGGGAATCGCGGGTCAGAGATCCCATCAAGGACCGCGAAACCGGGGGCGGCATCAAGAACGGTCACGATCTGTGGAGATCGGGGATCGGCTCCTTCGACCGGAGAAGACGGGTCATGACGCAACTCCGGCGAACAGCAGGTCGCTCGGGGTTTCTCCGTCCGGCAAGCGCCGTACAGGACCCTCGGCCCACTCCTTGGGGGCCGTTCGGCAATGGGCGCCGCGCCGCCTTTCCGGGACCCTTGGCTCATGATCGCACCGCGCTATCCGGGAATCCCCGTCGTGGCCGATGGCTCCGAGGCCATCGCGCACGTCGAGACGCGGATCTCGGAAGCGTCCTGCGCGTACCCGATCACGCCCTCCACCACGATGGCTGCCCTGTATCAGGCGGCTGTCGCGGACGGCGCGAGAAACCTGTGGGGCACGCCGCTGCGGTTCATCGAACCCGAGTCGGAGCATTCCTCGGCCTCCGCCGCCGAGGGCTTCGCTCTCGCGGGCGGGCGCGTCACGAACTTCACCGCAGGTCAGGGCCTCATCCTCATGAAGGAAGTGCTGTACGTCATCGCGGGTAAGCGCCTCCCCGCCGTCTTCCACGTCGGGGCGCGCGCGCTCACGAGCCAGGCGCTCAACATCCACGCCGGCCACGACGACGTCATGGGCGTGGCCGACACCGGGTGGGGGATCCTCTTCGCGCGGAACGCCCAGGAGGCCGCGGACCTCACCGCGATCGCGCGCCGTACTGCGGAGGCGACCGAGATCCCGTTCCTCGTCGTCCAGGACGGCTTCCTCACGACGCACACATTCGAGAACGTCCTGCTTCCCGAGGACGAGCTCCTGCACGACTTCGTCGGCGACCCGCGCGACCGCATACGGTCGTACTTCGACCCCAAGGACGCGCTCATGACCGGCGTGGTGCAGAACCAGGACGCGTATATGAAGGGAAGGATCGGCCAACGTGCCTTCTACCATCGGCTCGCGGAAGAGCTCCGCGTCGCGATGCATTCTTGGACCGACCTCACCGGCCGCCCGTACAACCTCATCGACGCGTACCGCTGCGAGGACGCCGAGACGATCACCGTCGCGATGGGCACCATCGCTGACACGGCGATCGCGGTCGTCGATGAGCTGCGCCGTGCTGGACGACGCGTCGGCTGCGTCGGGGTCACGAGCTTCCGTCCGTTCCCCGCGGCGCGGCTCGCGGCCGTGTTGAGGAACGCGCGCGCCGTCGCCGTCATCGAACGCACCGACGAGCCTGCCGCGGCGGACAACCCGCTCACGCGCGAAGTGAAGGCCGCCCTCGCGGACGTCGCAGCCAGCGGGGCGCACATCCCTCTCGTCGCGTCGGTCTCCGCCGGCCTCGGCTCGCGCGACGTCGCCGCCGGCGACATCGCCGCCGTGTTCCGCTGGCTTCAGGAGCCGCTGAGCAACGAGCGGCGTTTCGCCGTCCTCGGCATCCGTCACCCGCTCGCGCTCGAGCGCATGGACCTCGATGTGCGGCCGAAGGGCGCGTACAGCATGCGCGGCCACTCGATCGGTGGGTTCGGCTCGGTGACGACGAACAAGCTGCTCGCCGCGCTCGTCGGGGATCTGTTCGGCCTTCGCGTTCAGGCCTATCCGCGTTACGGGTCGGAGAAGAAGGGGCTGCCCACCGCGTACTTCCTCACGATCGCCGAAGGACCCATCCGCACGCATGCCGAGCTTGACCTCGTCGACTTCGTGCCGCTGCACGACGTCGCGGCGTTCTCGCAGGGCGCGCCGCTCCGCGGTCTCGTGGACGGTGGCGCGGTGTTCGTGCAGTCGCCGCTCACCGATCCCGAGCGCATCTGGCCGTCGCTGCCCGTACGCACGCGCACCGAGATCCTCGAGCGTCGCATCCGCCTGGTCGCGCTCGACACCGCGGCGCTGGCCCGCGCGCATGCGCCGCAGCCCGACCTCCTCGTGCGCATGCAGGGTGTCGCGCTCGTCGGCGTGTTCCTCCGCATGGCGCCGTTCGCGGCGCGTGCGGGGCTCGACCAGGAGCAGCTCATGGCCGCGGTCCGGGAGCGCCTCGCGCGGTTCTTCGGCAAACGCGGTGGGGCGGTCGTTGACGCGAACATGGCAGTCGTCCGCGCCGCATACGACGGCCTCATCGACGTGACCGCGGCGATCGCCGGCCACCGAGCGACCGATCAGCTTCAGGAGGTGACGCGATGACCACACGAACGGTGCGCGACGCGATGACCAAAGGGACGATCAACGTGTCCGCGGATTGCCCGGTAAGCAGCGCGGCGCGTCTGCTCGATACGTACCACATCAGCGGCGTGCCAGTGGTGGATCGCGAAGGCCACCTCGTGGGTGTGCTCTCTCAGACCGATCTCCTGCGAGCCCGCGTCGTAGACCATCTCTGGAACAACCTTCCCGGCCTGGCCGTGCGGCACCTCATGAGCGCCCCCGCCGTCACAGCGAGCGAAGGCATGCCGCTCGAGAAGGCTGCCGAGCTCATGGAGCAACGGCAGATCCATCGGCTCGTCGTCGTTGGGGAAGACGGTCGCACGCCGATCGGCGTGCTGGCGGTCTCCGACGTCGTCCACGACATGGCGCGACGATGACGCTGACCAAGGAGCCCGGCACTCCCATGGAGACCCACACCGTCGCCGAGGCCGCGCACCTCTTCGACGTCCACGCGTACGTGGACGACTTCAACCGTGGCGTCTTGGGCGCGTACCGCACCAACGCCGCCGATGCCGAGCTTCCCGCCGACCACGGGGTCGCGCGCAGCATAATCCCGCCGGGCACGGCCGCGACGCGCGACTTCAGCCACCTCGCGCCGCGGATCCCTGAGTTCATGGCCGACCGCTGTGTCGGCTGTATGAGCTGTGTGAACGCATGTCCGGACACGGCGATCCTCGGCATCGCGCTGCAGACCTCGGTCGTGGAAGAACGGATCGACTCCTTCGCGAAGACCGAGACGGTCACGGCGCGCGCCTCGGAGACAGCCCGTGCGCAATTCGCAGCGACGCGGAAGTACGGCGACGTGCCGGCGAAACGCGGCCTCGAGCCTGCACTGTTCGGCATCTTCGTCGATCCGGTGCATTGCAAGGGCTGCGCGGAGTGCGTCGAGGTCTGCGTGGCCCTCGGGTACGACGCGCTGCGCATGATCGACAAGCTGCCAGCTGGCTCGGACAGCGAGGCGACGCTAGAGCGGTACGCGCGCGACATGCGCTTCTTCCGCTCACTTCCGCCCACACCGCCCGAGTACCGGAACGAGAGGGCGCTCGCCGACCTGATGCTCGGACCAGACGCCCTCGGCTACGTCGGCGGCGCGGGCTCGTGCTCGGGCTGCGGCGAGGCCACCGCGATCCGCATGCTCGTCGCAGCGACGCGGCAGACCTATGGCGCGGAAGGCATGGGGATCGTCGCGTCCACCGGCTGCAACACGGTGTTCGGCAGCACGTATCCCTACAACCCATACCTCGTGCCTTGGACGAACTCGCTGTTCGAGAACGGGCCGGCGGACGCGATGGGCATCCGCGCGCGCTGGGACCAGGACGGGAAGGCCGAGCGGCGCCTCTGGGTGATCGGCGGCGACGGCGCGATGTATGACATCGGCTTCCAGTCACTCTCGCGCATGGTCGCGTCGGGCGCGGACATCAAGGTCCTTGTGCTCGACACGCAGGTGTACTCGAACACCGGTGGCCAAGCGTCGACCGCGTCGTTCGGCGGGCAGGTCACGAAGCTCTCGGCCTACGGGAAGTTGCTGCACGGGCGGACGGAGCGCCGCAAGGAGCTCGGCCGCATCCTTATGGCGCACGGTGATGTGTTCGTCGCGCAGACGACGCCGGCGCACGTGAACCACTTCTACAAGGCGATCCTCGATGCGAACAGCTATCCCGGTCCAGCGGTCGTGATCTCGTATGCGCCCTGCCAGCCCGAGCACGGGATCGCCGACGACGCATCGAACCGCCAGTCGCGGCTCGCCGTGGACTCTCGCGCGTTCCCGTTGTTCAGCTATGACCCGCGCCGCGGAGCGACGCTGCGCGAGCGGCTTTCGCTGCAGGGCAATCCCCATCCGGCCGCGGACTGGTCCGCACTGCCCGACGGAACACTCGTGGACTTCCTCGCATTCGGGCGCACCGAGGGACGCTTCGCGCCCCACTTCGCCGCTGACGGGACGCCAAGCCTGGAGATCCGAGCGACGCAGGACGACCGTCTGCAGAACTGGCGCATCCTGCAGGAGCTCGCCGGCCTGACGGGCACCTCCACTGCGTGAGCACCTTGGGGACTCGGACGTCGTCCTGCGCGACGGGTCGCTCGCGCGCATTCGTCCCGTCGTCCCCGCTGACCGCGAAGCGCTCGACGCATTCATTCGTGGTCTGAGTCGCGATTCCCGCCTGTCTCGATTCAACTCGCTCGCGACCAACATAGGCGCGGCGGCTGCGAGCTGGTCGCTCGTCGATGGCAAGACATACGGTCTGGTCGCCGTCGTCGGTCCCGATCAGCGGATCGTGGCCCATGGCGAGTACATACCAACGGACGCCCAAGCGGCAGAGGTCGCCTTCGAGACGGCCGACGTCCGTCGCGGTCTCGGCCTAGCGACGCTGCTCCTCGCTCGTCTCGCGGAGCACGCTCGCGCGCACGGCATCACCGTATTCGAGGCCTTCGTGCTGCCGAGCAACCGCGACATGGCCGAGGTGCTTCGGGACAGCGGCTTCAGCGCGACGAGCGCTCGCGGTGACGACTTCCAGCGCTGGGAGCTCGCGACCGAGCTCAGCGAGGGAGCGCAGGACAAATACGACCGTCGCGAAGCCGTCGCCCTCCGCACCTCACTTCAGCCGCTCCTCTCGCCGCGCAGCGTCGCGGTCATCGGCGCGTCGCGGACACGCGGCACCATCGGAGCGGAGGTCTTCCACAACCTGCTAGCGACGGCGTTCAACGGTCCCGTCTACCCCGTCAACCGTGCCGCGGATGTCGTCCAATCAGTGCCCGCGTACAAAAGCGTCGCCGAGGTCCCCGGCCCGGTCGACCTCGCCGTCATCGTGGTGCCCGCTGCCAACGTGCTCGACGCGGCGCGCGAGTGCGCGGCGAAGGGCGTCGCCGCGCTCGTTGTCATCTCCGCGGGCTTCGCGGAGGCCGGCCCAGACGGTATCGCGCGACAGCGCGACTTGGTGCGGATCTGCCGCGAGTCGGGCATGCGTCTGGTGGGTCCCAACTGCATGGGTGTGCTGAACACCGATCCCGATGTCTCCCTGAATGCCACGTTCGCACCGTTCTATCCACCCGCCGGACGGGTCGGATTCCTTTCGCAGAGCGGTGCGCTGGGCCTCGCAGTGATCGAGCACGCCGTACAGCGCGGCATCGGCCTGTCAACGTTCGTCTCCGTCGGCAACAAGGCCGATGTGTCGGGGAACGATCTACTGGCGTACTGGGAGAACGACCCGCGCACCGACGTGGCGCTCCTCTATCTGGAATCGTTCGGTAATCCGCGGAAGTTCGCGCGCACCGCGCGGCGCGTGGGAGCGACGAAGCCGATCGTCGCGGTCAAGAGTGGGCGCTCGGTCGCGGGTGCGCGCGCGACGTCGTCGCACACCGGTGCGCTGGTCGCTTCATCCGACGTCACCACCGACGCGCTCTTCCGCCAGACCGGTGTCATACGTACCGGGACCCTCGCCGAGCTGTTCGATGTCGCCGCACTGCTTGCGAACCAACCGCTTCCTGTCGGGGGACGTGTCGCGATCCTGACGAACGCCGGCGGACCCGCGATCCTCGCGGCGGACGCCTGCGAGGCCGGCGGGCTCGAGGTCCCGCCGCTGTCGGACGACACCCGTGCGAAGCTGCAGACGTTCCTCGCACCCGAGGCGTCGACCGCAAACCCCGTGGACATGATCGCGTCGGCGGGCGCCGATGAGTATGCGAAAGGGATCCGTGTCCTCGCCGCTGACCCGAACGTCGACGCGGTCATCGTCATGTTCACGCCACCGCTCGTGACCCGCGCCTCGGATGTCGCGCGTGCGATCCGCGCCGCGGTGGGTGACCTGCCGCGCCGCATCCCCGTCTTGGCCGTCTTCCTCTCGCTCGCCGGAGTGCCGAAGGAGCTGTCCGACGATCGCGTGCGCATCCCTTCGTTCTCGTATCCCGAAGACGCGGCGCGCGCGCTCGCGCACGTCGTGCGCTACGCACGCTGGCGCACGCGGCCCTCCGGGACCGTGCCGCGATTCACTGCGAGAGCCGACGATGCCGACGCACTGCTCGATGCGGCACTCGCGCGAGGCGGAGGTTGGCTCACGCCGGCCGAGGTCAGCTCGTTGTTCGCGTGCTACGGACTGCCGCTCATCGCGTCGCGGACCGTCGCGACGCCCGAGGCCGCGGCGGCAGCGGCCGTCCAGTTCGGCGGCCTCGTGGCATTGAAGGTGATCGCGCCGACGCTGGTGCACAAGACCGATATCGGCGCGGTCCGCCTGCGCCTGGCGGCGGCGGAGGTCGACTTCGAGGCGCGAAGGCTGGGGGAGTCGGTGCGCGCGCACGGCCACGAGCCCACTGGCTACCTGGTACAGCCGATGGCACCGACCGGTGTCGAGCTTCTGCTCGGCGTCGTTCAGGATCCGACGTTCGGTCCGGTCGTCGCATGCGGGGCAGGCGGCGTGACCGCCGAGTTGCTCAAGGACGTCACCGTCGGCGTCGCGCCGATCACCGATCTCGACGCGCACGACATGGTGCGTTCGCTCCGGACCTTCCCCTTGCTCGATGGATTCCGCGGGGCACAGAAGTGCGACGTCGCGTCGGTCGAGGATGCACTCCTGCGCCTCTCGGCCCTGGTCGAGCGCCATCCCCAGATCGCGGAACTCGACGCGAATCCACTGGTGGTGCACGCCACCGGCGCCGTCATCGTCGACGCGCGTGTGCGCGTTGCGCCGACGGCGTGATGAGGCGAATGGCTCGCGTCTGACGCCGTTCGACCCTAGCCCCCTCTCCGTCGGGCGAAGAAGGTAGAGGCGAGAGCAGTCGCTCTCGGAGGTATCGACATGACGGAGTTTGAAGGCAAGGTCGCGATCGTCACCGGTGGTGCACGTGGCATCGGTGCGGCCACGGTCGAGGCGCTCTGCGACGAGGGCGCGTTCGTCTTCGTGGCCGACGTTTTGGACGAGGGTGAGGCGCTTGCAAAGCGGCTCGCGAGCGCAGGCAAGTGCGCGCGCTTCACGCACCTCGACGTGACCGACGAGGCTCAGTGGAAGCAGCTCGTGGACGACATCGTGCGTGAGTTCGGTCACGTGGACATCCTGGTCAACAACGCGGGTATCGGAACGTTCGAGGACGTCGAGCAGGAGACGCGTGCCGGCTGGGACAAGGTCATCGCCGTCAACCAGATGGGCGTGTGGCTGGGCATGAAGTACGCGATCCCCGCCATGAAGGCGAACGGCGGTGGCAGCATCGTCAACGTCTCTTCGATCTTTGGCGCGGTCGGCGGCTTCGGCGGATCTGTGGCCTATCACGCCTCGAAGGGTGCGGTCCGGCTCATGACCAAGAATGCCGCGGTCCGCTACGCGAAGGAGCGCATCCGCGTGAACTCGATACATCCCGGATTCATCGACACGCCGATGATCGCCCCGCTCCACGGCACACCGGTCGAGAAGACGATCGAGGACATGACGCCAATGGGCCGCCTCGGCAAGTCGAAGGAGATCGGCGACGTCATCGCGTTCATGTGCGGCCCGAAGGCCTCGTACATGACCGGCTCCGAGGTCTACGTCGACGGAGGCTGGACCGCCCAGTAGCGGTCCGGTGAGCGACGCGGCCGACGAGAGGGGCATCGAGGGACGCGGGCTCCCTCGGTCGGCACGATATTGGCGATCGACAAGAAGACGGAGGACCGGGTGGACCTTATCTACTCTCACGTGGGTGCTGGCACACCGGAAGCCGGACCGCGTGATCCGCTCTAGTCTGAGGATCATCGATCACGCGGGAGGGACCTGATGCGCGTACTGGTGGCGACCGATGGCTCCGCCTCGGCCCGCATCGCGGTAGAGCTCGTGCGCACGCTCCGGTGGGAGGCTGGGACGGCGCTCCACGTTCTCGACGTGCTGCCGCCGCTGCCGTCGACGGCCGCCCTGGGTCTGCCGGCCGTGCGCGCGTCGCTTGAAGCGATCAGCCGCGACCAGCTGCACGAGGTCGGGGTCGTACTACAGCGCGAGGGCCTGACGATCGAGGAGACCGTTGTCCGGAGCGAGTCCGTTGCCCACGTCATCGTCGCGAAGGCCTCCGATTGGAAGGCCGATGTGGTGGTGACCGGAAGCCGAGGTCACGGCGCCATCGCATCGATGCTGCTCGGCTCCGTCGCCGCCGCGGTGACCGATTCCGCGCCGTGCCCCGTGCTTGTCGCTCGACGGCCGACATGCACTCGTGTCTTGTTCGCCGAGGACGGCTCCGAGAGCGCGCTCGAGGCTCGGCGCCTGCTCATGCGATGGCCGATCTTCAAGGGAGCCCAGGTGAGCGTCGTCAGCGTCGCGCAGGTGGCGCGACCGCTCCGCTCCGGGATCGCGCCGACCATGTTCGACGAAGCACGGCAGGCCGAGGCCGAGGTGCTTGCGGAGGCTCGCTCGGCGCACGAACGTCTCGCCCAGCAGAGCTCCGACGATCTGCAGCGCGCGGGCCTCAGCGCGCAGCCCGAGGTGCGAGAGGGCGACGTCGCGGCTGAGATCCTCGCAGCCGCCGAGCGTTCCGGCGCGGACCTCATCGTGATGGGATCGCGCGGCCGGAGCGGCGTCACACGCGCCGTCCTTGGCAGCGTCGCGAGGAATGTGCTTCTCCACGCTCCCTGCTC
>JANNHF010000077.1:0-24522 GCA_031404235.1 Chloroflexota bacterium
CCTCTGCGGGTCGATGGTGTCCGGCTCGCTACCCATGTTGAGCGTCATCGTGCCATTCGGGTCCGCCTGACCCGCGGTCGTCGTGCCTGTCGTTGTTCCCTGGCCGGTTGGCGCCTGCGTGCACGCGCTGACGAGCAGCGACGCGATCGCGAGCAGCACCAAGAGCGACCCCATGCCTGTGCGGCGATTGGTCATGCGCTTCTCCTCCTGATCGTGTCCTTGGTCCATGGACCAACGCAGCCGGCCTGGCGGCCGTGAATGCGTGGGACCTGGCCATTTTGGGACTCTGTAGGTCCGCCAGTCAAACGGCGCGCAAGCGGACACGCGGTTCCCATCTAGCCAACCATACCCGCCCGAATGTGATCTAGTTCACGTTCGCGGCGAATCGCCAGGCCGCGGCGTTCCAGGTCAGCGGTTCGCCGTTCGGCGAGGGCCGTATCCCTTCCAGGTTTCGTGGCGCGACATCGACTCGTAGCTCCTGATAAAGAGGGATGCCCGGCAGCGACTCCGCCCATAGCCGCTGCAGCTCGGCATACAGCGCTCGCTTGTCGAGGCGTTCCGGAGCGGCTGCGGCGGAGTCGAGAAGGACGTCGAACCAGGGACCGACGAGGCCGCGGTAGCGCTGAGAAGCACGCTGCGGATCGTCGGTCTCCTCCGGCAGGAGCGCGAGGTCGAACTCGCCGCGCGCGACCGCCTCGAGCACGTCGGAGGGTGACCGCTCGAGCACGATCGCCGCGATGCCGACCGTCGCGAGGTCACCGGAAAGCCGCCGGCCCGCATCGACGCGCGCCTGCGAACCGGTCGCGACCTGGAGCGTGACGGTCATGCGCTCCGCGCCACGCTCGAGGATCCCCAGGCGCCCGGTGCGAAAACCTGCGGCCGCCAGCAGCGCGCGCGCCGCGTCGCGATCCACGCGCGGCGGCTCGAGCGGCTCGGTCGCAGCCCACAGCGGCGCGACCAGGTACGAGCGCGGCACGCGCGCACGTCCAGCGAAGATCGCTTCGACGATCCCGCGGCGATCCAGCGTGAGCTCCACCGCCTGACGCACGCGGAGGTCCGTGAACACCGTTCCCCGTGCGCCGAAGCGCAGCATGGCGACCGCGTTCGCGGCTTTGTAGAGCGCCTGCAGACGCGGGCCATCAGCGAACCGGTCCAAGGTCCGTGTGAGGTCGGCCTCCACCGCGGGCGCGCCCGCGACGTCGACCTCGCCGCGTCGCAGAGCGTCGACGACGGAGCCACGGTCGGCGTAGAAACGGACCTCGATCCGTCCGAGCGCGGGCGCGCCACCGGCGTAGCGCGTGAACGCGCTGAGTGTCATCCCGAATCCCGGGATCCATGCCGCCACCGCGAACGGCCCAGCGTGCATCGGTTCGCGCGCGTACTCGGCACGCTTCTCCGGAGTGGCGGCGGCCAGGACGTGCGCCGGAAGTACGCGCGCGACGAGCGGATAGAGATCCCAGCGCTCCCCAGCGCGATACGTGAAGCGGATGGTCCGATCGTCAACGCGGTCGACGCGCTCGACACGGTCGGCCATCCACCGACGCGCCGTGGTCTGCGGTGCAGCGCGGTCGTCGTCGAACGCGAAGCGAACGTCGTCCGCGATGATCGGCTGCCCGTCCTGCCAGCGCGCGCCGTCACGAAGCTCGAAGGTGGCGACCAGTCGTCCGGCGGGCGCATCGGCGTCGGTCACGACGCGAACGCCGCCGTTGGCGATCGTCGGGACCTCCGTCGCCAGACGCGCGACGAATCCGTCGTCCGGATCGCGGCGCACGAGCGACTCGGTCACGGCCGCTTGAAGCACCTGCGCGCTGGGCTCGTCGCCCAGGATCGCCCGCGGCTCGCCCGCGATGCCCAGCACGACGTCGCGCCGCGTCGGCACCGCCGCCCCGCAGGCGGCGACGAGCGGCATCAGCGCGGCAAGGAGTGCGAACAGGACGGCGCGCACTTGGGGGGACGCCGTGGCGGTCGGCTCCGCTAGCGGGGTGCGCCGGTGCTGAGCCAGTCGTTCTGGTTGCTGACCTGTTCGGCCGCGGACTCGCCGCCAAGCGGGTATCCGAAGGCGGGTCCGAAGTCGGCGGCGGTCGCGTGCCAGCGCAGCCAACGCACGTACGCGGTCTCCTCCGCCGGCGGCTGCGCGCGGAAGTAATCCTGGATGACGGAAGCCGACGGCGCGGACAGGACCGCGCCGGGCCTCTGCGCGATGTCCAGCGAACCTCCGACAACGAGTGCAGCGAACGCGAGGGCCATCGTCGCCTCGGAGAGGCGGCCGGCGAATCCGACGCGCCACCACGGAACGGACGGTCGTGGCTCGGCACGCGCGGCAAGCCGCGCGCGCGCGGGCGACAGCAGCGTGCCGCGCTGCCGGAGCGGCGCGTACGCACGATCGAGCGCGACGGAGATCGTCGCGAGGTCACGCATCGCGGTGTCACAGCGGACGCAGCCGTCGGCGTGCGCCTCCAGCTCAAGGCGCTCGCGGGCGTGCAGCTCTCCGGTGAACAGGTCAGCCATCTTCTGCTCGGCTGCGCGACATGCCACCCTGAACAACCTCATCGCGGTCCGCCCCCCGCCGGCTCGACCACTGAGGCGACCGCCCTCTTAGCACTAGGCCCGAGGAGGCTCATTGGTTCGATGCCGAACTCGGGGTGTGCGGAAAGATGCGTTCGGAGCCGGCGAAGCGCGTAGTGGAGGCGAGATTTCACCGTACCGATCGGGCAGTCCACTACCTGCGCGATCTCGGCGAGGTTCAGGCCGTTCAGGTAGTGAAGGACGACGACGATGCGATGCTTGGGTCCGAGTGTGTCGACCGCCGCGAGCACGATGCGCCGCACTTCGGCCTGCTCCGCGAGCATCGAGGGCGAGCGCTCTTCGCTTTGCAGCGTCTCCTTGGCCGAATCCTCGAGCGGGCTGATGATCACGTTCTTCCGCGGACGCCGGTTGTAGGAAAGGTTGACGGCCACCCGGTAGAGCCATGGCCGGAGCGAGCCCTCGGGCTCGAGGCGCGCCAGCGCGCGGTGCGCGCGCGCGAAGGTATCGACCGCGATCTCTTCCGCGTGCGAGGGATCCTTCGTGATCGCGAGACCGAGGCGGAAGATGCCGTCGCGATAGCGGTAGAACAGCGCGTCGAAGGCGAGCATGTCGCCCTCGCGCGCGGCGTACACGAGCTCGCGATCGGTACGTCGATCCTCGTCGTGGGCCGACCGTCGCGCGGCGGGCTGTGTCACAGCTCGTCCGGAAGGTACCGGCGGATCACGCGCAGATTGCGAGCCGGCGTCAGCGTCGCGCGCTCAACGACTGCGCCTGACTGGGGTGCGTGCAGGAACTCACGCTCTCCTGTCGCGACCCCGGTGTGGGTGACGCGCTCGTCGCCAAAAAAGAACAGGTCGCCTGGGCGCGCGGAGTTCACGGCTCGACCCTCGGCCGCCTGCTGGTCGGCGTCACGATCAAGGCCCACGCCGTTCAAACGGTACACGAGCTGTGTGAACCCGGAACAGTCGATCCCGTCCGCGGTCGTGCCGCCCCAGAGATACGGCACGCCGAGGAAACACTCCGCGGTCCGAAGGAGATCGGACGTAACGGGAAAACGCGAAGCGAGCTGGGCGATGTCGACCGTGTCGCGGAAGGCGACCCACCCGTCGTAGCTGATGCGCAGCCATTCCCCCTGCCGCTCCTGGATGGCCAATGGCGCCGCGACGGGAAGGCGGTCGATGATCGGCGCGGCGTCCGTTGGCGCGGAGCGCACGTCCGCGACCACGACACCGACGATGCGACGCTCCGGAGCGCCGACCTCGTCGAGATGTTCCGCCTCGACCCAGCCGAAATAGTGATCGGGGCCCTGTGCGTAGAACCAGTCGCCGTCGCGCGCGAGAAGCGTGAGTCGCTCGCCGTATTGCGCCTGGTCGACCCGCTCGGAGTCCTCGTCCGGCTCGGCCCGCAGATCGGTGAGGCCGCGGTTCACGAGAGCCTGCGGCGGACGGACCATGGCGACCGCGAGTCGCGGCGCGGCGATGCTCACGCGTCCGCCCTGTACCGGAGGATCGGCCTCCGCGCCGCGCCGACCTCGTCGAGGCGGCGCAGCGGAGTGCTCCTCGGCGCATCGCGCACCGCCGCCGGATCCGTCGTCGCGCGCTCCGCGATCCGCAGCATCGCGGCGGCGAACGCGTCGAGCGTCTCGGTCGGCTCGGTCTCGGTCGGCTCGATCATCATCGCCTCGGGGACGATGAGCGGGAAGTACACCGTCGGCGAGTGGAAGCCCTCGTCGAGCAGCGCTTTCGAGATGTCGAGCGCGGACGCTCCCTGCTTCTTCTGCTTCGCGGCGCTGAGGACGAACTCGTGCATCGGGGGCCGGTCGTACGCCAGGTCATACGCGGGACGCAGCAGGGCCAGGAGGTAATTGGCGGCGAGGATCGCGTCGCGGCCCGTCTCGACCATGCCGTCCTCGCCCAGTGTCTTCATATAGGCATATGCACGGACCAGGACGCCAAAGTTCCCGAGACGCTGCTTGATCGTCCCGATGGAGTCACCGAGCGCCGCGGGCGCGCGGTCCTCGCGCGCGGTGTCGTAGTGGTACGTGCCGTCGGCCTCGCGCACGATCCACGGCTTCGGAAGGAACGGCCGGAGGTGCGCCTTCACGCAGAGTGGACCCGCGCCCGGACCGCCCGCTCCGTGCGGGGTGGAGAACGTCTTGTGGACGTTGATGTGCACGCAGTCGAAGCCGAGATCGCCGGGACGCGCGACGCCAAGAAGGGCGTTCATGTTCGCGCCGTCGCCGTAGACGAGCGCGCCGGCGGCGTGCACCGCATCGCACACCTCGCGCACGCGCTCTTCGAAGAGGCCGAGCGTGTTCGGGTTCGTCAGCATGAATCCGGCGACGTCGGGCCCCAGCGCCCCCTTCAGGGCGTCGAGGTCGACGTTGCCGCGCGCGTCGCTCTTGACGGTGGTGACCTCATAGCCGCACATCGCGGCGGACGCGGGATTGGTGCCGTGCGCCGAGTCCGGCACGATGATCCGCCGCCGCTGGGCGGCCTCGCCGCGCCTCGCGTGGTACGCCTTGAACACCAGGAGCGCCGTGAACTCCGACTGCGCCCCGGCCTGCGGTTGGAGTGTCACGAAGTCCATGCCGGTGATCTTCGCGAGCATCTGCTCGAGCTCGTATGCGAGCGCGAGGACGCCCTGCGTCGTGCGATAGGACTGACGCGGATGCACGTCGGCGAAGAGGGCCGCGACGCGGTCATTCACCTTCGGGTTGTACTTCATCGTGCACGAGCCGAGCGGATACATCCCGGAATCGACCGAATAGTTCAGCTGCGCGAGATGCGTGTAGTGGCGCACGACCTGCGGCTCGGTCAGCTCGGGAAGGCGCAGCGGTGCCTTCCGCTTGAACGCGCCGGGGATCTCCGCCGTGTCGCTGGTCCGAATGTGACGGCCGTTCCGTCCGGGTCGCGCGAGCTCGAAGAGCAGCGGCTCGAGCGCCGGCACCGGCGTCTTTGCGCCGACATCGGGTATGACGTGCGTTCGGACCGTCACCCGGTGGCCACCGTCTCGCCCGTCCGCACGAGCTCCGCGACCGCATCGACGAGCGCGTCCGCGTCGGCGTCCGTCGTGAGCTCGGTGCACTGGACGATCACGTCGTCGCGCCCCTCGCGGCGACCGTCGACAAAGTGCGAGGCAGTGGCTTCCACCTGTATCCCGCGCGCGATGAGCGCGTTCCGCAGGTCCCATCCGCCGAGCTCGGTGCGGAGCGTGAACCGGTCGAAGAAGGGTCCGTCGTTCGCGATGGAGCAGCCGGGGAGTGCGGCGAGACGTTTCGCGAGCGCATGCGCGCGAGCCACCCCGGCCCGCGCGGCGGCGCGCAGGCCCTCCGGGCCGAGTAGCGAGAGATACACCGCCGCCGTGATCGCGGCGAGCGCCTCGTTCGTGCAGATGTTGCTGGTCGCCTTCTCCCGGCGGATGTGCTGCTCGCGCGTCTGCAGTGTGTTGACGAATCCGCGCGTGCCGTCGGCATCGACGGTCTGGCCAGCGATGCGGCCAGGCATCTGACGAACGAGCGCGTCGCGGCAGGCGAAGATGCCAAGGTGCGGGCCGCCGTACGACATCGTGATGCCCAGCGGTTGGCCTTCACCCACGACGATGTCGGCACCGACGGCTCCCGGCGGCTCGAGGAGCGCGCACGCGTGCGGCTCCGTCACCTGCACGCAGAGCGCACCGGCCGCGTGCGCCGCGTCCGCGACGGTCCGAACGTCGACGAGCGTCCCGAATGCGTCGGGGTGTTGCACGATGAGGCAGGCCGCGCCGGCAGCGGACGCTGCGAGCTTTGCCGTCGGTACCTCGACGACCTCGATCTCGGGCCCGCGCGCATACGTGCGCAGCGTGCGCCGGTACGTGAAGTCGACCTCCGTCGCCACGACGACCTTCCGCCGCCCCGTCACGCGAACGGCCATGAACGCGGCTTCGGCCGTGGCCGAACCGCCGTCGTACATGGACGAGTTCACGACGTCCATCGCCAGCAGCTCGGCCATCAGCGACTGGTACTCGAACACGGCCTGGAGCGTGCCCTGGCTGACCTCGGGCTGGTACGGCGTATATGCGGTGAGGAACTCGCCGCGCAGCGCGAGCACCGGCACCGCCGCTGGGATGTAGCGCCGCTGGATCGCGCCGCCGATGAAGAACGGGCCGTCGCCGGCGCTCGTGTTCATCTTCGCGAGACGCTCGAGGTGCGACTGCACCTCCATCTCCGACAGACCCGGAGCGATGCCGAGCTTCGGGTGACGCGCGTCCTTCGGGACGGCGCCGAGGAGCTCGTCGATGTCCTTCACGCCGATGCGACCCAGCATCGCGGCGCGGTCGGCCTCGGTGTGCGGCGAGTAGGGGTTATTCCCCACGGTCAGTCCCGCTCAATCTCCACCGGCGCCGGGCGTCTCACCGATGTGCGCGCGGTAGTCCTGCGCGGAGAGCAGCTTGCTGAGCTCGCCCTTGTCGGCGAGCTTGACCTTGATCAGCCAGCCCTGTTCGTACGGCGCGGTGTTCACGAGCTCCGGCTTCTCGATGACCTTCACGTTGCGCTCGATGACCTCACCCGAGATCGGGCTGTAGATGTCGGTCGCTGCCTTCACCGACTCGACGACGCCGAAGCTTGCAAACTGCCGGACGCTGGCGCTCTTCTCAGGCAGCTCGACGAAGACGACGTCGCCCAGCTGCTCCTGCGCGAAATGCGTGATGCCGATCGTCGCCGTGTCGCCTTCGAGGCGCACCCATTCGTGCTCCTTCGAGTAGCGCAGGTCGTCGGGAACGGCGCTCACTGTGGCCTCCGATAAAAAGGTGTCTTGACTACCGTAGCGGGAACGTCCTTTTCACGGATGCGGACCGCCAAGGCGGTACCCATCTTGGACAGCTCGGTCGGAACATAGGCGAGTGCGATGTTCTGGGCGACCGTCGGTCCGTAGGTGCCGCTCGTCACCCTTCCCACGGCGCGCCCCTCGGCGACGACGTCGTGGCCGTGCCGCGCGACGCCGCCCTCGACCACCAGACCGGTGATCTTGCGCTTCGGCCCGTCGGCCTTCTGCTTCGCCACCGCCTCGCGTCCGACGAAGTCCTTGTCGAGCTTGCACGTCCAACCGAGCCCGGCCTCGATCGGTCCGGTCGTCTCGTCGATGTCGTTCCCGTACAAGGAGAAGCGCGCCTCGAGGCGCAGCGTGTCGCGCGCGCCGAGGCCGACCGGAACGAGCGCATCGGGGCGCCCCGCGACGAGCAGCGCCTGCCAGACCTGCACCGCGTCGGCGCTCGCGATGAAGACCTCGAAGCCGTCCTCGCCGGTGTACCCGGTACGCGCGACGGTCGCCTCGGCGCCTGCCGCGCGCGTCACCTTCACGCCGAACGGCTGCAGCGCGGCGACGCTGCCGCCCGCGACCTTGGCGAGGATGTCGGCGGCGCGCGGGCCCTGGATGGCGATGAGGGCCGTGTCCGCCGACCGGTCGGCGAAGCCCACGTCCTTCGGCAGGTGGGCACGGACGTGCGCCTCGTCCTTCTCGATGTTCGCCGCGTTCACGACCATCAACAGGTGGTCCGCTCCGGTGCGGTACACGATGACGTCGTCGACGATCGTTCCGCGCTCGTTGCAGAGCAGGCCGTATCGCGCCTGTCCCACTTCGAGGCCCGCGATGTCGCTCGAGACGAGCCGATCCACGGCCGCGCGCGCCGCGGGTCCGTCGAAGTGGAACTCACCCATGTGCGACAGATCAAAGACGCCCGCCGCTTCGCGAACGGCGCGGTGCTCGGCCACGATCCCCGCGTACTGGATCGGCATCTCGTAGCCACCGAACGGCACCATGCGCGCGCCCAGACCCTGGTGCTGCCCGTAGAGCGGCGTCCGCCGCAGGGTCGCGCCGGTCGTCATGCCGCCGCTCGCGCGGCGTCGATCGCACGGTCGAGCATCTCCCGGTAGGTCGCGTACGAGAGCATCCGACGGGCGTCGCCCACCGTCACCCAGCGGACGTCGTCGTACTCCTGGTCGTGCCGCGATACGTCGCCCCCTTCGGCGCGCATCAGGAAGAAGTGGACGAACTTGTGCACGCGCTCGCCGGGGACCGCGAACCAGTAGTCGGTCACGCCGATCGGCGCGACGATGCTCACGTCGAGACCGGTCTCCTCGCGGACCTCGCGAAGCGCGGTCTCCTCGATCGATTCGCCCGCATCGGGCGTGCCCTTGGCGAAGACCCACGTGCCGTCGCTGGTGCGTCCGTTCAGCACGACCTCGAGCAGGTCGCCGGCGCCGCGCGTGACCACACCGCCCGCGGCGGTCGTGGTGCGCACATTGGTCGGACGGCGTGGACGGGCGGTGGCCATCGGATCACAACAGCCGTGTGCCGTTGATGACGAGCGCGAAGCTGCAGTGAAGGAACTCGGCGGCACGCCGCGACAGCATCATGCGCGAGAGGAAGATCTCGAAGTACTCCATGAGCGGCGCGACCTCGGTGTCGATCGTGAGCTCGAGGGTGATCAGCTTCTCCTTGCGGCTCACCTTGACCTCGGAGGACGTCGCCGCGTAGTTCACGCGGTCGTGGATGTCGAAGGAGGTGGTCTTCGGGTTACGCACGCGGCTCCGATGCACGTCGCTCTTGTCGGCGATGATCACCGCCGCCGACACCGCGCTCACCGGAAGGCCGCCCTCGGACTCCTCGTGATTCGCGATGGCACCCATGATCGTCGCGACGTCCTCGAGGTCGAACCCAAGGTCGATGAGGATGTCGTGCGCGAGTAGCGCGCCCGTTTGCCCATGGCTTTCGCGCGTGATGACGTTGCCGATGTCATGGAGATAGGCGGCGACCGCCGCGACCTCGCAGCGGCGCGCGTCGTGGCCGAGGGACTTCAGGATGAAGCGCGCGCCATCGGCCGAGGTGTTCGCGTGCCGCTCGCCGTGCTCGGTGTAACCGATGGCGCCGGTCTGCTGGTTCGCGGAGCGGATGTAGGTCTTCACGCGCGGGTCCGCCTTCACCCTCTCGAGCGTCGGGCCCTCGCGCTTCGCCTCGGCGGTCGTGCGCGTCTTCGTCTCGGTGCGGTGGAGCTTCGTCAGCTCGTCCGGCGCACCGGTGTCGTCGGGTCGCGGTGCGCCAGCGGCCTCACGCATGAGGCAACTCTAAGCGCCCGCGGCTCATGCCTCCATTCGCAGGTCCTCGAGGTCGAGATCGCGCTCGAGCCGGCGCAGCACGTTGTCGGTGACCACTCCGCGCTCGTGGAGGTCGAACGCCGCGCGGCGCTCGGCATCGATGACTTCGCGGCGGATCATGCCGTGCTCCAGCAGCTCTTGCTCCGCAGCACCGCCCTCCTCGTGATGTGCTTCGTCGTGCCGCGCGCGGTGCGCATAGCGGTCGCGCAGCTGATCGATCAGCTCGAGATGCCCGGGCCACTGCGCCGCCAGCTCCTCGATCCGCGCGAGCGCCGCTTCGGTCGTAAGGCCAGCAGCAGCAGGACGAGCTCGATGTGGCGCACGGTCGCTAGTGCTCGTACGCCTTCTGGAGTCGCTCGGCGACCTGCTGAAGCCAGCGCAGCTCGGTGAGTCCGGCACGCGCGACCACCAAACCGCGCGTGAACGCGAGCCACGGCTTCAGCGTGCCGGCCACCAGGCCGAGCCACGTGGCGCTGGTCGCGTCCACCTTCGGTCCCTTGCCTTTGATGTCGGCTGACTCGGCGTGAAGACGACCGTCACCCGCCTGGAACTCGATCGCCTCCTGCGTATCGGTGAAGCGCAGGAGCGCGCGGCCGGCGCGTACGTCCTTCAGGTTCTCGAGCACACGCTCGTCCTCTGCGGCCGCGGAGAGGATCGCGAGGACGGCGTCCCGCGCGCGCGCCGGATCCGCGGGCGACGTGGAGGCGACGCGCGCCGCCTGGAGCGCCTCCTCGAGCTTGGTCACGCGAGCTTCATATCGCTTCGCACGTTCACCGGGACCTCGGTGCCGCGGTCGCGGAGCACGAAGAATGCGGCGGCGCCGATCATCGCACCGTTGTCGGTGCAGAGGCGCGGCGACGGCACGCGGAGCGGGTGCCCGATGCGCTTTTGGATCTCGGCGCGCAGCGCGAGGTTCGCGGCGACGCCGCCGCCCAGCAGCACGGTCTCGACCGAGTGCTCCGCGGCGGCACGCGCGGTCTTCTCCGCGAGGACCTCGGTGATCGCCTTCTGGAACGACGCGGCGACATCGGCGATCGGGACCTCCCCCTTGGCCTCGAGCGAGCGCACGAGCCGCAGCACCGCGGTCTTGAGGCCGGAGAACGAGAAGTCGTAGCCGGAGAGCGCGGCGCGCGGCAGCGGGAACGCCGCCCCGTCGCCGTCCTTCGCGGCGCGCTCGACCGCGGGTCCACCGGGGAAGCCGAGCCCGAGGAGCCGCGCGACCTGGTCGAACGCTTCACCCGCGGCGTCGTCGATCGTGCGGCCGAGCGGCCGGAAGCGCCGGTGGCCTTCCATCAGCACGAGGTCGCTGTGTGCGCCGCTCACGATGAGCACGACCGCGGGGATCTCCGGCTCCGGCGTCGGCGTGTCCCCTTCGTAGAGCCAATTCGCGTAGACGTGACCCTCGAGGTGGTTCACGCCGATGAACGGCAGACCCGCGGCGAGCGCGAGCCCGCGGCCGTAGTTCGCGCCGACGAGGAGACAGCCGACCAGTCCCGGACCGACCGTCGCGGCGACCGCGTCGACCGCACGCAGCTCCACGCCCGCGTCGTTCAGCGCCTGCTGAGTGATGCCGTCGAGCGCATGCAGATGCTCGCGCGCCGCGACCTCCGGGACGATCCCACCGGTGTCCTGGTGCACAAGCTGCGAAGCGACGACGTTCGAAACGATGCGCCGGCCGTCGTCGATGACGGCGACGCCGGTCTCGTCGCACGAGGTCTCGATCGCGAGGATCCGCACCTGCCTAATCTCCCGCTTCGCGGGGAGAAACGCTCACGGCTGGTCGAGCTCGGCGCGGACCTTCGCGAGACGGTCGCGCACCGCGCGGTCGCGCAGGCGCTCGGTCCACATGATGATCGCGTCCTCGTTGTTGTCGCTGTAGTACCGGCGCCGGACGCCCGCCGCGTGGAAGCCGTACTTCTCATAGAGCCGCTGCGCCGGGAAGTTCGAAGCGCGCACCTCGAGCGTGAGCCATTCCGCTTTGAGCTCCGTCGCCAGGTCGAAGAGCCGCACGAGCATCCGCTCGCCGATCCTGCGACGCCGGCGCTCGGGAATGACCGCGAAGGTCGTGATGTGCGCCTCGTCGAGAGCGAGCCAGAGGCCCGCGTAGGCGATGATGCGCTCGCCTTCGCGCGCGACGATGTAGCGCGCGTTCTTGTTCTGCGTGAGCTCGTGACGGAACGCATTCGCCGGCCAGGGGACCGGGAACGAGGCGTTCTCGACCAGCTGCACCGCGGGGATGTCGTCGGGCGTCATGTCCTCGATGACGATCGGGAAAGTGGCGACCATTTCTTCCCTAGTGTCGCTTGGGCAGGCCAAGGGCGAGGTCGTCGGTCGGCGGCGGGGCGAACGGCTGGTCGAAGGAGGTCCTGATCGACGGCTGCTTCACATAGATCGGCTCGATGTCCCCGAGCCTGCGCTGCGGGCTTGTCTCGAGCGCGTTCCACCCGAGTTCGGCGAGGTACCCCGCGCGTCGCATCCGCGATGCGGGCGAGGCGAAGAGCGCCTTTGGACCGAGAATGTCGCGCAGCGTCTGCTCGGTCTCGGCGCCGATCTCGCCGACGAAGAGCGTGTGTGCGCCGATCTGCCGACAGAGCTCGGGCAGGGTGGCCGCTATGAACGGCGAACGGCGCTCCCACCTGCGGTTCCGCTCCTGATAGAACGCGGCGTAGAACTCGCCGCGCCCGGCGGGCAGCAAAGGGCATGTCCTTTGCTTCGACGCGGCGTGTGGGTACGCGAGCACGTCGAGCGTCGAGACCCCGACCAGCGCCGCGCCGGCGCCACGCGCGATGCCTTGCGCTGCCGCGATCGCGATACGCAGGCCGGTGAACGAGCCGGGTCCGGTCGCCACGGCGACCTTGTCGATCGACGCGAGGGTGACGCGCGTGCGCGCGAGCAGGCGCTCGATGGTCGGGAACAGCTCGTCGGCGTGCCGGCGCTGCGCGTGCCAGGTCTCCTCGGCGAGGACGTCATGACCGTCGTACAGCGCGACCGAGGCCCACTCGGTCGACGTGTCAAGCGCTAAGAGAGTCACGGAAACCATCCAGAAGCTCAGCCGACCGTGGCCCGGTCGCGCTCAGCGCGACCGATCGCTTCGTATCGGCGATGTGCGCGAGATGGACGTCGAGACGATCGAGCGGCAGCCCGTCGCCCGCACGATCCGGCCACTCGATGACGGTCATTCCGCCCCCGTCCAGCGTTTCTTCCCAACCAGTCGTGCCGAGATCCTTACCCTCGAGACGGTAGAGATCGAGATGGAAGAGCGGCAGCCGCCCGCCGAAGTGCTCGTGGAGGATCACGAAGGTCGGGCTCGAGACGTCCGATGCGTCGAGGCCGAGGCCGGTGGCGATGCCCTTCGCGAGAA
This sequence comes from Chloroflexota bacterium, assembly GCA_031404235.1. Classification (GTDB taxonomy): domain Bacteria; phylum Chloroflexota; class Limnocylindria; order P2-11E; family P2-11E; genus CF-39. Next base: position 13,020 of record JANNHF010000077.1, read on the forward strand.
CGGTCTTCCCCGCCCCGAGCTCACCCCAGAGCGCGATGACGTCGCCGGGTCGGGCGAGACGCGCGAGACGCTCGCCGACGCGCTCGGTGTGAAGTGTTGAATGGCTCACGAGCTCCACGGCCTGCCCCGCGTTACGCGGGACGCCCGTTCGCCGCTCCCCGCTCGAATTTGCGGCGCTCAAGAACGAGCCGAATGGTAATCCCGAGGAACGAGCCGACGAGCGCAGCCCAGACCAGGAGCCAGCCGTCGCGCGGTGGCACGCCGACGAAGTCGAGCGGTCCGAACGGAAGCTGCAGCGCCCACGCGCCGAGCGGGATGAACGCCAGCAGCCCGAGGATCGTGCGCCGCCGCTCGAGCCGCTTCCGGTCGCCCGTGTACTTCGCTCGCCACCGCTCCTCGGCTTTGTCGGCCCGCTTCGGCACCCCGGCGGCCGGCGGGCGTGTGGCAACGTGCGCGGCGCGACCCTGGCGCCGTTCGCGCCGGCGTTTCTTCCCCACGGCCGAAGACTAGTTCCGGGCCGTTCGCGGCGCGTCGAACGCGAGCACGTTGGCCATCGGGACCGGGCCGCCGTCGGTGGTGACCGCTTCCGCTTCGATCTCGCTCGCGAAGCGCGTCATTCCCGCTTGCGAGAGATGTTCGGCCATCGGCCGCGCGCTGAGCCAGTCGTCGGACAGCGCGAGAGACGGCGCGTTCTGCGCGAAATCGCCCGCGTTCTCGGGCACGAAGACGAAGAGCCGCGCGGAGGCCGTGTGCACCGCGGCGCGTGCGCCGATCATGGCGACCAGGGGAAGGAAGACCTCGCGGGGCAGTGGCGCCGAGCCGAAACCGATGAGGCACAGGACCGTCGGGGCCTCGGGACCGGTCGTCGCGCCCGATGCCGTCGCGGCTTCGCCGTAGACGACACCGAGACCCCCGGCTGGCGCCGCGCCTGCGACCAGCGCTGACACGCCACAGGCATGCGCGCGGGTGATCGATTCCGCTGTGGCGCGGGCCCCGCAGATGAGGATGCGGTCACGCAACCGGACGTCGATCCGCGAGGGATGCAGCTCGTCGGTCGGAGCGTCGACCCCGAGGCCGATCTCACCGACGGCGTCGGGTCCGAACGCGGCGACGCCCTGCAGCGCCCAGGCCGAGCCCTCGACGGTGACGCACGCGTCGTCCGATCGCGAGACCTGACCGTCGAGGGTGGACCGCACGACCCAGCGGCCGACGATCGGCGCGACATAGACATCGCCGTCGGCACGCTGGTGGATCACGCGCCCGGCGATGGGTGACGAGACCGCGCGCGCGAAGCGCCGACCGGTGCGAGCGATGACCGTCCGCCGCTCGACCTCGCCACCGACGGGCACTCGCATGACGCGTGCGAGATCTTCGGGCGCGACGCCGAGGCGACGGGCGCCGGCGACCTTCACGGGCGTGCCATACGTCGTGCCCGCTGCGAGCACGTCGCCGGCATGGACCTCCTGCCCCTTGGCGGCACGCTCGCTCGCACCGAGGGGAAGCGGGTGATCCGCCGACCAGCGCGAATAACGCCACGCCATCAGCGCGCCTCCGCGGGAAGCACGCCCAGGGCCGAATGCCAACGCGCGAGGGTCGGGATGCGCTCCGCGTCACGGGGCGGCAGCGCGAGAGGGCGACCGCGCGCGTCGATCACGACGCCGAGCTCCAGACGCTCCGCGTTCGGACGAACCGTCGTCCCCGGCATCACGATCTCGACCGCGCCCGTGGTCGGAACGAGCAGGAAGGACCCGCGCGCCACACGCTCCTCGACGATCCCGCTCGCATCGCTCACGCGCACCGTGGCGGAACGCCGCGGCCACATCGAGATGAAGATCGCGATCGGCTCCGCGGAGGGCATCGTCGCGACGCGACCACGCGCGGCGAGCGCGCCCGCGGCGACGAGCGTGTCGCCCGGTGCGCGGGACACGAGGGCGGGTCCGTTCGGCCCGAACGCGTCGATGGCGACGAGCAATGACTGCGCCGCGCGCGGAAGCTCCGCCAGCCGGCCGGTGAGCACCAGCAGCGGCGCGGCCCACGGTCCCTCGAGCGAGACGCCGGCGCGTTCCGCGTCGGCGAGCGTGTGCGCGATCGCTTCACGCGCGAGCGCCATCTCGAGCGAGAGCGCGAGCACCGACGCGGGGACCGCGTCCGGCCAGCGCGCACGGTTGAAGACACGCTCCAGGAGCGCGGGCGCCTCGACCGCGCGAGGGATCCACCGGCGAACACGATCGAGGCCGGCGCGCGCAACGACGCGGTCGGCCGCTGCACCGACGCCGAGCCGTTCGTGGATCCCGAGCACGACGCCGTCCGGCCGAGCGTGTATGAGCGAGGTCGCTCCGCCGGTCACGTCGAGCAGGACCACGTCGACCTTCGCGCTCGCGGCCATCGCGCGACCCGCAGCCTCGAGCGCCTCGTCGCGAAGCACGACGTCACCCTGCGCGCGACGACGGACCGCGCGCAGGCGCGCGACGAGCGCCTCGCGTCCGGCGATGGTGCGCACGTCGGGCAGCGCCTCAAGGGCGTTGTCGGGATACGCCGCCGCGATGCGATCGCGCACGCGCTCGTCGGCGGAAACGAGGATGTGCGGAGAGGGGTCTTGATGCGCGCAGCCGAAGCGAAGCGACTCGACGAGATCGACGAGGCCGCTCGCATCGCCGCGATGCGGCGCGAGCACGACGACCAGGTCGGGACGCGCGTCGCGCAGCAGCTCCGCGCGCTCGACGAACGACCGTCCGTCGTGCGTGCCGACCAGACCTACGAGGGAGGCTCCGCCGGCAAGGGCGCCGAACGCCATCGCCTGCGCGAGCTTGGGGTCGCGCCCGAGGAGCGCGGCGACGCGCACGACATCTCCTGGGATCACTCGCAACACTGGGCCGCCGGTCGAGCCGGAGGGGACGCGCTCTGTCCGCGCCTCGTGCGCGATCTCGACCGAAGCGACGAGCTCGGTCGAGGTGGTCACGCCGCTGTGACCGGTGTGCGCCTGGCCGCCGCGATGAACGCCTCGAATATGCGCGTGGCAGAGGCCGCCACCTGAGCGGTGCGCTCGGGGTGCCACTGCACCGCGACGACCCAGCGGTGCTCCGGCGACTCGAGCGCCTCGACGAGCTCGCCCACGCGCGCCGTGGCGCGAAGCTCCGACGCGAGGCGGTCGGGCGTCACCACCTGATGGTGGCTGGAGTTGACGTTGAAGGGCTCGTCGCCGCACGCCTGCGCGAGCTTCGATCCGGCCTCGGCCGTAAGCACGTGCTGCACCGCGTCCGCGCCCGCGGGGTCATCCGAGACCGTTGCTCCGGCCGGCGGGTACTTCGGCGAGTGGCCGAGATGGTGCTGCTCGAGCGACCCGCCGAAGTGGATGTTGATGATCTGAAATCCGCGGCAGATGCCAAGAACGGGGATGTCTCGTGCAAGCGCGCGCTCGAGCAGCGCGAACTCGATGGCGTCGCGCGCCGGGTCGATGTCCTCGGAGGCGGTCTTGACCTCGCCGTAGCGGGCTGGGTCGATGTCCCCTCCGCCGGTGAGGCAGAGCCCGTCGAAGTCGTCGGGCATTACGTCGCTCGGGTCCACCTCGATCGGCTCGGCCCCCGCGCCACGGATCGCGCTGAGATACTGCTCGCGCGCGACGACGCAGCGGCGCGTGGCATGGCCGCACAACGTCACCGCGATCCGGGGTCCCATCCGCACTCCATGGTATTCGGTTCGGTGAGGCGCGCCGGGGTCTAGGCGCGCAGGCTCGCGCGATCGATGAGCTCTACGAGCACGCCGTTCGCGGCGCGTGGATGAAGGAACGCGACCTGACCTTCCACGCCGCGGCGTGGCGCGTGATCGACGAGCTCGACACCCTCGCTTGCCAGCCGGACGAGCGTACCCGCGAGGTCGTCGACCACGAAGCAGAGATGGTGCAGCGTTGGTCGGCCGCGCTCGGCGACGAACCGCGCGACACCGGACTCTCCACCCGTCGGCTCGAGCAGCTCGACGCGCGAGCCTTCGCGGACAGCGAAGGCCACGCGAACGTGTTGATCGGCGACGAGGCGCGGTGCATCGACCTGGTAGCCGAGCACATCGCGATAAAAGGGAATGGCCTCCGCGAGCGAGGGCACCGCGACCGCCACGTGATGAAGCTCGCCGGCGCCGATCCCCTTCATGCGCGCGGCGGTTCGTATACGCCGAAGACGGAGCGCAGGTCATTGCAGATCTCGCCCAACGTGACGCCTGCCTCCACCGCGGCGACGATCGGCGGCACGAGATTGGCGCTCCCGCGTGCCGCGGTGAGCACGTCCGCGCGGGCGCGCTGACACGCCGCGCGGTCGCGCCTCGCGCGCGCGGCCCTCAGGCGCTCGGCGCGTGCGCGGATCACCGCGTCATCGACGCGCTGGAGCGGCGGCACGGAGTCGTCACCGTCGGAGCGGTAGGCGTTGACACCGACGATCACCTTCTCGCCGCTTTCGACCGCCTGCTGGTACGCGTAGGCGGAGTCCTCGATCGCGCGCATCTGGTAGCCGTTCTCGATCGCCGCGAGCGCGCCGCCCATGCCGGCGATCTTCTCGAGCTCGGCGTGGACGCGACGCTCGATGTCCGCCGTCAGCGCTTCGATCGCGTACGCGCCGCCGAGCGGATCGATCGTGTCCGCGACGCCCGTCTCCTCGGCGATGATCTGCTGCGTCCGGAGCGCGGTGCGCGCCGACTCCTCGCTCGGCAGCGCGAGCGCCTCGTCGTACGCGTTCGTGTGAAGCGACTGCGTGCCGCCGAGCACGGCCGCGAGCGCCTCGATCGCCGTGCGCACGATGTTGTTCAGCGGTTGCTGCGCGGTCAGCGTCGATCCCATCGTCTGCGTATGGAAGCGCAGCGCGAGCGCGTCCGCGCTCTTCGCGCCGAAGCGACCCTGCATGACGTCGGTCCAGATCCTTCGCGCCGCGCGGAACTTGGCGACCTCCTCGAGCAGCGTCGAATGCGCGGCGAAGAAGAACGAGAGCTGCGGAGCGAACGCCTCGACACTGAGGCCCGCTTTGACGGCGCCCTCCACGTATTCGATCGCGTCGGCGAACGTGAACGCGAGCTCCTGCACCGCATCGGAGCCCGCCTCGCGGATGTGGTAGCCGCTGATCGAGATCGGATTCCAGCGCGGCAGCTCCGCGGCGCAGTACGCGATGAGATCGGTGACGAGTCGAAGCGATGGTCGCGGGGGGAAGATGTACGTCCCGCGCGCGATGTACTCCTTCAGGATGTCGTTCTGCGTGGTGCCGCCGATGCGGTCGAGCGTCACTCCCTGCTGCTTCGCGACCGCGGCGTACATCGCGAGCAGGATCGCCGCGGTGGCGTTGATGGTCATCGACGTCGTCACCTTGTCGAGCGGGATGCCGGCGAAGAGCTGCCCCAGGTCTTCGAGACTTGAGATCGACACGCCGACCTTCCCCACCTCGCCCGCGACCTGCGGATCGTCCGCGTCGTAGCCCATCTGGGTCGGCAGATCGAACGCGACGGAGAGACCGGTCTGTCCGTGCTCGAGGAGATAGCGGAACCGCGCGTTCGTCGCCTCGGCCGTGCCGAAGCCCGCGTACTGCCGCATCGTCCACAGGCGGCCGCGGTACATCGTCGGCTGCACGCCGCGCGTGAAAGGCGGCTCGCCGGGGAGTCCGAGACGCTCGACCGCTTCCCGATACGCGTTGTCGTCTGAGTAAGACGGCGGAAGCGGAGCGCCGAACGTCGTCTCGAAACGCGCGCGCTCGGTAGTTCGACGCGGCTCGGCCATGCCGCGATGGTACGCAGGCGTCGGCGAGTGCGCCGTCCGGCACCGGCTGCGTGAGCACTGTCTAATTGGGGAGAATTGACGGTGTCGGGCGCATGACCACCAGCAAGATCCCGCGACGGGCGGCCGACGAGTACCACGACGAGGTCGTCGCCGCACTGCGCGAGATCGGCAACCCGCGGCTCGGCGCAGCCGTTGCGAAGGATCGCGGCTCGTCGCTCGAGCACCTTGGCATCCGCTTCCCGGCATTGCGGAAGCGGGTCAAAGAGGGCTTCTCGTTCTACGACCTCCCGGCGGAAAAAGTCCTCGCGATCTGGGATCGCCTCTGGCGCATCTCGCCCTACGGCGATGTCCTCTTTGCGGCGCTCGAGTACCACGCGCCGCTCGTCAGAAAGCACGTGAGCCCCGCGCTCTGGCCGGTGGTGCGCAACTGGCACGAGCGCGTAGACAACTGGTGCCACAGCGACGGACTGAGCTCGCTCTACTCCTGGATCCTCGCAAGCGATCCCGATGAGGTGTACCCGCAGCTCGAGGTGTGGAACAGGTCGGAAGACCAGTGGCTTCGACGGATCTCGCTGATCAGCCTCATCCACTACTCCGGCAAGAACGCCGTCTTCGTCACTCTCGACCGCGCCCTGCCGCTCGTCACGACGTGCCTCCAGGATGACCGAGAGTACGTGCAGAAAGCCGTGGGCTGGCTACTACGCGAGATGGGCCACGCCTACCCGGACGCAGTCAGGGGGTACATCGAGAAGCACATCACGACGATCTCGGCCGTCGCCTTGAGGCGCGCCGTCGAACGTCGCAGCCCCGGCGTGAGGGCGGAACTGTTGGCGCTCCGGCGGGATGCCTGATCTGCGGTCAGCGCGCTCGGCGGTCAGCGCGCTCGGCGGTCAGCGCGCTCGGAGGACGAGCTTTCCCGCGAGCGGCCCGATCCGCTCGCGTGAGAGCGCCATCGGCTTGTACTCGCCGTTCGCCCACATCGTCGTCTGATCGCCCCAGTGCGGCGAGAGCGGCTGGCCGCTCTGACCCGTCGGGATGATGGACAGCGACGCGTCGATGTCGGCGAGGTCGACGATCTGCCGCTCCGATGCGTGACTGCGCAGGGCGAACGGACGCAGCAGCGAGTACGCGCCGTTGTTCGGCGAGTAACCGTCGCCGGGACGACGCACGGGTCCGATGGTGAGGATGCGATCGAGCGGCTTCGCTGCGGAGAGCGGATGCTCGAACGAGATCGTGTGGAGATCGCCCCAGCGCCAGGACGCCGGCGTCCCGCCAAGACGCTTGCTGAGGTCGCGTACCGCATCCTCCAGCGCCGCGGCCGATATCGCGTCGCGGTCGCCGGGCTGGCCCGTCGCGAGATCGGAAAACCAGGTGCTCGAAGGCGAGCCGAGGAGGTCGTACAGGGCGAAGGTCGGCCGGCCGTCGGTCAGGTACTGCTCGTAGAGCGATGGCCCGAGCTTGTCGCGGAACGTCCGCTCGCACATGCGCACCAGCCACGCTTCGTAAACGGCCGCCGCCGCGGAGTCCACGCCGAGCAGCCCGTCCCATTCGCGCACGAGACGCTGCGCCTCCGCCGCGAGCGGGCTCCCGGCGCGCGCCGAGAGGATCGTCGCGCGGAAACGCTGCACCGGCAGCGAGGTGACGTCCGTCTGCAGCGAGCGGAAGCGCGCCACGTCCGCACCGCTGATGCTCGCGAGCGCCGAACGGAGGAAGGCGTAGCGGAAGCCGGGATCCCACTCGCCCTCCCAGCCGGTCTCGGTCGCGCGGTCCACCGGGCGGTTGTTCGCGTTGAGCACGACGCCGCCGGGCGGGTCGAAGAGGAACGGGTTGTCCTCCGCGGGGCGCAGGCCGCGCCATTCGTACTCGCCGCTCCAGCCCGGCACCGGGAGTCGTCCGTCGCCGGCCTTCCGATCGGGCAGACGACCGACGAGCTGATAGCCGATGTGCCCGTCGACATCCGCGTAGCAAGCGGACAGCGTCGCTCCCACGAAGAGCGCGGCGGCAGCGCGGAACTCGCTGAAATCGCGCGCGCGCCCCATGCCGAGGACCGCCTCGACCGTACGTGAGCCTTCGAGCGCACTCCAGCGCAGTGCGAGCTGCGCCTTCTGCTCCTTGAGCACCGGCGTGAGGATCGGCCCATGCCGCGTGATCACGACGTCGACGACGACCGGATCGGCGCGGCCCTTCACCTCGATCACCTCGCGGATGAACGTCGCGTTCTCCATGCGCCCCTCGTACTCGTAGCGGCGCAGGTCGACCGGATCCTGGCGCTCGACGAACAGGTCCTGCGTGTCGGCGTAGGCGTACGTGAAGCTCCACGCGATGCGGTCGTTGTGACCGATGACGACGCCGGGTACGCCGGGGATCGAGAAGCCGATGAGGTGCAGGCCGCCCGCGTCGAGCGCGACCTCGTACCAGATGCTCGGGTTGCGCACCGGCAGGTGCGGATCGCCCGCGAGGAGCGGCTTCCCGGTCGTTGTCCGCGAGCCGTTCAGGGCCCAGCAGTTCGAGCCGAGGCCCTGCCCCGCACCACCGAGCACGCTCGCGAGAGCCGAGGGCCCATCGCCGGCGAGTCCGGGCGACATCTCGGGAGCGACCAGAGCCCACGCGCGCGCGTCGTCGGCGAAGGCGTTCGTCGCCGCATCGGGGAGGAGCGTGGCGAGGACCTCCGGCCCGAGGCGCGCCGCGACGCTCGCGCGAAGCAGCTCCTGCGTGTAATTCCCAGCCGCGTCGTAGAGCTGCAGCTTCGCGACCGCGAGCGTATCGAGAGGCGTCCACGGCTCTGGGCGGTAGCCGAGGATCGTGAACTCCACCGGCAGGCTCTCGCCGTGTTGCTGGAGGAACTTGTTCACGCCCTCCATGTACGCCTCCAGAAAACCGCGTGCCTCGTCCGAGATCACGGCGAGATCGAGCTGCGCCGCGCGGCCCAGACCGAGCGTGCGCATGAATCGATCGGATTCGAGCGCAGGCTCGCCCAGCACTTCCGCGAGCCGGCCCTGCGCTGCGCGACGGTAGATGTCCATCTGCCAGAGGCGGTCCTGGGCGGTGACGTACCCCTGCGCGAAGAAGAGGTCGTGCATGTCGGTGGCAAAGATATGCGGCACTCCATACGTGTCGCGCAGGACCTCGACGCGCTCGTGAAGGCCGAGGAGACGTTCGTCCGCATCCAGCCGCGGCAGCGGTCGAAGCACCAACAGGCCGAACGTGGTCGAGATCGCGCCGGCGATGACGACGACCACGATCGCCGCGACGACGAGCTTCCTCACTCCGCCTCCTCGAGCACCGCGAGCATCGCTCCGCCCTCGACCTTCGTCCCGGGGCCGACCGCAAGGCGCACGACACGGCCGCGCGCGGGTGCCAGCAGCTCGTTCTCCATCTTCATCGCCTCGAGCGTCATGAGCGGCGCGCCCAGCTCCACAACATCACCTTCCGCCACGTGCACCGACTTCAGCAGGCCGGGCATTGGCGCGCGCAGCTCGTGACGACCGCCGCGTAGCGCTGCGGCGCCGCGTCTCCCGGCGGCGCTGCGCTCATCGAGCGCGCTCGCCTCGACCTCGGTCCCGTCGACCAGGAGCCGCAGCGGATCGTTCGTGATCACGGTCACCTCGTGGCTGCGGCCCGCGATGCGCACCGACCACTGCCGGCCACGCACGGTCTCCGCCGTCTCGGCCGCGACCGCGGCGTCGTCGATCACGAAACGGCCATCCGCCGCGAGGTCCACTCGCAGGTGCCGATCGCCCACGCTCACCTCGTAGATCACCGCAGCGCTTCCTCGCGCCCCGCGCGCGACCACGCCCCGTCGGGCGGCGCGACACCTCCGCGCATGGCTCGGCCGCGCGATGCGAGCACCGCAACGAGCGCCGCGGCGGTGAGCGCGCCGTCGTCGAGCTGGGCGACCGATGTCGCGGGCCAGTGCGTCGATACGTAGCTGGTGTCGTAACGGCCGGCGACGAAGTCCGGCTCGTCGAGAACGTGGGCGTGGAACGCGAGGCTCGTCGGAAGCCCCGCGACGATCGTTTCCCGGACCGCGCGCCGGGCGCGCGCGAGCGCCTCGCCGCGGTCGGCGCCGTGCGCGATGATTTTCATGAGGAGCGGGTCGTAGTCGCTCGTGACGGTGAGCCCCGCGAAGAGGCTCGAGTCGACCCGCACGCCCGGGCCCGCGGGCTCGCGCAGCAGCGCGATGCGCCCGGTCGCCGGCACGAAGCCGCGACGCGTGTCCTCCGCGGTGACACGGCACTCGATCGCGGCGCCGCGGCGGCGCACGTCAGCCTGCGCGAACGGCAGTGGCTCCCCGGCGGCGATCCGAAACTGCAGCGCGACGACATTGAGCCCGGTCACCATCTCGGTGACCGGATGCTCGACCTGCAGGCGCGTGTTCACCTCGAGGAAGGAGAAGCCGCCGCGCGCGTCGACGAGGAACTCGACCGTTCCCGCGTTCTGGTAACCAGCGGCGCGCGCGACGCGCACCGCGGCGTCTCCAAGTCGCTCGCGGAGCGCAGCGTCGACCGATGGCGCGGGTGACTCTTCAATGAGCTTCTGGTGGCGGCGCTGGATCGAGCAGTCGCGCTCGCCAAGCCAGACGATGCCGCCCTGCGTGTCGGCAAGGATCTGCATCTCGACATGCCGCGCACGGTCGATCAGCTTCTCGACGAACAGCGCGGACGTCCCGAACGCGCCCGCCGCCTCGCCGGTCGAAAGGCGCCACGCGGCATCGAGCTCGGCCGCCGACGCGACCGCGCGCATGCCCTTGCCGCCACCACCGCCTGCGGCCTTCAGCATCACCGGATAGCCGATGCGTTCCGCCTCGCGCCTCGCGTGCTCGAGACCCTGTACCGGCTCTACGGTGCCCTCAGCCACCGGCACGCCCGCATCGCGCGCGAGGCGGCGCGCGCGCGTCTTCTCCCCCAGCTTTCGCTGCACGTCTCCGGGCGGCCCGACGAACACGAGTCCCGCGTCGCGTACGGCGTCCGCGAAGTCGGCGTTCTCCGAGAGGAACCCGTAGCCCGGATGGACGGCGTCGCATTTCGCGCGCCGCGCGACGTCGATGAGCTTTCCCATCGCGAGATAGCTCTCGCGCGCCGCCGCGGATCCGATCGGATACGCCTCATCGGCGAGGCGAACATGGAGCGCGTCGCGATCGACGTCGCTGTACACCGCGACGGCGCGGATCCCGAGCTCGCGGCAGGCGCGGATCACGCGCACCGCGATCTCGCCGCGGTTGGCGACGAGGACCGCTCTAAAGGGAGGCGTCTGCGCTACTGCCCGGCGTCGCCCAGGCTCCACTTCGGGGGATGCGCGTACGCGGAGTCCCAGCGACCGAAGGTGCCGTCGATCCATTCCGGATCTGACTCGAGACAGGCTCGGAGCCTTCGGTAGAAGGCGTCCTGCTCGGGCGAGTTCGCGTTCTCCAGGTAGGACTCGCGACTGGTGAAGTGGACGACCATGCAGGCGCGGCCCTCTTCCTTCTCCTCCCACATGAGCTCCGCGCCGACGTAACCGATGGCGCGCCTGCGCTCGCGGTCGTCCCACTCTTTGCCAAGCGCGAAGAACTCGCGGAGATGATCCTTCCGCACTTTCAGGCGCGCGATCGTGCCGTACATCTGATCCCCCTTCTTACAGCGGGATGTTGCCGTGCTTGCGCTTGGGATTGGTGTCCCGCTTCCCAGCGAGTGGATCTGTCGGAGCTCGTCGGAAAGCTCCCAGCTGTCTGTGCTCATGCAAGTCCTGGATGGAGGGGCGGGAATGAATTCAAATTCT
>JANNHF010000078.1:0-3677 GCA_031404235.1 Chloroflexota bacterium
GGACCCCTCTGCGGGGATCGGTGCGGTCGACCGCGCCGATGAGCCCGATCATCGCGGCTGACGCGACATCGTCGCGGTCGACGAGAGACGTGGAGGGGATCCGCATGCATCGGGAAATGCCGATGGCAAGGTCCGAATAGCGCTCAATGAGCGCTCCACGCGACCTCGCGTCGCCCGCGCGACAATCCGCCCACAGCTGGGCTACTTCCACGCCAGTCCGCCTCCGCCGCAAGCGCGCCGCCACCCTGCGGCCCCGTATCGGGCCTGCCCCCGTGGCGCGCCAGTCGCGCGACTTTGACGTGGACCCATGCCTGCGGTTAATCCCCGTTCAGGCACATTTCGAATACCCATTCGGAATCGCGGTGTTTAACGGGTTTGGCGATGTATAGGAACGCTAGCCAGGTAGTCCGAATACCCGTTCGGACCCAGACGAACTATTCGATGAGGTGGTTCCTTAGGGCTAGTACGACCGCATGGGTGCGATCGGCGGCGCCAAGCTTCGCGATCAGCACCTGGACACCCTTCTTGACCGTGTCCTCGGCCAGGACCATCGCGCGAGCGATCTCCTTATTCGTGTAGCCCTCGGCCATGTAGCGGAGGACCTCTAGCTCCCGCGGCGTCAGCGCGTCGTGCGGCGCGCCGTTCTCGCCCGATCCATTCGGGGTGGCCCCATTCGGCACAGAGGATGAGCTCTCCTTCGCCAGGTGGTCGGCCGGATCGGGCTCGGTGCGCGCCGCTGGCCGAACGTCAACAGCATCCGCCTTCGCGATCGACGACGCTGCTTCCTTCCCGAGTGCCACCACGCCCTCGACCGCGGCGTGGAGAGCAGCGATCACCCGGCTGGCCGACGTGTCCTTGGAGACGTAGCCATTGCCGCCCGCACGGATCACGGCTCGGATCAACTCCGGGCTGCGGTCGATGCTGAAGGCGACGATCGGCAGCGCGGGCGCCGCGCCGCGCAATCGGGCGATCGCCTCGGCTCCGTCCGCGTCGGGTAGATGGAGGTCGCAGAGAACGACGTCAGGTTGGGCGTCCTCGAGCAGCCCGATGGCTTCGCTGCACGTCGAGGTCAGACCGACGACCGTCAGGCCCTCGCGCTCGAGGAGCGCACGGACGCCGAGTTGCATGACCGGGTGGTCCTCGACGGCGAGCACTCGCAGTACCCGTCCGGATCCCCGCTTCACTTCCGCGTGGCCGAGCAGGGCGAGGGTGTCGGCAGCGCGTTGCGCCAGCGCGGCCTCGTCCGGCTCGTACGCTGGATCGTGCCGGGCGAAGCCCACGCGGGTCGTGCCGGCGACGTGGGCGCTTCCGACGGACGAATCGCTCGCGACAAGGGCGGCGGCGCGGCAGTCAGGATCAGCGTCGTCGGCGTACACCGCCAGCACCTTTCCCGAGGTGCTGCGCAGCGCGACGGCGTGATGGCCGAATGACTCCGCCGCTGCGCGTGCCGCCGCGCGGGCGTCGCCGGCCGCCACGGCGAGCGCGACGTCGGCAAAGCCCTGGGCGTGCTCGCGTTGCTTCTCGAGCGCGGCGATGACGTTCATCGCGTGGAGGGCGCGAGAGAGATCGGACGCGATGCCGTCGAGCAGCGTTTGCCGCCCGGAAAAGCCCCCAGCCTCCTGGGGTCGCTTCACGCTCAACACCCCGAGGACGTCGTCGCCGACGCGCAGAGGTACCGAGATGGATTCGCGGGCATCCGGATCGACACCGTGGAAGCGCTCGTCGGTCACGCGTCCGCTGAGCACGATCTTCTCCCCACTCGTGGCGACCCACCCCGCGATGCCCTCGCTGAGCCGCTGACCGAGTCCCAGCCGGACATCGCTTGGGAGACCGACGGATGCGCGCAGTCGCAGCTCGTCGCCCTCCACGAGCATGATGGAGGTCGCGCCGGCCCCCATGCGGCGCGCCACCTCGGCCGCAGCGCGAGCGAGGACGGCACTGGCATCCCGGGCGTCCACCAGGCCCTCCCCGATGCCCCCCAGCACGTCCAGTCGCTCGTCAAGCTCATCCGCGCGCCGGTGAGCGCCCGCCAAGTCGCGGCCGTCGGAGGCCATCATCGCGAGGAGCTGCGCCGCGGACGTGGCGGCCACGACGTCGAGCGCGTCGAACGGCATCTCTCGCCGCAGCGCACAGAGCACGGCCGGGCCGTTCCAGGTCTCGATCGGTGCGACGACGGCAAAGGCAACTTCGTCGCCCCACCGGCCGGATGGCACCGATACGGCGAAAGCTCCGCCGGCTGCGCGCGCGAAGGCGTCCTCACCGAGGATGGCGTGCCAATCAGCGGCGTCGATGCGATGTGCGAAGACGGTCGACGGCGGATCCGCAGTGGCGACGACGACAGCGACCGCTTCCGCCCGGAGCAGCCAGGCCAGGTGCTCGAGACGTTGGGGCCAGCGCGCCGTCGTGTTGACGGGTGGGCCTCCTCGCGGCGGTTTGCGGAAGTGTAAGGCGCTTCGGTCCGTCGGCGAATGTGCAGACCGGTGGCGTCGTTGGCGTGACGTCATACCGGTCGTTCGTCGCTGGTGCGTGGCCGACGGCTATCTCTGTCCGCTCGCCCTGCCCGAGCGGACATGAATCGGTGTCCGCAAGGCGGACACTGCCGGTCGCGAACGTATAATCGGAACCCAATGACGCCTGCACCGATATACGGTCTAGAAGAGTTTTAGATGGGTCCGTTCGATCGCTTCAACGACCGCGCGAAGAGAGTGCTTGCGCTCGCCCAGGACGAGGCCGTCCGCTTCAACCACAACTACATCGGTACCGAGCACCTGCTCCTGGGACTCGTCCGCGAAGGCGAAGGCGTGGCCGCCCGCGTTCTGGACTCTCTCGGCGTGGAGCTTTCGAAGGTCCGCACCGCTGTCGAATTCATCATCGGCCGCGGCGACTCGACGACCTCTCCCAGCGAGATCACCCTCTCGCCGCGGACCAAGAAGGTCATCGAGCTCGCGATCGACGAGGCCCGGAAGCTTGGGCACAGCCACGTCGGCACCGAGCACCTCCTCCTTGGACTGGTGCGCGAAGGCGAGGGCATCGCCTCAGGCGTCCTGGAATCGCTCGGGGTCTCGCTTGAAAAAGTGCGCCACCAGGTCATCGCCACGCTCGGGCAGCAGCACCCCGCGACGGCTGAGACGGCGTCCGCGGGCGGAAAGGCCGCCAGCTCCAAGACGCCGACGCTCGACCAGCTGGGCGTGAATCTCACCGCGATGGCAAAGGCCCAGCAGCTCGATCCGGTCATTGGCCGCGAGAAGGAGATCGAGCGCGTCATCCAGATCCTCAGCCGCCGGACGAAGAACAACCCCGCGCTCATCGGCGAGCCCGGCGTCGGGAAGACCGCGATCGCCGAGGGCCTCGCGCACCGCATCGTGAAGGGCGACGTCCCGGAGACGCTGCAGGGGAAGCGCGTGCTCACGCTCGATATCGGCTCGCTCGTCGCCGGGACCAAGTACCGCGGCGAGTTCGAGGAGCGCCTCAAGAAGATCATCGCGGAGCTCCGTCACGCGCACGACGTCATCCTCTTCATCGACGAGCTGCACACGCTCGTCGGCGCCGGCGCGGCCGAGGGCGCGGTCGACGCCGCGAACATCCTCAAGCCGTCGCTGGCGCGCGGCGAGCTGCAGTGCATCGGCGCGACGACGCTCGACGAGTTCCGCAAGTACATCGAGCGCGACGCGGCACTC
>JANNHF010000079.1:0-26532 GCA_031404235.1 Chloroflexota bacterium
CTGACCGGAACGACGACGCGCTCGACAAGATCGGCATGGACGCGCAGCGCGCAGCGACCGAGCGGCGCCCCGGCCTCGAGGTCGTCGTGGCGCGTGAGGGACTCGAGCTCACGATCTAGGGGTATCGTCGGAGCGACGACGAATGGGGGAGGTCAGGCGATGCAACCGCGTGATCCTCGTGGGTCAGCTCGTCGGGATCGTGATGTTCCTTTCGCTGCGGTCGATCCTCACGGCGTGGGCGAAGCGACGGTGATCGCGCAGCCCGCTGCGCTCAGCTGCCTGGCGTACTTGGCTGCGCCAAGGCCGCAGTAGCGCTTTCGCGTCGGTCGATCGCGTAGCCCGAACCCGACCGACGCTTCGCGACCTCCTTCATCTCCGCCGCGGCGCGTGCGACCTCGGTGGCGCTGGCGAAGCGTTCGGTGATGAGCGGGACGATGCCGATCGACACGGTGACGAATGGTACGTGGCGAGTGCGGCCTCGACGATCGGGCGCCTCGACCCAGCCACGCGCGCGGTCCTCCGCGTCGTAGAGCGCTGGGATCGACGCGTCGAAGCGCGCGATGATCTCTTTCGCGAGCTCCTCGGCGCGCGCGCCCGGCGCGAGCACGACGAAGTCGTCTCCGCCGACGTGCCCGATGAAGGTGTCGTCGCCGACCTCACCGACCGTCTGGCTCAGGAGCTCGGCGAGGTGGGCGATGACGCGGTCGCCACGGGCGAATCCGTGGCGGTCGTTGAAGTCCTTGAAGTGATCGATATCGACGTAAAGACACGCGGCGTCGACGTTGTGGGTAAGAAGCGTGTCGATCTCGTGCGCGATGCTGAGGTTACCCGGCAGGCCTGAGAGCGGATTGAGCGAGCGGAGCTCGGCGGCGCGGCGAAGCGCTGACGCGATACGGGCCACGAGCTCGTCCACGTCGAACGGTTTCGCGATGTAATCGTCGGCGCCGTTGCGCAGACGCGCCGCCATGTCTCCGGTCGTCCGTTTCGCGGTGACGAAGACGACCGGGATGTAGCGCGTGCGGGGGTCGCGGCGCAGCTCGCGGTGCACCTCGTCGCCGGTCAGGAACGGCATGCCGACGTCCAGGATGACGAGATCGGGTCGGGTGGCGCGAGCCTGCTCGAGCGCGGACCGGCCGTCCGCCGCCAGGACGCAGTCGTACCCCGCGTCCTCCAGGGCCATGTCGATCAGCGTGCGGGTCGACAGGTCGTCGTCCGCGACGAGTACGCGACTCTGCATGCGTTCAGGGATAGCGGTGCTGGAGGGCACAAACAATGAGAAAACGGTACTGGGCTGCTACCGCTGGTCGTGCTCCCCGCTGAGCGAGCGAGCGAGCTAGTCGCCGCCTTCAGCGAACTGCGGCAACGGTCCGGCGGCTGCTCTGACGGCGGACAGACGCTCGGGTGGGACGCGCAGGAACGCGGTCGCGATCGCGGGATGGAACTGACCGCCCGAGGAGCGCTCGATCTCACCGAGTGCGTCCGCGAGGCTCAATCTCCTTGCCCAACGGCCGATCTGAGGTCATGGCGTCGAAGGCGTCGGCAGGAGCGAGGATCCGCGTGCCGTACGCCGAGTGACGCTTCATGATCGTCCACTCCGAGCTGGCGAGTTCCCGGTCTCTCGCAGGATCTCATCGGGCGTGCCGATCTCTCCGAGGTCGTGGAGCAGCGCGCCGCGCCGCCGCGTGTTGCGGCCTTACGCGCGTTTGAGCACGAGCCAGAGCAGCGCGGCTTCCGCCGTCATGATCCCGGCGGTCGTGACTTCACCTTCTCGCACGAGCCCTTCGAGCGGCTGCCCTCCCGTCCACACGAGCGAATACGGCGCGCCAGACTCACGGCGGACGCAATGGCCAGAACGACAACTATCACGAGCGCCGCCCGGGCCAGACCCCCTGGCGGGGCGAACCATCGTCTTGGGTGATCGTGCGTGCCGTCCTACTTGCGGATTGTAGGAAGCGTCGGTGCTGACCCTGACTTCGCTTGGTCCTATAGACACGGTCTTCAGGAAATGCTCCGATAAATTCATGGCGAAGGGCGAAGGCAAAGGCTGGTCTAAGGGTCGAACCGCGGCGACAGATCCGAGAATCGCTCGTCGCGCGGCATCGCACACAGGGAAGAAACACGTCCGACGAAAGCTTCTGTCCGAGATGAAGTGGGTGCGGTCCACGTACACGACATTGCCGATCGAATGGTCTGCGGAGATGGCGTACGTCGTTGGTCTTACGGCGACGGACGGTTGTCTGACAAGTGGTCGTCGCGCGATCACATTCAAATCAGCGGACAGACAGCTAGTCGAGACCTACGTGCAGCTTCTTGGCCGCAGAAACAGGATTGGATCCGAGCGCACGAAGGGTGGTGGCACCGCCTTCAGAGTGCAGTTCACCGACACGCGACTCTACTCATGGTTCCAGAGCATCGGTCTCACACCACGCAAGAGCCTCACTCTCGGCGCGATCGATGTGCCCGATGAATTCTTAGCTCCATTGGTGCGAGGACTCTTGGATGGCGACGGCAACATTAGCAATGCTGTGTGGAGAGCTGACACGTCGCGACGGTCGGACTACTACTACGAGTGGTTTCGCACGCGGTTCGCGTCGGCGAGCCCGCCGCACCTCGAATGGCTCAAAGACCGGCTTCGCGGGCGCCTGGGCCTTCGAGGGTGGATCTGGCAAGACCTCAGTCGTGGCAATGGCATGGGTTGGTTGTCTTACGGCAAGCACGACAGCATCAAACTGCTGCGCTGGCTCTACTCCGATCCTGCAGCAGCGTGCCTTCACCGCAAACGCGCCATTTGGGATAACTACGTCTACCGCCACCCCGACTGGATTCGGGAATTGCCTATTACCATTTACGCCTAGGGCCCGGGTGGCGGAATTGGCTATACGCGTCGGCCTTAGGAGCCGATGGGGGTTAAACCCCGTGTGGGTTCGAGTCCCACCCCGGGCACCGCCGGCATGACTCCCGAGCGAATCAGCGCGGCCTCCCTGAGGCGTCAGGCCCCGATGGCGTCGCATCTAGCGATCAGCGCCGCATCGAGCGCATCGAGCACCCCCGGTGATGAGCGTCGCTCGTGCGCGCCGCGCGTCGCACCGATGCTTCTCACGATGGCGCGCGGGTCGTTGAGGGCGACGCCGAGGGCGACGATCGCCTTCTCGCACTGCACGGTGTGCTCGACGATGTGCGACGCGAGGCGGTGCACCCGGAAGCGAACGTCGATGCGGTGCGGTACCTCGTACGGTCCCCACTGCGATGGTCGGATGAGCTGCTCCGCGTCCAGGCCCACGAGCGCGGCATCGGTCTCGGCCCGTCGCGCGGCGAACGCCGCGATGATGTCGAGCACGCCTCCACTGGTATCGGCCGGGTCGGGCTTCGGACGTTGCTCGGCGGAAAGAGTGAGCGGCTCGTCGTCTCGGCGCGCCAGCGCGTGCTGTGTGTTCGCGCGATAGGAGCGCTCGACGTTGATCGCGTGCACGAGCGTCTCGCGCAGGCTCCACTCGCCCTCCGCGGGTGCGCGATCGAGCAGGTCGTCATCGACGGCGGCGAGCAGACCGCGCAGCCGGCCGAAGGCGATCTGCGCGAGCGTGAGGATCCGCGAGGCCTCGTCGCCGTCCGGCGCCAGCGCAGCGGCGGCCATCTGCTCTTCCTCGAGCGCATTGAACAGCGCGTAACCCGCGTTGGCCGGCGGGTCGACGTCACGCCAGCGCCACGGGACGCTCGGATCGGTGATGCGCGCGAGCCGCGCCAGCGCGCGGTCGAAGGCTAGGACCGTACCCGTGCCTCGATCCCGGCGAGCTTCTCGATGACCTTGATCAGCGCGAGGTTGCCTTCGCGCCCGCCGCCGTCCCGCTGCAGGGCGTTGTAGAGCTCGTGGACCAGCGCGGCGCCGGGAAGGGAGATGTGATCGGCGAAGGCATTGTCGAGGACGAGCCGCAGGTCCTTCTGTTGCAGGTCGACCATGAAGCCCGGCCGGAAGTCCCCGGCCAGCATCTTCGGCGCGTAGTTCTGCATCGCCCAGGACGACCCCGCGCCACCCGCGATCACTTGCCGCGTCTTCTCGAGGTCGATGCCCTGCGAGGCCGCGAACACGAGTGCCTCGGATACGCCGAGATTGTTGAGCGCGACCGCGATCTGATTGGCGAGCTTGCAGGCCTGCCCTGCGCCGTGGTCGCCGATGTGGACGATCGTCTTACCGAGCGCCTCGAAGACCGGCATCGCGCGCTTCACGTCGTCGGCGTCGCCCCCGATCATGATCGACAGGCGCGCCTCGATCGCGCCCACTTCGCCGCCCGACACCGGCGCGTCGAGCGTCCGGAACGGCGGCCGGTTCTTCGCCGCACGCTCGGCGAACTCGCGGGTCGCGGCGGGAGAGATGGTGCTCATGTCGATGAGGAGCAGTCCCTCGCGGGCGCCCTTCGCGACCCCGTCGGGACCGAACACCGCCGCTTCGACGTCCGGTGTATTCGGGACCATGCTCACGACGATGTCGGACCGCTCGGCGACCTCGCGCGGCGTCTTCACAACGGTCGCTCCGTCTTTCGCCAGGGGCTCCGCGCGAACGCCGGTCCGGTTCGTCACCGTTACGGTGAATCCCGCTTTGAGGGCGTTGCGGGCCATCGGCGCGCCCATGATCCCGGTCCCCACGAAACCGACGCGCTCCATCAGTCGTGCTCCTCCTTTCTGTTGTGGGACTCGCCGTTCTCCTCGCGCTTCATGATGAGGGTCCGTGTGTCGCCCTCTTCGGTCAGGAGGTAGGTGTTCTCCTCGGACTCGTCGACATTCACCGAGGCGACGAGCAGCTCGTCGGTGACATGGGTGAAGCCACCGGAGCGCTGGAGCTCGTTCGCGATCGCCTCTACCAGGGATCCCTCCTCGTAGGAGTCGTGGACGAGGGCTCGCGCCCGCTTCACCAGCTCGAAGAACTCGAAGGGATCCATCTGTTCTTCATGAGCAAGCAGGACGGCGGCGCCGACCTCGTCGTCGCCCTCGTGGACCTCGTAGAAGTGCATCCGCAATACACTATGGCCGTCCCATGACTGACGCTCCTACCACCTCCGCGCCCACCGAACGCTCGTTCCGCCACACCATTCGCCGCGATGCGGGATCGAAGGTCTCGCTCGAGGTGGAGGTCGACGCCGAGCGTCTCGTGCGTCAGGCCGACCGCGTGTTCGAGCGCCATAACCAAAAAGCGAAGATCCCCGGGTTCCGCCCAGGCAAGGCGCCGCGCGCGATGTACGAGCGCAGCTACGGTGCTGAGCACCTCTGGGCCGAAGCGGCCGAGGATCTCGTGGAGAAGACCTACCGCGAGATCGTCGAGCTTGAGGACCTCTCGCCCCTCGATGATCCCAGGGTGGACCTGACGCAGCTCGAGCCCGGGAAGCCGATGAAGTGGAGCGCGACGGTCACCGTGCGCCCGGAGGTGTCGCTCGGTGACTACGCCGCGCACGGCGCGACCGTCGAGCCCGCGCCGCCGAGCGATGAGGAGATCGGCAAGACGATCGAGGCCATGCGCGAGTCCCACGCGCAGCTTCAGCCGGTCGCCCGCGCCGCGACGGCGGGCGACATCGTCACCGTCGACATCGACGTGACGGTCGATGGGAAGACGCTGCCGCCGTTCGGACGCAACGCGCACGTCGAGGCCGGCCGTACGACGTCGATCCCCGGCCTGGGCGAGGCGTTCGTGGGCCTGAAGGCCGGCGACAGCAAGACCGCCGACCTCGAGTTCGCGGCCGACATGTCGACCGAGGAGCTGCGCGGCAAGAAGGGCACGTTCTCGATCAGGGCGAGCCAAGTCGCGGAGAAGGTGCTGCCCGCTCTTGACGACGATTTCGCCAAGACTGTGGGCGTCGCTGATGTCACGCAGCTGCGGCGCGAGGTCAAGAACGAGTTGGCGCACTCCGCCTTTCACGAGGCGCGTGACGCGGCCGCGGACAAGATGCTCGATCACGCGGTGGAGACGGCCACCGTCGAGGTGCCCGAGGTGCTCGCGCAGGACGAGCTCGACCACATGGTCGCCGACCTCAAGGCACGCGTGCGCGAGCAGGGGATCACCTTCGAGCAGTTCCTGCTCCAGGCGCGCAAGACCGAAGACGACATTCGTAGTGAGTGGAAGCCGGTCGCGGAGCGCCGCGCGAAATCGATCCTCGTCCTCGACGCGATCGCGAAGAAGGAAGGCATCACCGTCTCCTCCAACGAGCTCGCGGCGCAGGTCGCAATGACGCCGCTCGCGCAGCAGGACCCGCGCGCGCTGCGCGATCCGCTGGTGCTCGCGTCGTTCGCGCGATCGATCCGCAATCGCAAGACCGTGGACAAGCTCATCGGCCTCGAATCACCCGACGCCGAGGCGGAAGCGATCAGGAAGGCTGGTGGCGAGGGCACGAACCTCCACGGCGCCGCGCCAAAGCCCGAGGCGCCGAAGATCATCGTTCCCGAGAGGTCCAACGCGACGCCCGAAGGGCGCGAGGCGCTCCGCGCGATGCTGGAAAAGAAATAGTTAGGTCCTGAATCGAGCGGCCGCCCCGAGGACCCGCATCCTCGAAGCGGCCGCCGTTCGCATTGCTACACGAGATACTTCCGGAACCACTCCACGGTCGACACCCAGGCCTTCTGCGCTGCTGCTGCGTTGTAGCGGTCCGCGTTGGTGTCGTTGTGGAAGGCATGGTTCACACCCGGATACACCGTGATCGCATACGGCGCGCCCGACTTCTTGAGCTCCTGCTCCATCTGCTGCGTGCTGCTCGTGATCCGGGTGTCGAGCTCGGCGTACACCGCCGACACCGCGGCCTTCGTCTTGGCGAGCTCGGCGTAATTCGCCGGCTGCGGGCCGTAGTAGGGCACCGCCGCCCTCACGTCTGGCGTCGCCGCAGTGAGGATGTTCCACGTTTCGCCGCCGCCGAAGCAGAAGCCGGTGACGCCGATGGCACCGCTCGACTGGCCCTTCAGGAACGCGATGGTCGCGTTGTGATCGGAGAGCTTCGCCGCCGTGTCACGCTTCCCGAGCGCGGCGTTGTACGCCGCGGAGTCGGTGAGCCGCTCGGCGCCGCCGTCCCGCGCGGCGAGGTCGATGTTCACGGCCACGAAGCCGGCCGTGGCGGCGCGGCGCACGACATCACGGATGTGCTCGGTCTGCCCGCGGTTCTCGTGGATCACGACGACGCCGGGGACCCGTCCGCTCACGTTCGGCTTGGCCATGTAGGCCAGGAGCAGAGCGCCGTCGGTGCCCTTGATCTCCGGCTTCGACACGGTGATGCGTGGGTCGTTCTCCGCCACCGTCACGCCGTTCGGCACCGGGGATGGCGGCGGCGTGGCGAACGGCTGTGCGACTAGCGCCGGGCTGGGGCTGGCCGTTGCCGCCGCCACCGTCGCCGCCGGCGATGCGGCGCTCGGCACAGGAGTTCCGCATGCCGCAACGATGCTGCCCGCGAGCACGGCGCTGCCCGATATGAGGGTGATCCTCCGGAGAAGCTCGCGCCTGGAGATGAGCCCGTCCATGTAGTCCTCGATGTGCTCGTCGATGAAGTAGCGCTGGGTCTCGTTCAGCTCGCTCACGGTCGTCCTCCCTTTCGCGTTGTCGACTTGCTATACGGTCGAGTCGCCCTCAAGGCTCACACCCGGCTGGCGGCACCGCGCGCAAGCCATGAGCGGACCCGAGCGCGCACCTGCGCCAACGCGAACGGCTTGCGGATGTAATCTGTGATGCCGGCATCGAAGGCCGCGGCCATGTCGTCCTGCCGCGTCCGCGCCGTGAGCACGACGAACGGCGTGTCGCGGTAACCGTCGAGCGAGCGAAGCCGCTTGCACGCAGAGAGACCGTCCAGGTTCGGCATCTGTATGTCGACCAGCACGAGGTCGTACGCGACCGCTGCGGCCTTGCTGAGCAGCTCCTCGCCATCGAAGGCGACGTCGACGTCGTACCCGTCCCCACGCAGCACGGCCTCGAGGATGCGCACGAGCGCGACGTCATCGTCGGCAACGATGATGCGCGCGCGGTCGGGCATCGCGGCGGGCGCGGGCTCGACGTCCGTCGTGCGGGCGTACGGCCCTTCGGCGAGGACGATCTCTTCGCCCTCGGCCGCGGCGACGACGCGGAGCGGTCGCTTCGACGCCAGCACGCGGCTGAGCGCCACGGCCACCAGGTCGTCCACGCCGCTGTCATCACGGTCCGGGTCGTGATGGAACAGCACGAGCGTCCTCGCGCGCGCCGCGACGGCGACGTCGACCGCGTATTCCACCGTGCTGTGGCCCCACCCGGCCTTCGCCGGATAGTCCGCGCTCCCGTACTGCGCGTCGTGGATCACGACGTCCGCGGCGCTCAGGAAGGAGACGTGGCGCGTGTCGCCGGTGTGCGCCAGGAACGACGGATCGAAGTCGTCGTCGGTCCGGTCGGCGCGCCAGTGCGGGGTGCTGTGCGCCTCATGATCGGTGGCGTACACGAGGGTGGCCGAACCCGCGGTCACTCGATAGCCGATGCACGGCGACGTGTGATTGAGGAACTGCGTGCGGAGCTTGATGCCGCCGATGGAGAACTCGGTCTCTCCAAGCTCGACGAACTCCACTTTCGCCGGGAGCGATTCGAGCGGCACCGGGAAGTACGCGTAATCCATGGTGCCGCTGACCGCGGTGGTCAACCGGCGGTCCATTCCGGACGGTCCATACACCGTGATATGGCTGCCGGGCGTGAACGCCGGCAGGAAGAACGGCAGGCCCTGGATGTGGTCGGCGTGAGTGTGCGAGAGCAGCAGGTGGAGCCGCAGCGGCCCGCGGTCCGCGAGCGCGAGCCCGAGCTTGCGCGCGCCGGTGCCGCAGTCGAAGACGAGCAGCGTGCCGTCGTCGGTCGCGACCTCGACGCACGTCGTGTTCCCGCCGTACCGGAGCGTGTCCGGGCCTGCCGACGAGATCGAGCCGCGTGTGCCCCAGAACCGGACGCGGATGTCAGCGCACCGTCGGCGCGAGCACGGTCAGCCGCGCAGCGAGGTCGCGCAGCTGCTTCGAGGCCGCATTGTCCGGATGGAGCACGACGATGGGGCGGCCGCGGTCCGCGGCGTCGTCGAAGGCCGGCGTGAATGGCACGACGATGTCGGGGCGCCTGTTGAAGAAGCGCGCGACCTCGTCGGTCTCGAGACCGGTCTGGGTCGTCCGGTTGATCACGAGGAGCGTCCGCTCCTTGGGAAATGACAGCTTCTCGAGCACCGCGAGGCAGTCACGGCCGGCCTTCATCGACGCGACGTGCGGCTCGGAAATGACGCATGCGCCATCAGCGGTGTCGATCGCGGCCAGCGTCTGCTGCGTGAACGATGGCGGAGTGTCGACCATGAGGTAGTCGCTGCCGCGCCGGAGGCGCTCGATGCTCTGCTGCACCGCGCTCACGGTCACCAGCTCAGCGCGCTCTGGGAGGTCCGAGCCGACGCATACCTGCACGCCGCTGCGGTCCTGAGCGATGAAGGTCGCGAATGTCACGTCGTCGAGCTGGTCCGGTGGCGTGTCGGCGAGATCGGCGAGGGTGTGCTGCGGCTTCAGATTCAGGTGCGACGCGACATTGCCGAACTCCAGGCTCAGGTCGAGCACCGCGGTCTTGTACATCTTCGTCTCGGCGAGGGAGACCGCGCTGTTCACGGCGAGCATCGTCGCGCCCGCGCCACCCTTTCCGCGCAGGAACACCACTACCCGGCCACGCTTGATGCTCTCGCCGACCGTCGCCTTCATCCTCTTGATGAGGACGTCGATCTTCGCTGAGAGCACCGCCATCTCGACGGGCTTCGCGATGTACTCGTCCGCACCCTCCGCGTATCCGGTAAGGATGTCGTCGGCCTGCTTGCGGGCCGACAGCATCACGATGGGGACGCGCGCGGTGCGGTGATCGGCGCGGAGGCGTCGCGTGAGCTCGAAGCCGTTCATGTTGGGCATGTTCACGTCGGTGACGATGAGGTCGGGCATCTTCGCGCGGATCTGACGCAGGGCTTCGATGCCATCCGTGGCGAGCGCGACTTCATAGCCACGGCGTTGCAGGGCCGACTCGAGGAGCTTGCGGATCTGCTCCTCGTCGTCGACGACGAGGATGCGGTCGGCGCTCAATCGGATCGGTCCGTCATCGGCGCGTCAAGCCTCCACCCGTCCGCCCGGGCCCGCAAGCGGAAGGGCGACGTGGAATACCGAGCCGCGGCCCAGCTCGCTCTCCGCCCACACCTTCCCGCCGTGGAGCTGGACGATCTGGCGGACGATGGGTAGGCCGAGTCCCGTGCCCGGGATGTCCCTGGTGGCCTGTGAATCGACCCGCGAGTAGCGCTCGAAGATCGTCTCGAGGGCGTCCGGCGGTATGCCCAGGCCCTCGTCGCGAACGTCGAGCTGGAGCTGGCTGCCGTTCGCACGCGTGGTCACCGTGATCCGGCCGCCGGTCGGGGAGTACTTGACCGCGTTGTTGAGGAGGTTGGACGCGACCTGCGTCATGCGGTCACGGTCGGCCTGGATCGCAGGGAGGTCGGGCTGCAGATCGAGGGTCAATGTGTGGTTCGGCGCGTTCGGACGGACGCGATCGGCTACGTCTTCGACCACGGAATTGAATTCGACGCGCTCGGGATGGATCGTCATGCGACCGGATTCCATGCGGTCGAGGTCGAGCATCTCGTTGATCATGCGGTTGAGACGCTGCACGTCCTTGTTGATGTCGCCCGCATACTCCCGCATCTCCTCGAGCGTGAGCTCCTCGTCGCGCATCATCTCGCTGAAACCCTGGATGCCTGTCAGCGGCGTGCGGAACTCGTGGCTCACGATGGAGACGAACTCGCTCTTCGCGCGATTGAGGCGCTCGAGCTGCTCGACCGCCTGGCGCTGACGGCCGAAAGCTTCGACGGTGGTCAGGGCCGCGGCGACCTGGTCGGCGAACAATTCGAGCATCCGAGCGTCGTCCTCGCTGTACCGGACCGCCGGATCGTACGAACGGATCCCCAGTGCTCCGAGCGCGCGACCGCTTCGCACGAGCGGGACCGCGAGGCAGGCATGCAGGCCGGACGCCTGTCCGACCGCCGTGCGCCCCTCCCAGCTCTGGTAATCCTCGACGATGAGCGGTTTGCGCTCCGAGAACACTCGTCCGACGACGCCCTCGCCCGGGCGTAGCAGCGCGTCATCATTCGCCGTTCGACCAGCGGCAGCGAAATTCTCCGCGAGGCGCAGCACACCGGCCTCCTCGTCCCACGTGTACAGCGACGCGCTGCCTTCGCCCAGCAGCTGCACCGCGCTGCGCAGGATCATGTCGAACACCTCGTGCGGGTCGGTGCTCGCAGAGAGTGTGGCCGCCGCGCGCTGCAGCGCGACGAGGCGCTCGTTCTCGCCCTCACGCGCCTGGAACAGGCGGGCCGTCTCCATCGCGACGCGCAGCTCCCGCGCGACCGCCTCGACGAGCCGCACCTCGTCCGTGGTCCAGTCCCGCGGGGCGTCCACCTGGTTGAGCGAAAGCGTTCCCGCGAGCTCGCCCGCGACGTGGATCGGCGTCGCGATGACCGAGCGCACGCCCACTGGCTGCTCGGCACCCCCCGCGAGCCGAGCGTCCGCGAGAACGTCCCGCACCACCGCGGTGCGCCCCGTCTCGGCGGCCAGCCGCGCGACAGGCAGTGCGGGCTCGCCGCGCCCGATCGGCGCGATACCCGGCGCGTCCCACTCGTATGTGACGCGCAGGGCGGCCGGGGTCGAGCCCGTCGTGGCCAGGACGCGGTCGACCTTGAGCGCTCGCCCCAGTTCCTCGACCGTGCCGCGAAGCACCTCATCCGGATCGAGCGAGGCGCGCGCACGTCGGGCGATCCGGCTCACGAGCTCCTCACGATCGGCGCGTGCCTGCGCCTCGGCGAGCGACAGCGACGTGCGGATCGCGCCGGCCACGAACTGGCCGAGCACCAGGACGAGCTGCAGCCGGTCCGCGGTGACCATGCCGGCCTTCTCGCCGCCGGCGACCACCGCCCCGACCAGGCGATCTTGCGAGATAAGTGGCAGCGCGGCGAACGACTCGATCCAGTGCGCATTCGGGAGGTCGCGCGCGAGCAGCCGCCACTGCTCCCCGCCGCCCGTGACGTCCGGAAGTACGAGCGGCTGGCGGTGGTCGAAGACACGAGTGCGGAGCGCGGCAGGCAGTTCGGAGGCCGAGTACACGCTCTCGAGGAGTTCGCCCTTGTGCGGGCCCTCCTCGGCGACGAGCCGGAACGCCTCAGCGACGTCGTCGTGCACCAAAAGGCCGAGGGTGACGCTTGCGTCGAGCCCGCGTCGCGCGCTCCGCAGGTATTCGCGGGAGATCTCGCCGAGGTCGAGCGAGCCCGAGAGGGCTTGGCTCAGCGCGAAGATCGAGCCGATCTCTGCGTCGCGTATCGCGCTTTCGCCGCGCGCCCCCTCTAGCGCCGTCGCCAAGCGGTGGAGGATCGTCCCGGCGATGAGGCTGAGGCCGAGCCAGACGATGAATGACGTGATCTCGATCGAGCCGATCAGCGCCGCCGGATCCGGGCCACGGAGACCGGCGCGGCCGAGCTCGATGCCGTAGACGGCGTGGACGGCGAGGAAGATGACCGCGGCGTAGATCGTCGAAGCCGCGACATACACGCCCAACGACCGCGGGAACCGACGCATCACGCCACCTTCCTCGGTGGAACTTTAGCGGCCCGACACCAGAGAGACCCCTTGACCCCGCGCATGGTGGGTACACTGGGACAAAGACCGCGCGAGGAGGGATGACGTGCCGGCGATGAGCTTCGTGCCGATGGTCATCGAGCAATCCGGGCGAGGCGAGCGCGCCTACGACATCTTCTCGCGCCTGCTCAAGGAACGGATCATCTTCATCGGGGACACCGTCGAGGACACGATGGCGAACCTCATCATCGCCCAGCTGCTGTTCCTCGAGTCGGAGGATCCCGAGAAGGACATCTACCTGTACGTCAACTCGCCCGGCGGCGTCGTCACCGCGGGCCTCGCGATCTACGACACGATGCAGTACCTCAAGGCTCCGGTGAGCACCATCTGCGTGGGGCAGGCGGCATCGATGGCCGCGGTGCTCGTCTCGGCGGGCGCCAAAGGCAAGCGCTACGCGCTGCCGAATTCGCGCATCATGATCCACCAGGGCTCCGGCGGATTCCGCGGCAACACCCCCGACGTCCTCATCCAGGTGAAGGAGCTCGAGACGCTCGTCGACAAGCTCACGCGCATCCTCGCGCATCACACCGGTCAGGACGTCGAGAAGGTCCGCCGCGACTCGGAGCGCGACCGCTTCATGAGCGCGGAGGAGGCGAAGACCTACGGGATCATCGACGAGATCTTCGTCGGTAAGGATTCGCTCATCTCGATCGCTAAGTCCGTCGAAGCCAAGTCAGATGAAAAGGAACCCAAGGAACGCGTCCCGGTGGCGGTCCGCTAGCCCATGACGACCACCGCCAAAGGTGGCAAGCCGTATCGCTGCTCTTTCTGCGGGAAGAGCCAGGACCAGGTACGCAAGCTCATCGCTGGTCAGGGCGTCTACATCTGCGATGAGTGCATCACGCTCTGCCGCGAGATCGTCGACGAGGAGTTCATGGAGGCGCCGAAGGCGCGCACCCTCGGCCAGAAGATCCCCAGCCCGCGGCGCATCAACGAGATCCTCGACCAGTACGTCATCGGCCAGGACAAGGCGAAACGGGTCCTTTCCGTCGCCGTCTATAACCACTACAAGCGCGTCTCCGCCGGCCATCGCGTCGACGACGTCGAGCTCGGCAAGTCGAACGTGCTCCTCATCGGCCCGACCGGTTGCGGCAAGACGCTGCTGGCGCAGACGCTCGCCCGCATCCTCGACGTGCCGTTCTCGATCGCCGACGCCACGAGCCTCACCGAGGCCGGCTACGTCGGCGAGGACGTCGAGAACATCCTCCTGCGTCTCATCCAGGCCGCCGACTTCGACCTCAACCGCGCGCAGCGCGGGATCATCTACATCGACGAGATCGACAAGATCGCGCGCAAGGGCGACAACCCGTCGATCACGCGCGACGTCTCCGGCGAGGGTGTCCAGCAGGCGCTGCTGAAGATCCTTGAGGGCACGGTGGCGAACGTACCGCCGCAGGGCGGCCGCAAACACCCACACCAGGACTTCATCCAGATCGACACGACGAACATCCTGTTCATCTGCGGCGGCGCCTTCGAGGGCCTCGAGAAGATCGTCGAGGCGCGCGTGGGCAAGAAGACGATGGGCTTCGGCGCGTCGCTTCGTGACAACACCAAGGAAACGAGCGCGATCCTCGGTCAGGTCATGCCCGACGACCTCCTGAAATACGGCCTGATACCGGAGTTCGTCGGCCGTCTTCCGGTCATCGTGCCGCTGATGGCGCTCGACGAGAACGACCTGATGCGGATCCTCACCGAGCCCAAGAACGCGATCGTGAAGCAGTACCAGAAGTTCCTGGCACTGGACAAGGTCGAGCTCCAGCTCACCCAGGAGGCGTTGCAGGCGGCCGCGGCGGGGGCGGCGAAGCGCAAGACCGGCGCCCGAGGCCTGCGCACGATCATCGAAGAGGTCCTGCTCGACGTCATGTACGAGATCCCCTCGCGTACCGACGTCCGCCGCGTCATCGTGACGCCAGAGGCGATCGCCGGCAAGGCACGCCCGCTGCTCCTGTCGAAGAACGAGCAG
The DNA here is from genome assembly GCA_031404235.1 of Chloroflexota bacterium. Lineage (GTDB taxonomy): Bacteria > Chloroflexota > Limnocylindria > P2-11E > P2-11E > CF-39. The sequence continues at coordinate 14,621 of JANNHF010000079.1, forward strand.
CTCGTGCTCGAAGGGGACGAAGCGACGGCTTAGCCGCGCGCTGTATGCCCAAGCTGTACTACGCCAGCCCCCGTGACCTTCCGCTCATCGAGCCCGGACCCGGCCTTAAGGGCCGCGTCGTGCAGGCCGATCACGCGACGATGGTGATCTACGACCTCGCGCCGAAGACGATCGTAGAGTCGCACAAGCATGAGATGGAGCAGTTCGGGGTGGTGGTGAAGGGCAGCCTCGCGATGATCATCGCCGGCGAGCAGCGCATCCTCACGCCAGGGGATACCTATCGCATCCCGCCCGGCGCGGCGCACGGCGCGCGCGTGTTCGAAGAGCCGACGCAGGTGATCGACGTATGGGCGCCGCAGCGGACCGATCTGCTCCGGCCCGCGACCGCGGAGAAGAGCGCGACCTAGACGCGGTCGCGTCCACTTTGCGACGCGGGAGAGAGGAATGCGACGATAGAGCCGGTACCCTTGCGCCGCATGACCAATGAACGGCGCGCCGAGCTCGCCTACTGGGGTGCGGTCGCGGTCGGCATCCTCTTCATCGCCGTTGCTGGCCCGCTCGCGCGCAGGCTCGAGATGGTCCATTTCAATGACTTCTCCGGCGTATGGTCGGGCGCGCGCGGCCTCGTCCTCGGTGTCGATCCATGGGATCCGACGAAGTACTACGGCTTCGCGGTGAGCGTCGGCACCAAGACGCCGGATGCCCTGGTCTACGACTACTGGCCGTGGGTCGGCTTCGCGGTGGCGCCGCTCGCGATGGTGCCGCTCGAGGTCGCCGGCTGGATCTGGATGCTCCTGAGCATGACCTGCGCCGCATTCGCGCTCCGAGGGCTGCTGCGAGCGTTCGTGCCCGCACGTCCGGTCCTGCACGGCGCGTTCGGTGCCGCGCTCTTCATCGGGCAGCCGTCGTTCCACGCCATCGTGCTCGGTCAATGGAGCCTTCTCCTGATGTCCGCGGTCGCCGCGACCGTGCTGGCGCTGCGCGCGGCGCGGCCGCTCCGCGCAGCGGCGGCCTCGCTGCTCTTCCTCGCCAAGCCTCAGGTCCTCGTCATCACGGCGCTGGGGCTTGCGTACGGCGCGATCCGCGAGCCGGTGTTCCGCCGCTATGTGATGTTCGCGTTGCTGCTCGCTGGCGCGGTGGTCGCCCTCAGCTGGCTAGCGGCGCCGCCCGACTGGTTCGCGCACTGGACCGAGGACATCCCGCCGCGGCGCACGATCCGGTCGGCCGTACTGCCGTCCGTGCTGAATCAGCTGATCGGTCCGAACGGACGCCTCATCGCGTATGCACTCATCGCGCTAGCCGCCATTCTGGTGGCCGTGCGCTTCCGTCCGGGCAGCGATGCATCGCTGGCCGCGTGGCTTTCGCTCTCGAACGCTGGCGCGATCTACAGCTGGTCGTACGACCAGGTCCTGCTGTTCGTTCCCGCGGTAATCACCGCGGGGATCCTTGTTCGCAGGTCGGAGCGCGCGGGCCGTAACTTCGCCCTCGCCGCGGCCGGGACGCTGCTGCTCGTGTCGCCGGTGTTCTACGCGATCGCCGTGCTGCGCCACGACGAGACGTTCAGCGCGCTGATCCCGCTCGGCTTCTTCGTGGCGATCGTGCTTCTGCTGTGGCGCGATCCGTCGGGCGCCGCGACGGTCGTCGCGCCGGCTGAGAAGGCGGCATGACGGGGCTCGACCGGCTCATCCAACGCCTCCGCATCCGCAAAGCGCTGCCGCACATTCCCGCCGGCGGCCGCATGCTCGACGTCGGGTGCGCGGATGGCTCGCTCATCCGCGCAGCGACCGGTCGGGTCCGCGACGCCGTGGGCATCGACCCCGATGCTCCCGCGGGCTCCGGCCTCGTCCGGGGCAACTTCCCGGACGACCTCCGCGACAAGGGCCCGTACGACGTCATCGCGCTGCTGGCGGTCTTCGAGCACGTTCCCGATGGCGAGCGGGCCGCGTTCGTGGCGGCGTGTCGTGACCTGCTGCGAGCCGGCGGTCGCGTGGTCATGACCGTTCCCGCACCGCTCGTCGACCGGATCGTCGACACCCTCCGTGGGCTGCGCCTCCTGCACGGCATGGATATCGAGGCGCATCACGGGTACCGGCCGGAGGAAACACCACGCTATTTCGCGGCCGCGGGTCTGCGCCTGGTCACGCACGAGCGCTTCGAGCTCGGGCTGAATCACCTCTTCGTGTTCGAGCTGCCCGCCGCCTCGCGCTGACGAACGCCGTCAGCGCGGCTCGAGGTCGTACGCGATGAGCGTGGACCCCCCTTCTACGCTGCCCGAGCGGGCGGTACGACTGTTGTCGAGGCGCAGCGCCTCGGGCAGCGGCGCGGAGAGCGCGCCGAAGACGACGACGGTCGTGGGCGCCGAAACACGCACCTCCTGCACGGCGTGCGACAGCGCTTCGGGCTCCGCGCCGTAGAACAGCACTCGGTACTCCGGCAGGTAGTAGCGCGCGGTGAGGTACTCAGACTGCGCGAGGATCACGGTCGAGCCCGGCGCAAAGGCGCCACGTATGAACGCGAGTCGAACATCGAGCGTCGTATCCCGACGCACGATCGCACCGACCGAGAACGGCGTGTCCGCCACGACGAACGCGCCGACATTCAGAACGACAAGGAGCGCGGTGGCGGCGAGGATCGCGCGCGGTGCACTGCGCGCGATCGGTGCGAGCAGCGCCGCACATGCGACGTACAGACCGGGCAACATCGACATGAGATAGCCCGGATCGCCGATGTGGATGGTCACGTACACGAGCGCGGCGGGAGCGATCCACAGCGCGAAGAACGTCGCATGCTCTGAGAGACGCCGCCGCGCGCGAAAGCGCGCGACGATCGCGGCGACCAGGAGCAGCGAGAAGCCGAGGAGCCCCCACCACAGCGCGTAGACGGTAAGCAGCGTGTTGAGGAGCAGAGCGTCGCCGCCCGCGGCCGGCGAGAGCTCGCTCACGCGTGCGGCCTGACCGCCGAGGCTGGAGAGGTACGCCACCGCTCCACCGGAGAGCGCGGCGCTCGGCACGATCCACGCGAGCGATGCGAGCCCCACCGCGCCGGCACACAGGGCGCGCTCGCGCCAGGACCGAGAGGCGACCATCCACAGCCAGAGCGGACCCAGCAGCAGCAACAGGTCCTGCCGGAATCCAGCGGCGAGACCGAGACACGCCGAGGCAATGAGCGCCGCCGGCCACGGCCGCGAGCGCGCGTCACGCAGCGACACCGCGAGGACGACGCTCAGCAGCCCGAGGAGCGCATACGGCATCGCGATCTCGCCGTAGGTCCACGCGAGCGGCGCCGACGACGCGCCGAGCGCGACGATGACGGCGAGCGCGCGGTCCGCGAATCTACGGCACAACAGGTAGACGGCGGCCGCGGTCAGCGCGGAGGCAAGCACGCTGATCACGACCAGGGCGGCGTTGCCATCCCGCGTGAAGAGGCGTGCCGCCGCGGCGATGGCGACGTAGAAGATGTAACCGGGTGGATGCGGTCGCTGGTCGACGAGGTCCGCCCCGACATGGAAACCTTGCTCGAGCGCGCGCGCGTAAAGGACCGAGTCCCAGGCCCAGAGCGTTCTGGACGCGAACGGCACGCGGGTGGCAAGGACCAGCACCGCGAGCGTCGCCGCTAGTGCGCGGTCAGTCATGCGCTCGCGCGCGCGGAGGCGCTTTCGGTGACGTCGCCCCGGCGCGGTAGCGCGAGTACGGCGAGCGCGACGACGAGCAGGATGATGAGACCAAGAAGATGCGCGGCGATGGGCACGAGGTCATTCCGCTCGCCCACGACCTGCAACAAGAGCCACCCGAGCCCGACTGCCGCCATGAGCGCGGCGCGCAGCTGCGCGCGCGGCAAGAGCAGCGCGCGATGCAGCGTGCTCGCCATGAGCGGAAGCGCGGTAACGAGGTAGGGGAACCACAGCAGACCAAAGGACGCGAGATACGGCGCGAACGCGAGCGCCAGATGGTGCAGATGTGTCTCGTCGCGCGGTTCTCGGCGAGCGGCGAGTCCGCCGAGGATGGCCGTCCCGACCGCGGCGACCGGCAGCAGCCAGCGGCCGATCGGAGAGCCGAGAATGGCGGCGACCTGCGCGGGGGGTGTGCTCGCGATAAGGTCCGCGGCCCAGTGACTGTCCTTCAACGCGATGAGCAGCGCGACGTACGCCGGAAAGTCGCGCTCGAAGACGATCGCCGTGAGGAGTAGGCCGACCACGCCCACGGTGAGCGTCCAGGCGACGACGCGGCCGCGCCCTGCGGCGAGATAGAAGAGAACGAGGGTCAGCGGAAGCAGCTTCAGTCCGATCGCGACCGCGAGGATCGTTCCCGCGGCGAGCGGTCGCGCCCGCTGCCACCACGCGAGGAGGCAGAGGGCGACCGTGATCAGGTTGAGGTTGCCCAGCGAGATCTCGAGGATGGTGGGGAGGAACAGGACGAACGCGGCCATTGCCCACGGCCGCGCGTCGCGGGGCAGCGGACGGATGAGCTTCACGCCGATCGCTGCCGCGATGCCGGTGTTGAGGGCGACGAACAGCATCGTTGCCAGCCCGAACGGGAGCGGCGCGAGGAGCGCGAAGAGCACCGCCGCGGGTGGCGCGTAGTGGAATTCGCCGTACGGTCCGAACGGCACCTCGGGCTGCGCGGCATACAGGGGCTCGCCCGCGAGAAGGTGCCGGGCGGCGAGCACGTATGCCCAAAGGTCGTAGCCGTAGGGCTGCTTCGCGATGAAGACCTGAAGCCCGGCGAGCCCGGCCAGCACCATGACGGCCACGCCCGTGGCCCACACCAGACGCGGGGGATCGGCGGCGTCGGCCTTCACGCCCTGCGAGTCTATGGGCGCGCGATATAGCCTCCGCACGAATGCTCGTGCCGACGGTCGAGCGCCGCTCCGATCCGCGTCTCGGCGTCGCGTTGCGCGTCGGCCTCGCGCTCATCGCGACGGGCATCGCATCTGCGGGTCTTGGTCGTCGCGCGCTCTCGGGATCGGGCGCCGACGTGCCGCTTGCGATCGCGTTCGGCTGCTTCGTGATCCTGCTCGCCTTGGCAAGCCTGCAGCGCCCCCCTCGGATCTCGCCGTGGATCGGCCTCGCATTCGTCGTGGTCGTCTACGGCGCGACCGCCGTCGCACTGGCCGCGAGCCCGCTGGGGATGGTGGCGTATCTCGCCGCGTCGGCGTTCGCGACCTGGCGCACGCCCTCGCATCTGCGCGCGTTCACCGTGGCGGCGTTCGCGCTATGGACTCCGGCGCTCGGCATCTTCGCTTCACGGGACATGAGCGTGCTTCCCACACCCGTGCTCGTCGCGGCGATGTTCGCGCTGGCGTATACGGTCGCCGTCCTGGTCGATCCGTCGCGCGTCCATCCGTCGGATCGTTTGCGACGGTTCGGCTTCGGCATCGTCGCCATCGCCACGATGGGCGCGCTCTTCGATCGACATCTCGCCGTCGGTTCCACCGGCCTCGCACCGGACGACCTGCTCGGGATCGTCGTCGCTGTGGGTGTCCCTCTCCTTGCGCATGTGCGCATGCGGCCGTCGACGCGCGACCTAATCGCGACGGGTCTCGTATTGACGACGTTCGCGCTGGTCGGGCTCGCGTGTCTCAGTGTCGTGCCGTATCACGCTGACGCCGTCGCCGCGGTCCATCGGATGGCCGAGATCTTCGTGTCGGGTCAGGATCCCTACGCGGTCTTCGATCTGCCGGAGGCCCTCGCCGCTTTCCAGATGGTCCCGGAGCTCGCGACGCATGTCGACGGCGGCGGCGTCCTGCACACCTACAACTACCCGGCGCTCTCGTTCCTCGTCGTCGCGCCGTTCGTTGCGCTCGGTCTGGGCGACATCCGTTGGATCTATCTCGCAGAGATCGTCGTCCTCGCGATCGTCGCGCTGTCGCGGCTGCGTCTGGCGTGGCGCCCGATGGCCCTGGTGACGATCGTGGGGAACGCGATCGTGCTACGGCAGCCGATCCTCGCGGGGATCGACCCGACCTGGGCGTTGCTTGTCGTCGGGGCGTGGCTCGCGCTTCGCCGCGCCTGGCTCTCGCCGATCCTGCTCGGTCTCGCGTTCGCGGCGCGGCAGACGGCGTGGTTCGTCGCGCCGTTCTACCTCGCGCTCGTCTGGCAGCGTTCCGGGCGGCGCGAAGCGGTCCGGCGTGGGCTGATCGCGGCGGCGATCGCACTTGCCGTGAACGTGCCGTTCCTCGTCCGCGCGCCGGAACGATTCATCGACGGAGTGATGGCCCCGATCCTGGGACCGCTCGAAGCGGACGGCGTGGGGCTGGTGCGGTTCGGGCTCGCGGGCATCGTCCCGCTCCTCCCGCGCGTCGCGTACGGCGTGCTCGCTCTCGTCGCGTTCGCGGCCCTCCTCGCTGCCTTCCTGCGATGGCGACCCTCGGTCACGAGCGCGCCCCTCCTGTGGCCCTTCCTGCCGCTGTACTTCGCGTGGCGTTCGCTGCAGAACTATTTCGTGCTCGCGCCACTGTTGGTGTTCGTCGCCGATGAGGAGCTCGCGCCGGAAGTACCACCACCCGTAACGTCCTGAGGAGGGTCCCCGCCACCGGACCGATACCCATCGCGCTCCGGGACCCTCAAGAGTGGTCGCGCATGCGCCGCTTCTTCCCGCGCGACGTCCTGCTCGTCGCCCGACTCTTAGCGGTCGCGGGCGCCCTGATGTGGATCCTCATCGGTGGTCAGGCGACGCTGCCGGTGGCCTATTTCGCGCTGGCCTTCCTCCTCGCGACGTCTGCCCTGGTCTGGCGGGACGACGTGCGCCGCGACGGCACTCCGTTGCCGCTCTCGGAGACGCCGGCGCTCGTGGTCGTCGGAGACCTCTGCGCGGCGACGATGTGGATGATCGCGAGTGCTCCCAACGAGCGCAGCGTCGCGTTCGTCGTCGTGGTGGCCATCGGCGCCCTCGCGATGTATCGCCTGGGACGGCACGGCGTCACCGCGACCGCGGCGGCCTACCTCATCGGCCGCATCAGCCAGGAGATCGTACGGGTCGGACTCGGGATCCCGACGCCGATCCCGCACATCTTCGGCGAGACGATGGTCGTGATCCTCGTGCTCATCATCCTGAGCGCGACGGTCGCGCATTACCGCGGCGAGCAACGCTCCGGTGCGCGCGCGCTGCGCCTGGCGCGAAGCCTTCAACGGGTCGCGACCGAGATCGGTCAGGAGACAGCGCCCGAGGGGCTGTTCCGCTCGATCTCCCGCAACGCGCTGCTGCTCGTCGACGCGCATCACTCCACGATCAATCGGCGCCGCGGCGACGAATTCACCATCGTCGCGGGCGCCGGCACCGGCGAGCGCGCCGTTGGTGTCCACGCGTCGGCGCGCGTCGGCATCGTTGGTGCGGTGATGCGCTCGCGCCGCGCGGTGGCCTGGGCCGACTACGCCTCCGACCCGACGGCGGTCCCCGCGATCAGGGACATCGGCGTGCGCTCGATCGTCGGCGTGCCGATCGTGGTCCAAGGCGAGATCGCCGCTACGCTCACGGTCGGCCGTCTGCGGGTCCGTCCGTTCGACGACAACGACATACAGGCGCTCGAAGGTCTGGCGGCGCACGCGGCGATCGCGCTCCGGAACGCTCGGATCATCGAGCAGGCTCGCCGCGTCGAGAGCGTTTCGCGCGAGCTCGCCGCGGAGACGGGCGCCACCTCGGACGTGATCCGACGCATCGCGCAGGAGATGCACGGGACGTACGACACCGAGTTCGTCCTCGTCACCGAGCTTCGCGGCGATACCGCGGTCGATCTCGCCGGCATCGGGCTCGCTGCTCCGCTGACGGCCCCGCAAGAGGCCGGGCCGCTGGTGCGGCGGGTGATCCGCCGCCGCGAGGTGGTGAGCATGCGCGACTACTCGCTGGATACCTACGGCGAGCAGGACGGGCACGCGGAGTTCCTGCGCGAGGCCGGCATCCACGCCGCGATGGCCGCGCCGGTGATGCTCGGCGGCGAGGTCGTCGGAAGCGTTGGCATCGCCACCACTGACCCTGACCGTACGTTCGACGCGATCGACCGCCAGGGCCTCTTCGCCTTTGCGCAGCTCGCTGCGGCAGCGATGCGCTCGGCGCGCGTCCGGGCCGAGCGCGAGCAGCGCATCCGCCGGCTCTCCGCGCTGAACGACCTCGCCTGGCAGCTCGCCGGCACGAGCGAGCCCTTCGCCATCGCTCGCCTGGCGTACGAGGCCGCCGGCGCGCTCGTTGCGCGCGACTCCTTCTATGTGGCGCGGTACGACGCGGACAAGAAGGAGTTCGACTTCGTTCTTCAGGGCGAGGGAGCCGAGAGCTGGGTCGGCGAGCGCTACCCGCTCGGGACCGGGCCCACGAGCCAGGTAGTGCTCACCGGCGAGACGTATCTGGTCCGGGGGGCGGACGATCCGGTGCAGCGCCGCGGCATGACGTTCGGCGAGACCGAGCGGCCTTCCGCCTCGGCGGTCCACGTGCCGCTGAAGAGCCGCGGGCGTCTTGTGGGGGTCCTGTCGAGCCAGGCGTACCGGCCCGGCGCATTCGACGACGAGGACATCGCGGTGCTCCAGTCGCTCGGCAACCTCGTGGCGACCGCCTTCGAAAATGCCGAGCACCTCGCGCAGATGCGCGAGCTCTACCTCGCGTCGGTGAAGGCCCTCGCGGCGGCCGTAGACGCCCGCGATCCGTATACGCGGAGCCACTCTGCGCGCGTCGCCGCGCTCGCTCGCACGATCGGCGACGAGCTGCGCATGTCGGCCGACCAGCTGCGGCGCGTGCAGCTCGGTGCGCTGCTGCACGACATTGGCAAGATCGGCGTGCCCGACGCGATCCTCAACAAGCCCGGTCCGCTCACGGCCGACGAGTGGGTGCTCATGCGCACGCACCCCGCGGTGGGGGGCTCGATCCTCGCGGCCGTCGAGCCGCTGCGCGACCTCGTGCCGATCGTGAGGGCGCACCACGAGCGCTTCGACGGCTCCGGCTATCCCGAGAGGCTCGCCGGCGAGACCGTCCCGCTCGAGGCGTATGTCGTCGCGGCCGCCGACGCGTTCGAGGTCATCGTGAACCGGCGCGCGTACAAGCAGGCGCAGAGCGTCGAGTTCGCGTGCGCCGAGCTCGTGCGCTGTCGGGGGACACAGTTCCATCCCGACGTCGTGGACGCGTTCCTCCGTGTCATCGAGCGCGACCGGCTGCACGGGGCGGGGTACCTCCGCCGCGTCGGGGCGATCGAAGAGGAGGACATGGACAACGTCCCCGGCCCGGGCGGCGTGCTCGAGCACTTCGCCGCGTCCGCGCACGCGCACGGGCGGCAGCTCGCGATCCTGCAGCGCCTGGCTTCGGAGATCAGCGCGGTGCTCGACATCGACACCCTCGCTCAGCGCCTGCTGCGGATCGTGTGCGAGTCGATGGGGTACGAGAACGGCTTCCTGCTGACGCTCGATGACAGACACGAGAGCCTCGTGGTGCGCGCCGCGGTCGGTCCCTCGGAGCCGTACGTCGGCCAGCTCCTCACGCGCGGTGTCGGGATCAGCTGGTGGGTCATCGAGCACGGACAGCTGCAGAACGTCACCGACGCGCAGGCCGATCCGCGCTTCTACGGTCCGACGAACATCCAGTCGGTCCTGGTCGTGCCGCTCCAGCTCGGTGAGGAGCGTGTGGGTGCGCTCGGCATCGAGAGCCCGCGCAGCCAGGCGTTCGGCCACGAGGACGAGCAGCTGCTCACCGCCGTCTCGCACCAGGTCGCGGCCGCACTGCGCGTCGCGAGGCTGCACCAGGCGGCGAAGACTGCCGCCGCCACGGACCCGCTCACGGGTCTTCCGAACCGCCGCACGTTCTTCGCGCGTCTCCGAGCGGAGCTCGAGGGGGATCCCGCGGTGCCGATCACGGTCGCGGTGCTGGACGCCAACGGCCTCAAGGCGCTCAACGACCAGTTCGGACATGGGGCGGGGGATGAGGCGCTGATACGCATCGGCGAGATGCTCTCCGCCGGCGTCCGCGACCGCGACACCGTCGCGCGCATCGGTGGTGACGAGTTCGCGATCCTGTTCCCTGGAGCGCCGCTGCTCGCGGCGGAGCGCGTCATGCGCCGTGTCGCGGCCAACATCGCCGAAGGCACGCTCGCCGACGGCAAGCGTCTGCCGACGATCGCCTGGGGCGTCGCGGATGCGTCGGACCGCCCGGTCAGCGTCGACGCGCTCGTGGACGCCGCCGACCGCGCGATGTATCGGCACAAGCAGCTGACGCGCCCTGCGCGCGCGTCCAGCGCCTGAGCTCGGCTACCATCACCTCATACCGGCAGTGACCGGGAAGAAGACCGACCCAAGTTCCGATAGAGAAGGCGCGTCATCAGCTGGAAGCGCGCCGCGGGGAACAGGGACGGGAAGTCGCCCGCGAGCCGGGTCGGAGGCGCCCGTTATCGGCCAACTGAGGCTGTCACCGCAGGGTGATGGCGAACTGCAGTGGTACCACGAGGCCCCGCTTCGTCCGCAGACGAGACGGGGCTTTTGATTTGACCAAGGAGGTGCGTGGTCGGCGATGACGAATGAAAAGATGGATCCACCGCAGTCGGTCGCGTCCTTCAACGAGAAGAACTACCGCCCATCCGCCGTCGAACAAGACCTCTACGGCTGGTGGGAGCGTTCGGGCTTCTTCACGCCCGACGAGGACAACCCGGGCAAGCCGTTCGTGATGATGCTTCCGCTGCCGAACGTCACCGGCGACCTCCATCTCGGTCACGCGCTCGGCTTCGGCGGCTACGAGGACCTCATGGCGCGCTGGCATCGCATGCGCGGCGAGCCCACGCTCTACATGGCGGGCACCGACCACGCCGGGATCATCGCGCAGAAGGTGGTCGAGGACGAGCTCGCGAAGAACGAGATCGGCCGAGCTGACCTCGGTCGCGAGAAGTTCCTTGCCGAGATGTGGAAGTGGATGGACCACTACCGGCCGCGCATCGAGAAGCAGCTCCGTCTTCTCGGTTGTTCGCTGGACTGGTCACGCCGGAACTTCACGATGGAGCCCGCGAAGCAGCGCGCGGTCCGCACGCACTTCATCCGGCTCTACAAGCGCGGTCACCTCTATCGCGCCGATCGCATCGTGCACTGGTGCCTGCGCTGCCAGACGACGTATTCCGACCTCGAGTCGGAGCACGTGCAGCGCGCCGACTCGCTGTATTACGTGCGCTACCCGTGGGCGGATGCGAGAGAGGGCGATCCGCCGCTCGTCATCGCGACGACGCGGCCCGAGACGATCGTCGCTGATGTCGCGGTCGCCGTGCACCCGGACGACGAGCGTTGGAAGCCGTTCATCGGACGCGAGGTGCTGGTGCCGATCATCGAGCGTCGCGTGAAGGTGATCGCCGACGAGGCCGTGGACCCGAAATTCGGGACCGGAGCGCTGAAGATCACGCCCGGCCACGACGCGACCGACTTCGAGATCGGACAGCGCCACGGTCTTCCGGTCATCACCGTGATCGACACGCGCGGCTACATGACCCCGGCCGCGGGTCCGCTCGCCGGACCGGACCGCGACGTCGGGCGGCGGATGGCGGTCGAGATGCTCAAGGAGCGCGGGCTCCTGGTGAAGGAGGAGCGCCTCACGCACGCCGTCGGCGTGCACGATCGCTGCAAGACGGTGGACGAGCCGCTGGTGATGAAGTCCGCTGATAGGCCTGGTACTGTGCTGATTCCGGAAACCGGCTACCCAGGGCCAAGGCAAAGCTCGCCTCGGAATCCCGATCACCTTCCACCTGGGCCAATCGGATACCCAACCACAGGCCCGCGGCAGACTGCTGCCGTGCCACTGTTTTATAGGTTCCATAGAATTTTGCCGCAGCGGCATAATCCTGTGCCTCAAAGCGAATCTGCGCAACTTCCAACAAGGCTATTTCATTGGTTCTGTCCATTGCCAGCGCGCGCACAAACGCCTCCTCAGCGCCCTGCGTGTCGAACAGCTTCAGGCGGCACAAACCCA
>JANNHF010000080.1:0-4229 GCA_031404235.1 Chloroflexota bacterium
GCCGCGGAGATCCCGAACATCACGCTCCGTCTGGCGAACGTCTACGGCGCTCGGCAGCGACAGGACCTCGAAGGCGGCGTGATCGCGATCTTTCTCGGGCGCTGGCAGAGCCGTCAGAAGCTCACGGTGTACGGCGACGGCTCCGCGCAGCGTGATTACGTCTACGTCGGCGACGTGGTCGACGCGGTCCTTTCAGCGTTCGCGGGCAATTGGAAGGGCGTCTACAACATCGGGACCGGCGTCGCGACGAGCGTGAACGACCTCATCGGCGCGCTCACCGAGATCCTGGGCCCGCCGCCCGGGATCACGAAGGCGCCCGAGCGCGAGGCAGAGGTCCAGCGCTCCTGCGTTGACGCAGCGAGGGCCACGCGCGATGGCCTCTGGCAGCCGCGCACCACGCTTGTGGAGGGACTCCGCCGCACAGCCGCGCCCCCTTGACCGCCCGGCGTACGATTCCGCGCGGAAACCGACGCGATGACCATGGCCTTCGCCGACAAGCCGCTCACGTGCCGCGAGTGCGGCAATGCCTTCGTATGGACCGCGGGGGATCAGGAGTTCTACCAGCAGAAGGGGCTGCTCCACGAGCCGCAGCGCTGCCCGGACTGCCGCAAGAAGGCGAAGGCCGAGCGCGCGGCCGCGAGGTCCGCGAACATGCACGACGTCATCTGCAGCGACTGTGGCAAGCCGGCGCAGGTCCCGTTCGAGCCTCGGACCGACCGACCCGTGTATTGCTCGGAGTGCTTCGAGGCGCGGCGCAGAGCACCGCCGCCGGCCGTCCCGCCGCCCGCCTGACCTGGCACGCCCCGGCCACGCTAGCCTCGGATCGTGCGCAACTTTCTGGTGGGCATGCTGGTCGGAGTTCTGGTGACTGTCGGCAGCGGCATCGCAGGGCTGGCGCTCGTCGGTCACTACCTCGCGATAGAAGATGAGCTCGCGAAAGCCGACGCGATCATCGTGATCTCCGGGGACACCGGCGCGCGCGCCGCTACGGCCATCGACCTGTGGAAGCAGGGCTTCGCCCCGGTGATCGTGTTCTCGGGAGCCGCGATCGATCCCGCGTCGGTGAGCTCGGCCGAGATCATGCGACGCGAGGCCCTCCGTCAAGGCGTGCCCGAGAGCGCGACCGTCATCGAACCCGCGTCCACGGACACCGAGCAGAACGCCACCGAGGTCGCAAAGCTGATGGTCGCGCGCAAGATGCACTCGGCGATCCTCGTGACCAGCCCGTTCCATCAGCGCCGAGCCGCTCTCCTCTTCACCCGCGCGTTCGAGCCGGCCGGTCTCGTGCTCCGCAACTACCCCGCGCGCGACGCCGAGTGGGATCCCACGTTTTGGTGGCGTCGCGAGCCACTGCGGTCCCGCACCGCGCTCGAGCTCGCCAAGCTCGGCGCTGAGCTCCTTCGTAACGCGGGCCAGTAGCGCGCCGAGCGCGTATCGTCTTTCCACGTGCCAGTGACCGCCGTCGTCGGGGCCCAATGGGGCGACGAGGGCAAGGGCAAGATCACGGACCTCCTCGCGCAGGAGGCGGATGTGGTCATCCGCTTCCAGGGCGGCAACAACGCTGGCCACACCGTCGTCAACCAGCACGGCACGTTCAAGCTGCATCTCGTGCCGTCGGGCATCTTCAACCCGAACGCGCTCTGCATCGTCGGTCCGGGGACGGTCGTGAATCTCCAGGTCCTCTGCGAGGAGCTCGCGAACCTCGAGCGAAGTGGCATCCGCACCGACAATCTCCGCGTCGCGGACCGCGCGCATCTGCTGATGCCGTGGCACGTCGCGATCGACCGCCTCGACGAGCGCGAGCGCGGCCGGCAGAAGCTCGGCACGACGGGTCAGGGGGTCGGGCCCGCGTACGCCGACAAGGTCTCGCGTCACGGGATCCAGGTCTACGAGGTGCGCGATGAGCGCCGCTTCCGGGCGCGGGTCGCGCACGAGCTGGAGCGCCAGAAGAAGGTGCTCGAGCGCTACGGCGACGCCCCGCTCGACGCGACGACCGTCGCGGATGACGTGCTCGCGGCCGCGGCGACGCTCGGCGATCGCATCGCCGACACGCTCCCGCTCGTCGAGCGGGCGCTCCAGACCGACGCGCGCATCCTGTTAGAAGGACAGCTTGGCGCGATGCGCGATCTCGACTGGGGCATCTATCCGTACGTCACGTCTTCGAACCCGCTCGCGGGCGGCGCCTCGGTGGGCGCGGGAATCCCGCCGCGGTACATCACGAAGGTCATCGGCGTCGTGAAGGCGTACTCGACCGCGGTCGGCGAGGGCCCGTTCCCAACGGAGATGGCCGGCGGCGAGGGCGACGCCCTGCGCGAGCGCGCGAACGAATACGGCGCAACGACCGGTCGTCCGCGGCGCGTCGGATGGTTCGATTCGGTCGCAGCGCGCCACGCGCATCGCCTCAACGCTTTCACCGAGCTCGCGGTGACCAAGCTCGACGTGCTCGGCGCGTATAGCGAGATCCCGTTCTGCGTCGGTTATGAGATCGATGGTCGGTTGACCACGGACATGCCGCCGACAGCGGTGCTCGAACGTGCCGTGCCTCGTTACGAGAAGCTCGCCGGCTGGTGCGATCCGCTCACCGGGGTCGCCGACCGCGCGCATCTCCCCGCGGCGGCGCGCGCGTATCTGTCGCGCATCGAAGCGACGGTGGGCGCGCCCGTCGGGATGGTCGGGATCGGACCCGAGCGCAGCGCAACGCTCCTCTAGAATCCGCCATCGATGAGCGGGCTCATGGACGTCGCTTTCCCCTACCGGATCAAGAAGAGATTCGGCGCTGCGTCATTCGCGCTCATCTTCCTGGTCCTCCTCGCCGAGATCGAGGTGCTCGTCTTCGTCGCGCTCGCGATCGTCGGGCACAGGCTCGACCTGTTCATTGCCCTGCAGCCGATCATCCTCCCGGGCGCTTGCCTCGTGGCCCTTTCGGCCGCGGGCGTGTTCTGGTGGCGCGCCCGTTCGTGGACCAAGCAGCGCGTCGACATGCTCAACCTCTGGGCCCAGGGCGGGACCGCATACGGCGAGCGCCTCGCGAAGTCGCGGCAGCGGCGCTAGCAGGCCACTACACTCCGTCCCACGTGAGCCGCGTGGGGGAGCGTTTCACCAAGGAAGGTCTCACGTTCGACGACGTCCTCCTCATTCCCGCGCGTAGCGACGTGCTCCCCAGCGAAGTCTCCACGAAGGCGCAGCTCACGAAGAGCATCACCCTGGGTATCCCCATCCTCTCCGCGGCGATGGACACCGTGACCGCGTCGCGCATGGCCATCGCGCTCGGCCGCCTCGGTGGGCTCGGCGTGATCCACCGGAACCTGACCATCGCCGAGCAGGTGCATGAGGTGAAGCTCACGAAGGACGCAGGCGTGCTCGTCGCCGCCGCGGTCGGCGTGTCGGGCGACGCGGATGAACGCGCTGCGGCGCTCGTTGCCGCTGGAGTCGACGTCATCGTGGTCGACGTCGCGCACGGGCATTCGGCCGGCGTCATCCGCATGGTGGAGAAGGTGAAGGCACGGCACCGCGTGCAGGTGATAGCCGGGAACGTCGTGACCGCCGAAGGCACCGACGAGCTCATCGCCGCTGGGGCCGACAGCGTGAAGGTCGGCGTGGGGCCGGGCGCGATCTGCACCACACGGGTCGGTGCCGGCGCGGGCATGCCGCAGATCACCGCTGTCATGGACTGCGCCGAGGCGGCCGACCGCCACGGCATCCCGATCATCGCGGACGGCGGGATCCAGCAGTCGGGCGACATCGCGAAGGCGATCGGGGCGGGCGCGTCGACGGTGATGCTCGGCGGGCTGCTCGCGGGCGTCGACGAATCGCCGGGCGATGTCATCGACACCGCGGAGGGCCGCTTCAAGTCGTACCGCGGTATGGGCTCGATGGGCGCCATGCAAGCTCGCGTCGGCCAGAAGACCGGCGCGTCGCGCGACCGCTACGGCCAACAGGACATCGGAGAGTTCTCCAAGCTCGTACCGGAGGGGGTCGAGGGGCACGTCAAGTCCGTCGGCGCTCTCGAGCCGTTCCTGCATCAGCTCGTCGGCGGCCTGCGCGCGGGCATGAAGTACGTGGGCGCCGCGACGGTCGAGGACCTCCGAACGAAGGCGATGTTCGTGCGCATCTCGGGCGCCGGTCTGCGCGAGTCGCACCCGCACGACGTGCGCATCACGACGGAACCGCCCAATTACCGAATAAAGGCGTGACCGCGAAGACGAACGGCGTCCCGAGCTTTGCCGTCG
>JANNHF010000081.1:0-3647 GCA_031404235.1 Chloroflexota bacterium
GATCTGCGAGTACAGCGCCTTGCGCTTTTCGACGTCGGTCTGGGCCGCGGCCTCATCGATCAGTCGGTCCATCTCCGGGTTCTTGTAGCGGTTGCGGTTCGTGCCGCCTTCCGCGTTGCTCGAGTGCACGAGGATGCGGAGGACATCGGGATCGCCGTGCGACTCCCACCAGAACTGCATGTGGTGCTTGCCGGCACGCACCGCGTCGAAGTACCCGGCGCGCGCGAGGCCCTGAACGTCGATCTGGATACCCGCTGATTTCAGGTTGCTCTGGAGGAACGTGGCCATGTTCCGCGAGTTGTCCGAATCTGAGCGGAAGTAGAGGCCGAGCTTCAGCGTTAGGCCACCCTTCTCGCGCACGCCGGTGGCAGTGTTCAGGCGCCAACCGGCCTCGTCGAGCAGTGCCGCTGCGCGAGTCGCGTCGTACTTGTACTTGTCGCACATCTTGGCGTCGTACCCGAGCACGTTCGGCGTGATGGCGCTGCACGCGGGCTTGAACACGCCGTTCCACACGGTCTGGTTCATCGCGGTCTTGTCCACGGCCCACTCGATCGCCCGGCGCACGCGCACGTCATCGAGCGGCGGATTCTGGACATTCATCATCATCGAGTGCCCCGAGCCGGCCTGGAGTGGATCGAGGACGACGAGCTTGCCCGACGTCTTCACCCGCTGGTAATCCTGGGTCGGCACGTCCTCGACGAACGTCAGCTCGCCCGATTCGGCGGTGGCGATGCGCGTCGTCGATTCGGGGATGATCCGCCAGATGATCTTGTCCAGGTACGGGGCGGCGCGGCTTTTCAGGAACGCCGGGCCCCACTTGTAGTCATCGTTGCGTGCGAGGACGACCTCGGCGTCGGCGGTGTACGACACGAACTTGAAGGGGCCGGTGCCGACGAGCGCGGTGCTGCCGAAGTCCTTGCCGGCCTTCCGCACAGCCTCCGGCGAGATCGGCGCGAGGTACGGGACGGAGACCGAGTCGAGGAACGGCGCGTACGGCGTCTTGAAGCGCACGCGGACGGTCGCCTCGTCGACGACGTCGGTGCCCTCGTACGGGCCGAGGAGCGAGATGGCGAGCTGCGACTTCGTCGCCGGATCGACAATCCGGTCGAAGGTGAACTTCACGGCCTGCGCGTTGAAGGGTGTGCCGTCGTGGAACTTCACGTCCTTGCGAAGCTTGAAGGTGTAGGTCTTCGCGTCCGGCGAGACCTGCCACGACTCAGCGAGGCCGGCTTCGTACTTGCCGGCCGAGCTCTGCCACACCAATGGGTCGAACACGTGATAGCCGATCTTGCCGACGACCGAGAACGTCGTCACGGTCGGGTCGAGCGTGTCGAATTTCGTCGCCAGGCCGTAGATCACCGTGCCACCCGCTGTCGGCGCCTGGCTGGCGCTGGGAGCCGACGGCTGCGCGGGAGCGCACGCGGCGGAAAGGATCGCGAGGGCGGCGAGGAACGCGGCGGTCAGGCGAAGGTGGCGAGCGTGACGGTTCATGTGTCTTCCCTCCTTGGTGTGGCGTCTTCTTTGTGGTCAGGCCAATGCGCTACGAGGTCGGCACGGGCCTCCTGGATGTGCGTGCGCAGTGTCTCGGCGGCCGCGGCGGGTTCATGTCGGCGCAGCGCGCTGACGGTCGGCAGGTGCGACTCGGGAACGTCGCGAAGTGTACTGAGCGCGTTCTGGCGGAAGAGCAAGATGCGGCGGATGTTCACCTCGGTGATCTTCCAGAGGTGCGCGATCTGGCGATTGCCGGAGAGCTCGATCACGCGCCGGTGGAAATCGAGGTCAGCGTCCACGAGCCGCAACACGTCCTTGCGCGCTGCCAGCGTGCGCATCCGCTCGATCCTCCGCTGCAGCTCGGCGACAACCTCCGGGGTCGCTCGGGACGCGGCCTCGGCCGCGGCGAACGATTCGAGCGCTTCGCGCACGCCGTACACGTCGACGACGGTGGAGCGGTCGAGCGGCGTCGTGAAGCTGCCGCGACGCGGCACGTTCTCGACGAGGCCTTCCTGCGCGAGCTTCGCCATCGCGGCGCGCACGGGACCACGGCTGACGCCGAGGTGGCGGGCGGTGCGCAGATGGTTGATCCGGCGACCTGGTGGGATCTCCCCTTGCACGATCGCGTCGCGCAGCCGCTCGAGGACCTCCAGGTCGAGTGTCGGTGACTCGACAGCCCGTAACCCCGTCCTCACCACGCCGGAACTGTAAACAATCGCCAATTCAAGCGCCAGTTGGCAGCACTGGCACTGCCGCCGGCGGCTCTGGGGAAAGCATGTCCGGCGTGATGAGCGCGATGGGCAGCGAGCCCTGCTCGAGCAATCGGTCGTGGAAGGCCTGCAGGTCGAACGCGCTGCCCTGCCGCACCGCGACTTGCGCTCGCAGACGACGGATGAGGTCCGAGCCGAGGAGATAGATCACCGCGGCGCCAGGGAACATGGTGTTCTTCACGGCCTCGCCACGCGCGGCGGTGGATGACATGCCAGCGCGCTCCTCGTAGAGACGCGTCGCGTCAGCGAGGGAGAGCCGTCCTTCGTGGAGACGGATGTCGACGAGCGCCCGCGCCGCGGCGCGTAGCCGCCCTTGCCGCACGGAGAACCGCTCGAGCGGCGTAAAGAGGTCCGTCTCGGCGAGGAGCTGCGTGGCGTACGTCGCCCAGCCCTCGGCCATCGTGCCTCCGCAGAACAAGGCAAGCCGCGACGCGCAGTCGACCGCCGCGATGCGTCCGATGCGCGAGGCGGCGCGGTAGGCGTGCCAGTTCTGGAAGTGGTGGCCAACGCTCCCGTGGTGGACGACGTGATTCAGCTTGATGACGCTGTCGTTCTGCTCGCGCAGGATCCGTTCGGCTCGGTCGGCGGGCAGAGACGCCTCGAGCGGAGCGACCAGATATTCATGTGGGATCGGTGCGTCGAACGCGGGGGCGAGCGGTACGGCAGAAAGTAGAGGTACGGCGCGGCCTCGCGCGCCCAGGACGGCTGGGGCACGAAGCGAAGCGGCCAGTCCACCCAGGTGAGGAGCCGGTGGCGCTCGACCTCATCGCGACACGCGTCGCGCAGCTCGTCGAAGCGCCGGTAGTAGCCGCTCGCCGACGGATGGTGATCCGCAAGACGGGCGAGCGCTTCACGCCAGGTGGAGGCGCCGGTGTCGGCCACGTGCGCCTCGAGGTCGGCTTCCGCCTCGCGCATCTCGTCCTCCGCCCAGCGGGCGAGCTCCTCGGCATCGCGCTCGACGAAGTGGCCGTGGCGCAGCAGCAGGGAAAAGGCCTCCGCGCCGCAGGCATAGCGGCCGGTGTCGTGCCCCATCAGCTCGTTCGTCAGGTACGAACGAAGATCTTCGAACGCCGCGGCGGCCACGCGCGCGGCGTCGGCGAACGCCGGAGTTCCGCCGAGATCATTGCCGCCGAGGGCCCCGACGCCCCGGGTGAGGAACGCGATCGCACCGGCACACTCACGCAGGGCGCGCTCGGTCCACGCCGCGGGGGCCGCGCGCACGTTCGCTCTTGCCTGCGCGAGCAGCCCGGGGACTGCTTGCATCCGCGCGGTCGCGGCCGCGACGCGCTCTGCCAGCGGCGCGGAACGCGTGAGGAAGTGTGAGAGCACGCCGAAGATCGCCTCGCCCGTATAGAAGGAAGGATTCCCGCGGTGGAAGTGCGTCGA
>JANNHF010000082.1:0-1568 GCA_031404235.1 Chloroflexota bacterium
ATGAGCGGCGTCTCCGCCGACCCCAAGAAGGGCGCAAAGGGCAGCGTGCCTCCGAACGCGAATCCCGCCGCGAACGCGGCAGCGATCCCAGGGGCGGACCCCGCCGCGAACCCCACGACATCAGCGGGAGGTGACGAGTAATGGCAGTCGAGGTCAAGACCAAAGACGCGAATGAGATCGAGACCGAGCAGCTCGCGACAGGCTGCGAGGCCATCGCCGAGGCCATCCGTCTCGCCGACGTCGATGTGATGGCGGCGTACCCGATCCGCCCGTACGACGGCGTCATGCAGGCCGCGGCGAAGCTCATCGCCAACGGCAAGATGGACGTCGAATACATCGTCGCCGACGGGGAGCACAGCCAGTTCGAGATCGTGAAGCACGCCTGCGCCGTTGGCGCCCGCGTGTTCGTCGGCTCGTCGGGCGTCGGATGGTTCTACGCCTTCGAGGCGATCGCGGTGACCGCGGGCCTGCGCCTGCCGGTCGTCGCGATCTGCGGCAACCGCGCCCTGGACGACCCCGGCGCGTTCGGCACCGAGCACAACGACTCGCTCGCCGTGCGCGACCTTGGCTGGCTCCTCCCCTGGGCCGAGACGGCGCAGGAGGCGCTCGACCTCGCGCTCATGGCCTGGCGCATCGCGGAGGACAAGCGCGTGTCGCTTCCGATCGCGATCGGACTCGACGGGGCGTTCCTCACCCACTCGCAGCACATCGTGAAGATCCCGACACAGGCGGCCGTGGACAAGTTCCTGCCAAAGTTCGACCTCGGTGACCGCCTGCTGCACCCCGACAACCCGATCACGATCGCGCCGCAGGTCGACCAGGACTGGCTCATGGAGATCCGGCGCCAGAACGATGCGGCGATGCGCAACGCGCTGACCGTCGTCGCCGAGGCGCATGCCGAGTTCAAGAAGATCTTCGGCCGCGGCGGCGAGAGCCCCTTCCTGGACGAATACATGACCGAGGACGCCGAGGTCGTCGTCATCGGCCAGGGCACGCTGTCCCTCCCGATGAAGGTCGCGATCCGGCGCCTGCGCAAGGAACGCGGCCTCAAGATCGGCCTCGTCCGGCTCAAGTGGTTCCGGCCGTTCCCGACGGCGGAGGTCGTGAAGAGCCTCCGCCGCTTCAAGGCCGTCGGCGTGATCGACCGCGACTACAGCTTCGGCTCGCCGTACTACGGCGGCGTGCTGTACAACGAGATCCGCTCCGCCTTGTATTCACTGGACAAGCGTCCCGCCATCGTCGGTTTCATCGCCGGCCTCGGAGGCCGCGAGATCGAGCAGCCGATGGCCACCGAGATCTTCGAGAAGACCATTGCCGCCGGCCAAGGCGGACTCGCCCAGGGCGACGTCTGTCATTGGATCGGCGTACGGGAGTAAGAGATGACAACTGAGATCATGCCCGCCCAGAACCTGCCCCAGATCAAGGGGGTCAAGGACGTCCCGTACGAGGAGCTCTTCGTCTCGGGCCACCGCACCTGCCAAGGATGCGAGTCCGCGCTCGTGATGCGACACATGGTCAAGGCGTCGGGTCCGCGCACGATCGTGCTCGGCTCGACCGGCTGCATGTAC
>JANNHF010000083.1:0-2658 GCA_031404235.1 Chloroflexota bacterium
GGTCTGGGTCGCCACCGAGGCTCCAACCGATGATCGTCGCGTCCAGCGTCTGGTCACCCGTGGTGAGCTTCGTCACCAGACCTTGGAACGCTTCCGGACGCGCCTTGGCGTCGATGCCGAGCTGCTTGTACTGGTCGGCCGCGACCTGGGCCAGCGTCTCGCGCTCCTGATTACCCGAGTTCGTCGAGATCGTCAGGCTGAACTTCTTGCCGTCCTTGGCGAGGATGCCGTCGGCTCCCTTGACCCAGCCGGCGTCCTTCAGAAGCCCCTCGGCCTTGGCCTTGTCGTACTTGTACTGCTCGAGCGCGCCGCTCGGGTATGACCACTGGACAGGGACCATATCCGCGACGTGCGGAGTCGCCTCACCGAAGACGACGGCCTTGATCACGGCGTCCATGTCGATCCCGTACGCCAGGGCCTGGCGGACACGCTTGTCCGCGAGACCGGTGGCCGTCGGGCTGAGGGTGTTCCAGCCGATGAACGTGTAGCCGAGGTTGGAGTACTTCGTGATCTTTACGCTGTCCACTGTCTGCACGTCTGCGAGGTCACGGGCGATGATGCTTCCGAATGTCAGCTCGCCCGTCTTGAGACCGTTCGTGATGGCCGCGGTGTTCGCGACGACCTTGATGACGTACTCGTCGACGTTCGGGGCTCCCTGCCAGTAGGTCTCGTTCTTGGAGAAGATGGCCTGGTCGCCCTTGCGCCATTCCTTGAACTTGAACGGGCCGCTCGACACGGTCGGGTTGGTGTTCTCCGGCGCGTTGTCGAAGTCCTCGGGCTTCGATGTCGCCGTCAGGTACTTGCCGAACACCTGCGTCGGGATCGTGTACCCGATCAGGTCAAGGATCGCCGGGCAGGAGATCTGGGTCATCTTGACCGACCACTTCTTGGGGTTCGCCGCGTCGATGCTCACGCCGGAGATCGAGGTCGCCGACGCTATTGGTTTGCACTGCGTGCCGGTGGCGGCGACGCAGTAGTCATTGAAGCCGACGATGTCCTTGAACGTGGACTTACGAACTGTCTTCGCGGATCTCGCCACGCCCTGCAGGCCGGTCAGCCAGTCCTGCGCGATCACCGGTTTGCCGTCAGACCAATTCGCCTTCGCGTTCATCTCGAACGTGTAGGTCAGGCCGTCTGACGACACGCTGTATGTCGCCATCCTCGCCTTCGGCTCACCGCTCTTCGCGTCTTGTTCGAGGATGCCGTCGTAGATGAGGCCCCACGCCCTGGCCGAGGTGGTGTCATTGGAAAGGACCGGTTGAATGGTGGCGAGGTCGGTCGCCCAACCCTCAATGACCCGGCCGCCTTGCTGAGGCTTCTCCGACGCGGACGCCGCGGCGGTCGCCGATGGCGCGCCGCTGGCCGTCGGGCCGCCTGGCGTGCAAGCCGTCGCGACGAGCATGGTCGCCGCGAAGACCGCGATGAGGATCCGTCCGGTGCGCTGCTTTGCTGTCATGTATCCCCCTCTTGCTCCTTTGCGCTACCCACAGAGCGACGAAGTGTATCGAGCGACACACTCCGCCGCTTCATCCGGCTATACGCGCGAGGGTCGCCGGCCGTTCACTTCTGGAGCCACCAACGCTCCACGTCTGCGTACGGGGAGAACGTGCCTGGCCGGAGGCCGCGAAGGTCCGGCGCGGCCGCGAGGAGCGCCGCCGGAGCGAAGGCGAACAGGTAGGGCTGCTCGGTGTTCAGCAGTTTGTTGACCGACGCGTAATGCTGAGCCCGCAAGGCCTGGTCGCAGCCCGCGCCGGTCTGCGGGCTGCGGGCGGCGTAGGACCCCGCGGCAGGACCCGCTCGGCGCTAGTGCGCGGCTAAGCCCCCGGGAAGTGGCAGGCCGCCCAGTGACGCGGTGCGTGCTCGATGAACTCCGGGTCCACCTCGGAACAGATCTGCTGCGCCTTCCAGCACCGGGTGTGGAAGCGGCAACCCGAGGGCGGGTTCACGGGCGACGGCACGTCACCGGTGAGGATGATCCGCTTGCGCTTCTGCTCGACCTGGGGATCGGGGATCGGGACGGCCGAGAGCAGCGCCTGGCTGTAGGGGTGAAGCGGGTGCTCGTACAGGTCGATGCGGTCGGCGAGCTCGACGATCTTGCCGAGGTACATCACCGCGACGCGGTCGCTGATGTGGCGCACCACCGAGAGGTCGTGCGCGATGAACAGGTACGTGAGCTTGAAGCGATCCTGCAGCTCTTCGAGCAGGTTGATGACCTGCGCCTGAATGGAAACGTCGAGTGCGGAGATCGGCTCGTCGGCGACGATGAAGTCCGGCTCGACGGCGAGAGCGCGCGCGACGCCGATGCGCTGGCGCTGGCCGCCCGAGAACTCGTGCGGGTAGCGGTTCGTGAAGTACGGGTTGAGACCGACGATCTTCAGGAGCTCCTGCACACGCTCGGTCTTCGCGCGGCCCTTCGCGAGGTTATGAACTTCAAGAGGCTCGCCGATGATGTTGCCGACCGTCATTCGTGGGTTTAGCGACGCGTACGGGTCCTGGAAGATCATCTGCATCCGGCGACGCATCTTGCGCATCTGCTCGCCGCCGAGTGTCGTGAGCTCGGTCCCGTCGAACTTCACCGACCCCGCGGTTGGCTTGTACAGCTGGAGGATCGCGCGACCGGTCGTGGACTTGCCGCAGCCGGACTCCCCCACCAGGCCG
>JANNHF010000084.1:0-10447 GCA_031404235.1 Chloroflexota bacterium
TAATCGTTCATCGGAACAACATTTTTCGGATGTTACACAAGAGCCGTCTCTGCATTGCCTTTCTGATAAACAACAAGAACCGTGGAGAGGAGCGCGAGGCTCATCTTCTTGTGCAGCAGCTTCGCGCGCAGGCTGTTGACCACGGTCACGTCACCCGCGAGGTACGCCTTCAGGAGCGGCCGCGCGACCTCGGGCTTCGCGAGCAGCTCCGACAGCAGCACCCTTCGGTAGACGACGTCGATGGGCGTGCCTTTCGCTCGGAGGCGGCCGGCGCGGTACGTGAGCTCATCCGGCGCGCAGATCACTGTCTTCACGCCGCGCTCGGTGAACGCGCGTTGGAACATCTGGAACTCGGTCAGCGTCGGCAGGCCGGTCCAGTCGACGATCGCGATCGTGTCCACCTTGCGGCCGTGCGCGCGACTCATCGCCGTGAGCTGCTTGCTCGCCACGCGGACGGGGCGCGCGCGAAACCGCTTGCGGAACGTCTTCGTCGCCGGGAGACGGTCGAAGATCCGCACCAGGACGTCGTTGTAGGCCATCCCGGCCGGAGACTCCGCGTTGTACTCGACGTAGCGGATGACGCCGTCGGATACGAAGCCGTCGAGCCGCGACGAGGGTGACGCCGCAGAGAAGCCGGGGTCCGCGAGCGCGAGCCGATCCTCCTCGGGCGACAGGTCGAGCTCCCGGCGCAGCTCCTCGTCCCCGAGAAGCGCGCGTTCGAGGCGCGCGAGCGCGCCGTACAGCACCTCGGACGCCGCGGCGTTCGCGGCGTATTGCCGCTTCGTGACGAGGTTCGGCCGCAGCGAGACGCAGAGCGGCCGGTCGCCCCACATCGCGCCGCCCTCACGCTGACCCTGCGTCAGGCTCTCCGCGCACGCGGCCGCCATCGCGGGATCCGCGAGCAGCGCGTTCCACGCCACGACGTAGGCGGGCTCCTTCGTCACGTCCGGACGTACCGCCACCAGCGGTGCTCACCCTTCCACGGCGGTGTGGCCGCGCCGGTCGCGTACGCGATGACGAGGTCGCTCATCTTCTCAAGGACCCAGTTGAAGTTGTCCTCCTTGATGGAGAACGAGTCGAAGTCCGGAGCCGGGTTCAGGAAGTCGATGGCGTAGAGCGTGCCGTCGCGCACGGCGAACTCGACCGTGTCCATGTCGTAGCCGAGCGCCTCCACAAGGAGCCTCGCGTCATGGACCGCACGATCCCGCAGCTCTCCATCGACCGGCCTGCTGATGACGTACCGGTCGGCGAACGGCGCGGTGGGGTCGTAGCGGATCGGAAGGATGTCCGTGCGTCCGATGCAGATGCAGCGGACGTAGTCCTCCCACTTGATGAATTCCTGCAAGATCATCGTCTTGGGCCGGTGTCCCGGACTCAGGCTGCCCGACTGGTCATAGGCCCACAGCAGATCCTGCTTGGAGTCCACGCGATACACGTCCTTCCACCCTCCACCGGTGTTCGGCTTCAGGATCGCGGGCAGGCCCACGTACGACAGGATGTCGTCCCAATCGAGCGGGTACTTCAGGTTCCGCAGCGACTGGTCGTTGATGTCGGAGATGTACGACTTGTTCGGTAGGACGACGGTCTTCGGGACCGCTACGCCGAGCATGCGCGCGAGCGTGCATTCGAAGAACTTCTCGTCGGCCTCCCACCAGAACGGATCGTTCACGACGACGGTGCCCATGAGCGCGGCGCTCTTGAGATGGGCACGGTAGTAGGGCACCTCGTGGCTGATGCGATCGACGATGACGCGGTAACGCGGCACCTCGAGCTCGCGCGTACCGCCGAGGACAGCGAGCTCCGCGGTGACGCCGTGCGCCGCGCCCTTGCGGTTGACCGTCTCGATGAACGGTCCGGGGAACGTGTTCTCACGTCCGACCAGTAATCCGACGACTTTGCTCACAAGAACACGTCCACCATCTCTTTCCAATATGGCCAGTCATGCGCCCAGCCATCCCATAGGTGCAGGCTCGCCGGCACGCCCTTGTCCTGGAGCACCGCGGCCAATCGGCGCGACTCCCCAGCGTTGGGGTCGTCCCGTCCCGTCGCGATGACGATCTCGGTCGCCCGCAGCGGCCCAAGGGAGCGCTCGTCGCTCAGGTTGGGGAGGAAGGTCAGGGGGTTCACGTAGTACGCCTCGCCCTCGCGCGAGCCGCCCAGCCAGCGCGCCGCGTCGTACGCCCCGGAGAGACCGATCGCCTTGCGCGCCAGGCCGGGACGGCGCGTGGCGAACGACAGTGCATGGAACGCACCGAACGACGCGCCGGCGACGACGAGGAAGTCGACCGGGTTCTCCTCGCGGACCCTGGGCAGGACCTCATCCACGAGGTAGCGCTCGTACGCAACGTGCCTCGCGGCGCGCTCCTGCGACGACTTCTCCTTGTCGTAGAAGGATTCCGAATCGACGCTGTCGACGCACCAGAGCTGCAGCCAGCCGGCGTCGATCCGTGGCGCCATGTGGGTGATCATCCCGAAGTCTTCCCACTGGAAGAAGCGGCCCATCGAGGTCGGGAAGACGAGCACGGGGGTGCCGCCCTCGCCGAAGACGAGAAGCTCCATGTCGCGCTCCAGCGCGGGACTGTGCCACTTCCGGTAGTCGCGCTTCAACGGATGGCTCCCCTTTTCGCCCCGTCGGAGGATAGTCGAGCGGCCTTAGCCTCTCGTCTGCTTGGCGGGAGCGAACACGATCGTGACTTCGCCCTTTGGCGCTTTCTCCGCGAAGTGTGCCGCGAGATCCGACGCTGTACCGCGGACGAGCTCCTCGTGCATCTTGGTGAGCTCGCGCGCGACGACGACCGGAGCGGTCGGCGCGACGGCCGCGAGGTCCGCGAGGAGATCGGCCACGCGGTACGGGCTCTCGTACAGGACGACGGTGCGGCCCTCGGCGATGAGGCGCTCGAGAAGGCGGCGCCGCGGTCCGCTCTTCTTCTCGACGAAGCCGACGAATGTGAACTCGCGCGTCGGAAGGCCGGAGGCGACCAGCGCGGCGATGGCCGCGGCCGGGCCGGGTATCGCGACGACGTCGTGGCCCGCCGCGACGGCCGCGCGCACCAGCTGCTCGCCCGGATCGGACAGCGCCGGCGTGCCGGCGTCGGAGACGAGCGCGACATCCCAGCCGCGGTCGAGCTGTCCGACGAGCTCGGCGACCTTGCGCTTGTGGTTGAACTCGGTGTACGCGGTCAGGTGCTTCGCGCGGATGTCGTGCTTCCGCAGCAAGATCTGCGTGTGCCGCGTGTCCTCGCACGCGACCATGTGCGCCTCCTGCAGGATGCGCAGCGCCCGCTGCGACACGTCCTCGAGATTCCCGATCGGCGTTGCGACGAGGTAGAGCTTGCCCACTAGACGCTGTCCGCGGTCGGTCGAAGGCTCTGCGCGATGAGGATCGCGGCCACCACGACCGCGCCGCCAGCGATCTGCGGAAGCGCGAGCTGTTCACCGAGCACCAGGAAGGCGACGATCGCGGCGACGACCGGCTCGATCGTGGCGGTCAGGCCGACGCGCGCCGCGGGGATGAGCTTCACCGCGGCGAGGGTGAGGGCGAACGGGATCACCGTCGCAACGATCAGCACGCCGACGAGCAGCGTCCAGATCTCGGCTGTCGTGGTGGTCCACGGGAGCGTCCAAAGCGGACGGAACACCGCCCAGGCGAGGAGGGCGAAGCCGAATCCGTAGATGAGCAGCGTCGGCGTGTCGTAGCGCTTCAGGATCCGCTCCGCGAGCGAGAAGTACAGCGCGAAGATGCATGCCGACAGCACCGACAACGCGACACCTGTGGTGTTGAGTTGGAAGAGCGCAGCGTCGTACGCGCCGGCAGCGAAGAAACAACCGAGGAGCGCGAGCGCCGCGGCGAGCCACAGCCGGCTGCCTACCTTGCGGCCCCGTAGCCGCGCCCAGATCAGGAGCAGGACGGGCGCCGTGTACTGGATGACGACCGCGACGCCGACCGGGAGCCGCTGGATCGACTCGTAGTAAGTCCACTGCACTCCGGCGAGGCCAACTACGCCGAAGAGCGCGAACAAAGGAAGATCGGCTCGCCGAACGCGAAAAGCGGATGGACGAATGACGGCGAAGATCGCCGCATAGGCAAGGAAGCCGAACAAGATGCGCCACTCGGCAAGCAGCGACGGAGCGACGCCCGCGTTGAACGCGGCTTTCGCGATGATGCCGCCCACACCGAAACAGGTCGCCGCAGTGAACGCGAGTCCATATCCAAGGGCGAGGCGGAGTTGCGGGGCTTCGGCTGAGTCGGCTGGCGCAGACGCGGGGCCCGCCGAGGGCCCCCGCGCGCGAGGGGTCCCCGCCCCGATGAGGGGCGGGGTTTCGCGCGTAGAGAGGGTTTCGGCGGGCCCCGCGCCGCTATCAGACGAGCCGGTACTGCTCAGTCGGCTTCCCAATCCCGTGGATAAAGAAAGTCGTGGCCCACGGTGCGCAGACTCAGTTTCGCAATGAGCGGCATCACCCGCTTGTAGTGCGAGCGGCGCACGCGCTCGCGGATCTTGTGCACGAGTGCCGCGTCGAAGCCGGCGGCCGCGAGGTCCTCGGGTCGCAAGCGGCGATCGACGAGGTGATAGAGGACCAGGTCCGCCTGCGCGTAGGTGAATCCGAGCTCACCCTCGTCGGTCTGGCCGACCCAGAGATCGGCGGTCGGCGCCTTGCGCACGATCACGTCGGGCACGCCGAGGCGCATCGAAAGCTCCCGCAGCTGTGTCTTGTAGAGATCGCCGACGGGATTGAGGTCGCAGGCCATGTCGCCGTGGCGCGTGCCGTAACCGAGCAGCAGCTCGGTCTTGTTGCTCGTGCCGAGCACCAGCCCGTCCGGCCAGGCGCGGTCGTATTCGATCGACTTGCGCTCGCGCGCCATCTTGTTGCCGCGGCGAATGCGATCGACCTCCCCGATGCGCCCGAGGTAGGCGTCGACCTGCGGTGTGATGTCGATCTCCTCGAGTGCGAGACCGAAGGTCGTGGCGACCAGCCGCGCGTGCTCGCCCGAGGCCGGGTCGGAACTGCGGTACGGCAGGAACAGGGCGGTGACGTTCTCCGGACCGAACGCCTCCGCCGCGAGCGCCGCGACCGCAGCACTGTCGACGCCGCCGGAAACGGCCACGACCACGCGCCGGTGACCAGACTTCTTCGACTCCTCGCGAAGGAACGCGACCAGCATCCGGCGCACCAGCGCCTCGTCGATGCGGAGCGGCGTGGGGTCGCTGGCATCGGGGCGGATAGCCCCGATGCGCCCGGCCACGCTCACGAACGCTCCACCGCGACGTCCGGTCGTCGAACGAGACCGGTCCGGCGAGCAAGGTGGCTCTGCACGAGATCGGGACGCTCGTCGCGGATGAGCGGGTTGCGGTCGCGCTCGCGCGCCACGAGGTCGATGTCGATCTCCGCGACGAGCAGGTGCTCCTCGAACTCCGGTGCGCGCGCCACCACGGTGCCGTCGGGCGCGACGACCTCGGAGCCGCCCCAGAACGCGATGCCGTCCTCGAGTCCGACCCGGTTCGCGAAGAGGACATAGAGGGTGAGGTACTGCGCGTAGAAGCGGTCCATGAGCCGGCACGACTCGGCGGTCCCGAGATCGCCGCCCTCGGCCACCCCGCGGCCCGGACTCGAGGCTGGTGACAGCACCGTGGTCGCACCGGTCGCGGCGTACACGTACGGGACCGAGACGTGCCAGAGGTCCTCGCAGATCGCGAGGCCCGTTGAGCCCACGGCGCTCTCGAACACGTCGAATCGCTCGCCAGGCCCGAAGTAGCGGCCGTCGTCGAAGATCCCGTACGTGGGCAGGTAGACCTTGCGATGCACGTGCACCAGGCGACCGCCGGACCAATACCCCTGCGCGATGTGCAGCCGCGCGTCGGATGCGCGCTCAACGAAGCCCGCGCACACATCGATGCGGCGCGACGCGTCGGCGATCGGCTTGAGTCGCTCGTCATCAGCCGCGCACGCGATGTCGCCGGCGAGATCCTTGAGGTAGTAGCCGGTGAGCGACAGCTCGGGGAACACCACCAGGCGCGCCCGCGCGCTCTGCGCGCGGCCGATCCACTCCTCGTGCATCGCGACATTCCTCTTGAAAGCGCCCAGCGCAGGAGCGCACTGCGCTATCGCGACGCGGACGGTCAAGCCTGGGCCCGCAGCTGCTGGAGGCGATCCGCGTATTCCTGGGCGAGACTCCAGGCGCGGGTCTCGTCCGCGGCCTCGGCGTAGACGTTGAAGAGCGGCCTGTCGGCGTCGGGCAGCACGAGCACCCACTCTCCGTCGCTCTGGTGCTTCACGCCGTCGATCTGGCGCGTCTGCTCGGTGCGCGGGTCCTGCGCGAGCACGCGCATCACGCGACCCTTGCGCTCCCACTCGCACGGCACCTGGAGCCGCGCGACGTTCGCCGGAGGCGCCTCATCCATGACCTCCGAGAGCGTCTTGCCGGTAACGGCCAGGAGCTCGAGCAGGCGCACCGTTGCGAAGAGGCCGTCGTACGAAGGATGGAAGCGCGGGAAGATGAAGCCACCCACGCCGTCACCGACGACGAGCGGGTTCTCGCGCGCGGCGAGGTTCATCTGCGCCTCGGCCGAGGCGCGTACGCGCTGCACTTTGCCGCCGAGTGCGGCCACGGCGGCCTCGATGGCTGACGGCGCGTAGACAGGGACCGCCACGACGCCCGGCGTGACTCGCGCAGAAAGGAGCGCGAACGCCGCGAGGAAGTGCATGTCGTTGATGCTCCGGCCCTTGTCGTCAACGAAGAAGACCTTCTCGCCGCCGGCGTCGATGATCACGCCAGCCGAGGCGCTCAGTGCCGCGACGATCGCGGCGAGCTCGCGCCGCTCGCCCTGGAACTCGTCGAACGACCGGGACCCGACGTTCTCCGACACGATGCCATTGATGGCGATCAGCTCGATACCGAGGGTGTTCAGGAGCGGCGGTAGGAACTGCGCGGCGGTGCCGTGCGAATAGTTGACGACGATCTTGAAGCTGCGCTCGGCGATCTCTTTCCGGTGTGTGATCTCGGCGAGGAAGGCCTCGCTGTACGCCTCGCCAACCCGTTGGGACTCGAAGATCCGGCCGACGTCCGCATACCCGACGCGGCGGATGTCCTCGCGGAAGAACACCGTCTCCACCTTGCGCTCCTGCGCCTTGTCCATATCGAGCGCCTGACGGTCGAAGAACTTCACGTCGCACACGCGGACGTCGAACGGTGACACACGCACGTGGACCCCACCGCCCGCGCCGATCCGCCGTGTGTGATGTCGCCCGATCGGGAGCGGCGCCTGCAACAGGTCGGCCACGTGAACTCCCGTGGACACGATCCCTCCCATCAGCGCCCGTTTCAGCATTCGGCTCGTGCGATGTTGGTCACGGTTCATCGTGACGGTGGTCCCCTCGGGCAGTGTCGACGCGTAGGCCGCACCGAGGCGGGCGCAGAACTCCGGGGTGAGGTCGATGTTCACCAGACCAGTGACGCCGAATCGCCCGAACAGCGCGCGGCGTCCCTGCGAGCCCCAGATCAGGCTCGAGCCGACGACCGCGCCGCTCTCGATCTGCTTGTCGGGCCAGATCTTCACCTGGCTGCGCACGCGGGCGTTGTCGTTCACGATGCAGTGATCGCCGATGACGCTGCCTTCCTCGAGCGTCACCCGCGACTTCAGCGCGCACTGGCGACCGACGATCGTGCCGTGCAGCTCCGCCCGCTCGCCGATATAGGTGTTCCGCCAGATGATCGAGCGGTCGACGACCGCGCCGACGTCGACGGTGACGTAATCGCGCAGCACCGTTGGCCCGATGATCTCGACGTCCGGGCCGATCTTGACGCCGTTGCCCAGGTAGACGGGACCGGTGATACGGGCGGATTCGTCGATCTCGACGTCGCCGTTGGTGAAAACTCCCGGAAGGAGCTCGCGGCCTAGAGGACTGGCCGTGAGGCGTCCGAGCAAGAGATCCGCGTTCGCGCGCGCGTACTCAGCGATCGAGCCCACGTCGGTCCAGTAGCCGGACGCGATGTATCCGTACAGCGGCTCGCCTTCCGCGAGCAGCGCAGGGAACAGATCTTTGCTGAAATCGAACGCCTCGCCGGGCTTGTAGCGCTCGAGCACACGCGGCTCGATCACGTAGATGCCGGTATTGATGGTGTCGGAGAAGACCTCGCCCCAGGACGGCTTCTCGAGGAATTTCGTTATCCGCCCGTCCTCACTGGTGATGACCACGCCGTACTCGAGCGGGTTCGCCACGTGGTAGAGGGTCAGCGTCACCGCAGCTTTGCGCTCGCGGTGGAACGCGATGACCTTCGAGAGATCGATGTCGGTCAGAGCGTCGCCGGAAACGACGATGAACGTGTCATCCAGGGCGTCGCCGATCTGGCGGACGGAGCCCCCGGTCCCGAGCGGCGACTCCTCGACGCTGTACTTGAGGCGCATCCCGGTCGCGCCGCCGTCCCCGAAGCTGTCCTGGATCTGCGACGCGAGGTACTGCAATGTCACGAACGCGTCGTTGATGCCGTGGCGCTGGAGAAGGTCGAAGATGTGTCCAAGGCACGGCTTATTGACGATCGAGACCATCGGCTTGGGCCGATTGATCGTCAGGGGGCGCAGGCGGCTCCCCTCGCCGCCGGCCATGACCACGGCCTGCATCACGCCGAGTCTAGGCGACGACTGGGCGCTCTAGCGTGGACTCCCCAGTCCGAACACGCTCTCGAGGTCAAGCTTCGAGTACGCACGGAACGCGACGTGCGTGTGCGTCCGTGACACACCGGGCACCTGCGCGATGCGTCTTGTGACGATGTCGGCAAGCTCCTCATGCTCGCGAGCGCGGACCATCGCGACAAAATCGACATCGCCCGTGACCGAGTACACCTCGGAGACGCCCGGCACCGCTGCCAGGTCTTCGCCCACCTTCGGTAGCGCGCCACGCTCGGCGGTGATGAGCACGACAGCTGTGATCACCGCCCGCTAGAGACTCTTGACATCGATGTCGTGCAGCGCGGCCTTCACGAGGTGCGCGGCTTCCTGGTAGCCCATCGCTCTGCCGCGCTGGAGTGCGGCCTCGTACGACTCGTTGGCGTCCAGATTCGACCGCTCATCGTGGCGGTGGAACCCTTCCTCGAGCTGGTCGATGGCGAGCTTGATGCGGTCGCGAGCGGCGCTGCTGATCAAGACGGCCCTCCCGGCGCGTGTGCCCCGAGGATAGCCGGGCTGCTCGCGCCGCGCGGGCACCCATCCGTTCGTCTCTATGCTCCCTGAGACGACAACATTGTCACTGGCATCGAGGCCGTAGATGTATTTGGGAGAGAAGGAACCACCCGTTCCCGAGTCGTCATAGCCCCTCTCGAACTGGTTGCCTGTGATAGTGCCGTACTTTGCTGCGCTCAACTCGATTTGCGACTTCGCAAACTCGGTTGTCGGAGCAAGGTAGATAGGCGTGACACCCACACCGGGCCAGCCGGCTGGGACTGTGCTGCTAGGGACGATACCCTCCGCAATCCCCTTTACCGAGTTCCCGCCTGCCCCGTTGCGTCGAAAGAGATTTCCCGTACAGGTGTAGTTCCAGTTCATCAGACGAACGCCTGCCCAGCCGTTACGGTCAAAGACATTTGCGACGCAGATCGCCTGCCCGCCACCTACGTTGGCATCCGAGCCAAACTGTGCTCCGTAACGCTTATTCCACTCGAAGCGGTTGCCGATTGCCTGGGTGTAGTTCGCCGCCGTTCTAAGACCGGAGTGGACGTTGTGTTGGAACACAGAGTTTGCAACCTGCGAGTCAAAAGCAGCCCAGTCGATCCCGAAAAGATTACGCCGAAACACGCACATGAACACAGACGCGGCGTTGAACTGAAAGCCAGTTGGCTTTCCGATCCCAGCCGCCTTGAAGTTCTCGAACGAGCAGTATTCGATCCGCGTGCTGTTCTCGGTCGTAACCGAAGACACAATCCCATAAGAAGGATTGTTCGTTCCCGCAGGGTAGGCGGCAGACAGGTAGTAGAGGTCATCAGGACCATGTAGAGCAAGACCTCGTATCAAGCAGTTCGCTCCGACGAGGAGCATGTGATCTCCGTTGGTGTCGCCGTTCGTCTTGATGATCTTCGTCTTAGCCGAACGCCAGAAGCCACCGCCCCACTCAGAAGCTACAACCGTCTCATCCGAGATGGTGATAGGGGACGTGATCTTGTAGTAGGAGCTCGTCGGGGAAAAGAGCAAGACGCCTCCCGCTGCTGCGGTGGCGGCATTTTGGATCGCGGTCGTGTCGTCTGTCGTACCGTCGCCCTTCGCCCCATAGTCCTTGACGTTGTAGACCGCCAGCTTGAGATCAAAGACCGCCTGATCCAGCTTGTCCAGGTTCGCCTGCGTGATCGGAGTCGTGGTCGAGGGCCAGGCGATCCAGTCAGCGCGAGTGCGGCTGTACCCGGCAACGGGCTGCTGCGTCTGGATGGGCTCGCCGTGTTCGGCGGCATGGCACCTGTCACGGC
>JANNHF010000085.1:0-3879 GCA_031404235.1 Chloroflexota bacterium
CATCGCGAGGATCGATTCGCGCGTCGGCATCTCCATGCCCTTGTGGATCATCCCAAGGTGGCGCTTGACGTTGTTGACGAACTCGTCCTCGGTCTTTCCGCTGATCCGCTCGCTGCTATGACCCTGCGCGCAGTCCGTGTACAGACCCATGTCGCCCATTCGGGCCTCCCTCGCATCACTGACGATGCGTCCTGACTGTAGTGCTGCCACCTAATTTCGCTGCTATGCTTCATCGGTACCCACGGGCCGAGAGAGCGGCCGGAAAGGTCAACCTCCATGAGGTCAGGCGGCTTTCCCTGCCGTTTCGGCGGATGCGACGAATGCTTCACCGTTGCCGATCAGACCTCGATGCCCGCGCTGCTAGCCGCGAGCGCGCTCCGCTCGCAGCATGAAGTGAGCGTCCACAGCTACACGCACGTGCAGCTCGAAGAGAATCGACGCTCGCCGTACGCGCCGGCCCAGTCCAAGCGCCCCGCTCCCGCTCGCTAGCGACCACGCCGACCCGCTAGAAACCGCGCCTCGCTCGCTCTCGCTATCGTCCCGACCGTGACCGACGTTGTCCGGCTGGCCCTCGACGACCGCGGTGTCACCTGGATCACGCTCGCGCGCCCCGACGTGCGCAACGCGTTCGACGCCGAGCTGATCGCGCAGCTCAGCGCAATGCTCGGCCGCATCGACCCGACCACCCGCGCGGTCGTCCTGTGCAGTGAGGGCGACGCCTTCTGCGCCGGCGCGGACCTCAACTGGATGCGCGGGATGGCGGAATTCTCGCTCGCGGAGAACGTCGCCGACTCGCGCGCGCTCGCGCAGCTGTTCCGCGCGCTCGACGAGCTCCCGATGCCGCTCCTCGCGCGCGTGCAGGGCGCGGCGATGGGCGGCGGCTGCGGCCTCGTGGCTGTCGCGGACATCGCGGTCGCCTCGACCGAGGCGGTCTTCGCCTTCACCGAGGTGCGTCTGGGCATCCTGCCCGCCATCGTGTCGCCGTACGTCGTGCGCAAGATCGGCTTCGCGCACGCGACGGTGCTCTTCACGACCGGGATCCGCTTCGACGCGCGCCGCGCGCACGAGATCGGACTGGTCGAAGCGGTCGAGGAGCCCGCGAAGCTCGACGCGAAGGTCACCTTCTACCTCGACGCGATCCTCGCCGGCGGTCCGCACGCGGTGAACGCGGCGAAGCGCCTGGTGCGCGACGTCGCGGGCCGTCCTGTGGCCGAGGTGCGCGAGCAGACGGTCGAGCGCATCTCGGGCATCCGCGTGAGCGACGAAGGCCAGGAGGGTATGCGGTCGTTCCTCGAGCGCCGGAAGCCGAAGTGGTGACGACGCTCCTCGTCGCGAACCGCGGGGAGATCGCGCGCCGCATCTTCCGCACGGCGCGGCGCATGAACATGCGGACGGTCGCGGTGTACTCCGACGCCGACGCGAAGGAGCCGTTCGTGCGCGAGGCTGAGGTCGCGCTGCGTCTCGGGCCCGCGCCGCCGGCCGAGTCGTATCTCGACACCCGGCGCCTCATCGCCGCGGCGCGCGAGGCGGGGGCGGATCTCGTGCATCCGGGATACGGCTTCCTGGCCGAGTCGCCGGCGTTCGCGACGGCCGTGCGCGACGCGGGCCTGCGCTTCGTCGGACCCACCGCCGAGGTGCTCGCGTCGCTCGGCGACAAGATCCAAGCCAAGGCGCTCGCGCACCGCGCGCGCGTACCGGTGCTGCCCGGCTACATGGAGGATGACCAACGCGACGAGGCGTTCGTCGAGGCGGCCAAGCAGATCGGCTACCCGGTCATGGTGAAGCCGGTCGCGGGCGGCGGCGGCATCGGGATGCAGCGGGTGCGCGAGCAAGGTGCCCTGCAAGAGGCGCTGGCGAAGGCGCGGCGCATCGCCGCGGCGTCGTTCGGCGACGAGCGGCTGATGCTGGAGAAGCTCGTCGAGCGGCCGCGCCACGTCGAGGTGCAGATCCTCGCTGACACGCACGGACAGATCTTCACGCTGGGCGAGCGCGACTGCTCCACGCAGCGCCGGCATCAAAAGATCCTCGAGGAGACGCCCGCGCCATCGCTCGAGGACGAGCAGCGCAAGGCGCTCGCCGATGCCGCGGTCGCCATCGCGCGCGAGGCGAAATACACGAACGCCGGAACGGCGGAGTTCATCGTCGATGCGAAGGGCCGCTTCGCCTTCCTCGAGGTGAACGCGCGCCTGCAGGTCGAGCATCCGGTGACCGAGCTCGTGTGGGACATCGACATCGTCGAGCAGCAGCTGCGCGTCGCGATGGGCGAGCGGCTCTCGCTCGGCGAGCCGGCGCCGCGCGGCCACGCGATCGAGGTGCGCCTGTACGCGGAAGACGTCGAGGGCGGGTTCCTCCCCGCGACGGGCCGCATCGCGCACATCCGCTGGCCGGAGGGGATCCGCATCGACGCCGGATACGAAGAGGGTTCGACCGTCACGCGCCACTACGACCCGCTCATCGCGAAGCTCATCGCGCACGGGCCGCATCGCAAGCTCGCGCTGGCGAAGCTGTGCGAGGCGCTCGCTCAGATGGAGGTGCTCGGCGTGCGCACGAACCTGCGCTTCCTTCGCGCGCTCGCGGCGCACGACGTCATACAGCACGGGAAGGCCGACACCGAGTTCGTGAAGCACTCGTTCGAGGAGCTCGTGCCGGAGCGGCCCGCGGCACCGGACGAGGCGTACGTCCTCGCCGCCGCGACCGTCATCGCGGACGCGCGCGACTCGCGCGACCCGTGGACCTCCCTCGGTCCGTGGCGCCTCGGCGAGGGCTACGCGTCGACGGTGACGCTGCGCGAGGGTGACGTCGAGCGGATGGTGCGCCTCACCGGGCGCGGCCCGTACGAGCTCGACGGGCACGTCGCGGTGCGCTCGAAGGCGGAGCCGCACGAGTGGACGATCGACGCGAATCCGGCCGCCGCCGCGCGCGAGGGAACGATGTGCTGGGTCGCGCTGTCGGGCGAGACGTACGAGCTCGATACCGCGATGCGACCGCGCAACGTCGAGCTCACGATCGGCTCGGAGGTCGCGGCGCCCATGCCGGGCGTCGTCATCGCGGCGCAGACGAGGGCGGACCAGAAGGTGCGCCGCGGCGATCTCCTGTTCGTCGTCGAGGCGATGAAGATGGAGCTGCGCGTCGAGGCGCCGGCGGACGGCACCGTCACGCGCGTGCTCGCATCGGTCGGTCAGCAGGTGGAGCGCGGTCAGCGGCTCGCGGAGTTCGAACCTACCGCCTAGCTGCGGCTCTCCCAACCAGCGAAGGCAAGGCCGATGACCACCGCGAGGACGTTGGCCGACACGAGCACGATCGCGCGGACAGGATCGAGACTCCGCAGGACCGCGGCGTGCACGGTGAGTGCAAGTCCAAGCTGCGCAACGATCAACCCACCAAACCGGCCGAGATTGATCGGCACCCAGAGATCGCTGTTGCTCGGCGGGGACGTGAGCAGGAGGATCGCGGCGAGAAGCACGCCCGCGAGCGCCACGACGGTGCACGCGACGGCACCGTGGATGGATCGCGGCGCGAGCCACGGCGCGCTCACGATACCGATCCCCGCGACCAGCACCGACGCCATGCCGAGGAAGGCAGTGATCATGTTGGCGCCTGCGAGCACCACCCCTAGGCCTATCCCCACGCCGGCGACCCCCAGCAGAATGACCACGAGCGCCACCACTGGTGATCGCATGGCGCAACGGTATATCGCACCGGAACAAGCGTCGGACGCTAGGCGCCTGATCGCTGCGCGACGGCGCCCGCGCGTGCCTCGGTGGCGCGCGCGACGAGGGCGAGCGCGCGGATGAATGCCGACTGCGTGTTCGGCATCGGGACGCGCCGGTAACGCAGGCCCGCCGCGCGAGCCTCCTCAGCCGCGGCGATATCGAGGTC
>JANNHF010000086.1:0-13957 GCA_031404235.1 Chloroflexota bacterium
GCGCGATGTAGCCGTCATCGGAGCCGGTGGCGATCAGGGCCGCATCCGGCGAGAGCGCGATCTTCCTCGCAGACGCCTGGACGTTGATGAAGCGCTCCGGCTCGCGCCAGAGCTCCGCGTCCGGCACCGACCCGCTGCGCGCGAAGGTGTACGCCGCTTCCTCGCTGACGATCGACGTGACCTTCTGCGCTGCAAGCATCGCGGCCGTCTTGTCCGCCGACGCCCGGTCGGCATGCGGGCCGACACGCACGATGAACGGACTCTCTTTCGCCGCGGTCGCGTTCGCGCCGATCGTCTTCGCAGCATCAGCCGCCTCGGCCGCGGTGCCATACGGAGCCACGGTCACCGTGAAGATCTGCTTCGACGACGCCGTGGACTTGATGGATGTGCCTCGGTCGATCGCGGCCTTGAGCGCTGCGTCCGCCGGCAACACCGACGCGAGCTCGCGCAGGCTCGCCCAGCCGCGGTCGACCCCGGCGAGGACGCGAGCGAGCGCTGCGGGGTCGCGTGCGTCGGCATAGGCGAGCGCGTCGCGCGACAGATCGGTCAGGCCGTCGGCGAGAGCGACAAGCCGATCGCGCACCGGGCCGACGGTGTCGACGGTCGCGGCGACGGCCTTCGTCGTATTCGCCTTGACCAGGTCCGCCTGGGCGTGCGCGACGGTCGCGAAGCCATCGACGCTGACGGCCCGCACCTTCTCGCCGGCCAGACCGCCGACGAGGGCATAGTCGTAGACCGAGAAGGCCAGGAGGATGTTGGCTGCGGCGGTGGCCATGGGTCGCGCGTCGGGGACGTCGCCGGTCGGACGGGTCTTGCTATCCGGGACCGGAGCGGAGCAGGCGGCGGCCAGGAGGACGAGGACCGCTGTTATCGCTCCCCATCCAGCTCGGCGCACTCGGCTTACTCCTCTTCTTCTTCCTCCGCGTCCTCATCGCCGGTATCGACGACCAGGGGCTCTTCGACGCCGTCCGTGTCTTCGAGGGCCTCGCCGCCCGCGCCGCCCTCTGCTGTCTCTTCCTCGGTCCCGTCCGTGTCGTCGTCCCCGTCGTCATCCCCATCCCGTCCGAAGCGGAAGAAGTTGCCCTTGATGTAGGCCCGCTCCTTCGTCTCGGCGGGGCGGTGGTGGCCAGGGAACGAGATCCGGCTCGAGTTCTCAACGCTCTGCAGGACCTCACGAATGGCAACGCGGGCGTTGAGCTGGTCGTTACTGACGATCGCCGCCACGTACTGGTTGCCAGTTCGGATCAGATCGATGAGGCGCCGGCCGACCTTCGGCTCCAGGAAGCCCAGGAGCTCCCCGTCGCGGGCGTGGACGGCCATCAGGCCCTCCTGCTCCTTGAGGTGGCACTCGGCGCCGGGGCTGTAACGAGCGAGGATGTGCGGCGGCGCCGGGTTGATGAGGCGGAGGATCCCGGTCTTCCCCATGTCTTCGATGAAGAGGCGGGGCTGGGTCCGCGATGTGGTCACGTTGGGCTTGGTCTTGTGCTCGAGCAGCTGCGAGATCCGCTGCGAGCCGCGGATGGCGATCGAGTTGTACGGCTCGGCCTTAAGGACCTCGGCGAACGACGCCTTGGCCTCCTCGAGCCTCCCGAGCTCCAGGAGCGCGCGGCCCATCCGGTTGCGCGCCTCGACGTTGTCGGGCGAGGCCTCGAGGATCTTCGCGTTGAGGTCGGACGCGCGGGTCCAGTCCGGCTCGAGGGCGGCCGCGACGGCCTGATCCGCGAGGGCTCGAACGCGCAGTCCGGTGTCGGAGGCAGGTGTCATGGGGATACTCATTGTAGCCCGGGCGGTACCCTTGCGCGCGTGTCGTATCTCTCAGACATCCAACATCGGCGGGTGATCGAACCGAACGGCAACGAGGTCGCGAAGCTCTCCGATCTCGCAGTCGTCCCACAGGGCCAGTTCCCGGCCGTGCAGTGGGCGATCCTCTCGACGCCTGCGGGCGAGCGCGTCGTCCGCTGGAGCGAGCTGGCGCAGGAGATCGGGCACCTGCGGCTGCGCGGTCGCCTCGACACGATCACGGATGCGACGCTGCCGCAGGAGGCGCTACGGCTTTCTCGCGACCTCATGGACAAACAGGTCGTCGACACGCACGGCGCAAAGGTCGTGCGCGTCAATGACCTCCAGCTCTCTGAGGTCGATGGGCAGCTGCGCCTCGTCGGTGCCGACGTCGGTCTGCGCGGTTTGCTGCGGCGTGTCGGCGCGGAAGGCATGGCGGAGCGGCTCGTCGGCCTCGCGGGCCAGAAGCTCCCGCGCGGGATCATCCCCTGGCATCTCGTCGAGCGGCTCTCGGCGTCGGACGCGAACGTGCGCGTGACGGTGCCGCGCAGCAAGCTGGCGCTGCTCCATCCCGCGGACATCGCCGACATCGTCGAGGAGATGACCAGCGACGAACGGCGAGCGGTGTTCGAGGAGCTCGATATCGAGACGGCGGCCGAAACGCTGTCCGAGATCGAACCGGAGATGCAGGCCTCGATCGTGAGCGACCTCGACGAGGAACGTGCCGCGGACATCCTCGACGAGATGGCGCCCGACGAGGCCGCGGACCTCCTTCAGGATCTGCCCGAGGAGCGTCGCGAAGAGCTGGTCGACCTCATGGAGAAGGACGAGGCGGCGGACGTGGAAGAGCTGCTCGCCTACTCCGAGGATTCCGCGGGCGGGATCATGACGACCGACCTGATCGCACTCCCCGCGCAGCTCACCGCCGGCGCCGCGATCGACCGCCTCCGCGAGCTGAAGCCCGAACCCGAGCTCACGTATTACCTCTACGTGATCGATGGCCAAGGGCGCCTGGACGGCGTCATCTCGCTGCGCGACCTCGTCGTCGCGAAGCCGGACACGCCGATCAGCGAGGTGATGGACCGCAACGTCCTCAAGGTCGATGCGAGCGCTCCCAAGGAGGAGGTCGCCTCGCTCATCGCCAAGTACAACCTGCTCGCGCTGCCGGTGGTCGATGCGCGGCGCAAGCTTCTCGGCACCGTGACGGTCGACGACGTCGTCGACATCATGCTCCCGCGGGGTTGGAGGAAGAGGTCGCTCAGGTCCATCGCTAGGTGAGAGGCGCCGGCATCGCGCGACCGCTGGGCGCGCTCCGCCGCCGCGCGACCCGCAGGCGGCTGGCCTTTGCCGCATTCCTCGCCGTACTCGGTCCTGGCGTGATCACGGGTTTCGCGGGCAACGAAGCCGGCGGCGTCACGACGTACTCATCGGTCGGAGCGCACTTCGGCTACTCGATGCTCTGGCTCCTCCTGGTAGCGAGCATCGGACTCGGGGTCATCCAGGAGATGTGCTCGCGGATGGGCATCACGACAGGACAAGGTCTGTCCGACCTGATCCGCGAGCGGTTCGGCGTGCGCTGGACCATTTTCGCGATGATCGTGCTGATCGTCGCGAACGGCAGCAACGTGATCGCCGAATTTGCCGGCATAGCGGCGAGCGTCGAGATCCTCGGCGTGCCTCGGATCGTCTCGGTCCCTCTCGCCGCGCTCGGGGTCTGGACGCTCGTGGTGTTCTTTACCTATCGCATCGTCGAACGCGCGCTGTTCGTGCTCGTGCTCGCGTTCCTCGCCTACCCGATATCGGTCTTCATCCTCAAGCCGGACTGGCCCGTCGTGATGTCGGGGTTCATCCCGTCACTGCCCAGCAGTCCGTCGGCGCTCGTCTTCGCGCTCGCGCTCGTCGGGACGACCATCACTCCGTACCTCCTCTTCTACATGCAGGCGTCGGTGGTGGACAAGGGCGTCGACCGGCAGTCGGCGGCATACGCCCGCGTCGACGTCTTCCTCGGCGCCGCGCTCGCGGGATTGTTCGCGTTCTTCATCATCGTGGTGACCGGCACCGTTCTCTATCCCGCGGGTGTCGAGGTGACGTCGGCCGAAGCGGCGGCGCAGGCGCTCGTCCCGCTCGCCGGCGAGCGCGCGGGCCTGCTGTTCGCGGTCGGCCTCTGCGGCGCCTCGCTGCTTGGCGCGGTGGTGATGCCGCTGTCGACCTCGTACGCGATCTGCGAGGCATTCGGCTGGGAGTCCGGCATCAGCAAGAACTTCCGAGAGGCGCCGGTGTTCATGAGCCTCTTCACATTGCTCCTCGTGCTCGGCGCGGTCGTCGTGCTCATCCCCGGGATCTCCCTGATCCCGCTCATCATCTCGGCGCAGATCGCGAACGGGGTCCTCCTCCCGATCATCCTGATCTTCATCCTTCGGCTGGCCACGGACCGCCGCGTCATGGGCGATGCCGTGAACGGTCGCACGGCGACCATCCTGGGTTGGGGCGTGGTCGCCGTCGCCGGTTCGCTGTCACTGGGGTATCTCTTTTCGTCGGTCTTCGCGACTTAGCGAGCGGTCAGTCGCGTTTCTCTGTCACCGTACGGTGGTGAGAGGCTTCGCCGCCAAGCCGTCGCGCACGATGCCCGGCGCTACGAAGCTGTTGCTGTGCCTGGTGCTCGCCGCCGCGTGCACGTCGCCACCGCCGTCCAGCCATCCCGGACCGTCGGTCGCCGCGGCCTCGGGCGTGACCGCCACGGCCGCACCAGCGGCCGCGGTCGTCGCTCACGCCGCGAGCGTTCCGGCCGATCACCGCTACATCGCCCTCTCCGACGGGCAGACCGGACGGATCCTGCTCGTCGATCTCTCGAAAGGCACGAGCACACAGGTGGTCGCTGCGCGCGGCTCTCCCGGACGGCCCTACTACGCCCCGCCGTTCAGCGAGTCGTCCGACGGGAAGCGGCTCCTGGTCGCCGCGGTGGGTCCGGAGCAGCGGTCCGCGCTGTACCTCATCGACGTGGTCGCCGGGCGCGCCACCCTCCTCTACGAGGATGAGGAGATCTGGGCCGTCGGGCCGCTGCACGGCGTGATCAGCCCGGACGGCGCGCGTTACGCGTTCCATGGACACGACGGCGTGCGTGTCGGCGACACCGGGGGAGGTCCCACCCGGCTCTTCGCCCGGGATGAGGATCCGGCCGACATGGCGAAGATCTGGTACCCGCTGGCGTGGTCCGCCGATCGGAGCGCGATCGTTCTCGCGCGGGGCACCGACAGCATCACCACGATCGGAGCGTTCAACGCCGCGAACGGCGACCAGTACTGGACCGGGACCGGCTCGCAGGTCAGCTGGCGGGGGAAAGCACCGTTCCTCGCGGTCGCGGGAAGTGCCGGCGCGTTCGGCGGGGAGAATCGCGTCTACGTCGTCGATCCGAACGACGGAAAGATCCGCGATCTCGAGCCGCTCGGCACAAAGTCATTCGGCTCGATCGCGTGGCACCCAAGCGCCGATCGCGTGCTGTACACCGCCGCGGAAGGCACGTTCGTCGAGGGAGATGTATTCACGCGATCGCTCGTTGACGATCTGCCCATTCGTGTCGGA
This sequence comes from Chloroflexota bacterium, assembly GCA_031404235.1. Taxonomy (GTDB): domain Bacteria; phylum Chloroflexota; class Limnocylindria; order P2-11E; family P2-11E; genus CF-39. Next base: position 5,359 of record JANNHF010000086.1, read on the forward strand.
TCGCCGAAGAAGATCTGGGACGCCTGGTGGTCGAGCGACGGCTCGCGGATCTACGCGACCGCGGCGCGCGGGACGAACACCGGCGCGCCGGGCGTTGGCGACCTCGACATCATCGAGCTCCCGGGAGGCCGCGTCGTCGCGTCCGTCTGCCGCACTGATCCGCGCGCGCAGTGCCGCTGACTTCGCTCCGCGCTGTGGCCAGCGGCGCCCGCGATCTCCGGCATCAACGCGGCTGGTCGAGCACTTCGCCCTGCGCGTCGAGCCAGCGGTCGGGATTCTCCTGGAAGATGATCTTGCAGCGGTCGCGATCGAACTCGTAGTAGCGGCCCTCATAGCGCAGCCGAATGCGGTCCGTCGCGAGCTCGCTCTTGCAGACGACGCAGCTGGCCGCCATCAGATCGGCTCGAGCTCCAGAAGCGGCTGGTGTGCGCGCACCAGCTGACCGTTCTCGGCGAAGATGCGCCTCACCTTCCCGCCTGCGGTCGAGCGGATCTCGTTGAACAGCTTCATCGCCTCGATGAGCGCGATGACGTCGCCCTTGTTCACGACGGCGCCGATCTGGACGAACGGTGGCGCCTGCGGCGTCGGCGAGCGGTAGAAGACTCCGGTGAGCGGCGCGTTGACCGTTGGGAGCTCGCCCTGCGTGTCTTGCTCCGGCCCGGTGACCGTGACGCCGGCGCGCGCGGCACCATTCGCCCTTGGGCCTGGGGGCTGGGGGGCGAAGCCCCCCATGGTCGTCTTGCTGACCTTCACGCGCAGGCCGCCGCGTCGGACCTCGAGCTGCTGGACGTCCTCCGCGGCGAGCCGCTGCAGGAGCTCGGTCACGAGCGCGTTGGCATCGACGCGAAGCTTCTTCGGATCCGCCACCGCTAGGTCCAGCGTCGCAGGAGGAGCGCAGCGTTGTGGCCGCCGAAGCCCATCGAGTTCGACAGCGACACATCGACCTGGTGTTCACGCGCGACGTTCGGCACGTAGTCCAGATCGCAGGCGGGGTCGGGCACCTCCTGGTTGATCGTCGGCGGCAGCACGCCGTCCCGCATCGCGAGCACGCAAAAGATCGCCTCGATCGCGCCGGCGGCACCGAGGGTGTGCCCGATCATGGATTTCGTCGACGACACGGCGAGCTTGTACGCGTGGTCTCCGAAGAGCGCCTTCACCGCGGCGGTCTCCGACCCGTCGTTCGCCGGCGTCGACGTGCCGTGCGCGTTGATGTATCCGACGTCGGTCGGAGCGATGCCGGCGCCCTCGATGGCCATGCGCATCGCGCGCACCGCGCCCTCTCCCCCCTCGGCGGGCGCGGTCACGTGGTGTGCATCAGCACTCTGGCCGTAGCCGATGAGCTCCGCGACGATGTGCGCACCGCGCGCCTTGGCGAACTCGAGCTCCTCGAGGACGACGCACCCGCCGCCCTCGCTGAAGACGAACCCGTCGCGTCCCTTGTCGAACGGCCGCGACGCCTTCTCGGGAGCGTCGTTGCGGCGCGACAGTGCATGGGCCTGGTTGAACGCGGCGATGGCGATCTTGATGAGCCCCGCTTCGGAGCCGCCCGCGAGCATCACGTCGGCCTGTCCACGCCGGATCATCTCGGCACCCTCGCCGATCGCGTGCGCGCTCGAAGCGCAAGCGGAGACCAGTCCCATGTTCGGACCCTTCGCGCCGAACTTCATCGCGATCTCGCCCGCTGCCATGTCGATGATCATCATCGGGATCATGAACGCGGAGACGCGCCGGGGGTCCTTGGCGTGCGACAGCACGTTCTCGACGACGGTGCTCACGCCCCCGATGCCGGAGCCAAAGGCGACGCCGACACGGGGCGCGAGGTCCTCGGTGATCTCGAGCTTCGCGTCGGCGAGCGCCTGCGATGCCGTGGCGACCGCGAACTGCGCGAAGCGATCGGCGCGCCGAGCCTCTTTGCGGTCCATGTACTCGAGCGGGTCGAAGTCACGAGCCTCGCCACCGATCGTCGTCTCGAGACCGGTCGTATCGAAGCGCGTGATCGGGCCGATGCCGCTACGGCCCGCGCGTATGCCATCCCACGTCTTCGCGACCGAGCCACCCAGTGGCGTGATCATTCCGAGGCCGGTCACGACGACGCGCCGTCGTTCACCGTCGCGCATGGACCCGAGTCTAAGAGCCTCAGGCGGTCACCGCGATGCGGCGGAAGCGCTTGTACATGCGGTCGTGGTTCTTGCGGCTGCGCTTCTCGCGCTCCTCGTCGGAAAGAGCCTCCCAGGCGCGGTGGGCGTGCCGCGCCGCGTGGTCCGCGCCGATCGCGAGCGCGCGCAGGCCGAGCTCGCGAACGGCGAACGACACCGCGATGTCGAGATTGCGGTAGAAGCGATAGCGCTCATCAAAGCCGCCGACCGCCAGCAGGGTGTCGCGCCGGGCCGCGAGGCAGTAGCCTTGGATCGCGTCGCAGTCGCCGCCCTGCACCTCATCGAAGTGCCTCAGGTCACGCGTGCGCAGCCCCCATGGACCGACGACCCCGGCCCCGTCGCCAAGCGCGCGCTCAAGCTCGACGAACAGCGGCCCGGTGATCTCGACGGATGGATCGAGCTCCAGCACGGACCTGCCGCGCGCGATGCGCAGCAACGCGCTGCGGCCGGCGCCCTCACCGAAGTCACGGTCGGCGTGATGCACGCGCACGCGGCGATCGCGCGACGCGAGGACGTCCAGGCGCGCCTTGGCGTACTCGCTCGACCCCTGATCGAGAACGAGCACCTCGCCGTCGGATGGCAGGAAGCCGAGAACGCTGAGTACGCAGCGCGCGACGTCGTCGGGCCACTCGCGCGCGAGCACGCACACCGACCATGACCGCACCGCCGGCACGGACCGCTGGTCCGGGAGCTCGCGCGGCGACGCGATGGTCCGACGATGCCGCGGCGCAGGTCGCCGGTCGGCACGCACGACGTTCGCGAGATCGAGCCCCAGCACCGCGTCGGCATCGGTGGCGAAACCGAGACGAACGCCGGGCGGGATCGCCGCATCCGCGACGCAGGCCTGCACAAGAGCCAGCGCGCCGGGGAGGTCGAGATCGTCGGCGAGGCGCTCGCGCAGGAGCTCATTCCAGCGACCCTGTGTGGCGAAGCCGGATGCGGCGCCGACGAGCGATCGCGACGGCGCCGTTGAGGTTCGTGCGTCGTGCGCGAGAGCGCGGACCCGCTGGCGCAGGTGGTCGAGGCCCTCGGCGGCCTGACGCAGGGCCGCGACGCTGAAGTGCATGCGCGCGCGGTAGTGCGTGAGAAGGCACTGGTAGCGGAACGCGAGCGGGTCAAGACCGAGCGCTTCGATCTCGTGGAGCTCGAGCGTGTTCCGCGCGGACTTCGCCATCTTCACGCCGTCGGCGAGCAGATGCTGGCCATGCACCCACGTGCCGACGACCGGATGTCCGAGCGCTCCTTCTGACTGGGCGATCTCGTCCTCGTGATGCGGGAAGATGTTGTCCACGCCGCCCGTGTGCAGGTCGAAACGCTCGCCGAGGTACGTCGTGCTCATGGCCGAACACTCGATGTGCCAACCCGGATAGCCCCGTCCCCACGGCGAGTCCCACACCAGCGCGCTGCGCCCAAACTCCGCACGCTTCCAGAGCGCGAAGTCCGGTGCGCTGCGCTTGTTCGGGTCGACCTCGGACCGAACGCCTTGACGCAGCGCCTCAGCGACGTTGCCCGAGAGGCGGCCGTAACCGGGGAATCGCCCGACCGCGAAATAGACATTCCCCGCCACGACGTACGCGAGGTCACGTGAGAGCAGCCGCTCGATCAGCGCGATCATCGGGGCGACGTGCTCCGTCGCACGCGGATACACGGTCGCGGGCAGGATCCCGAGCTTGCGCTCGTCGTCGTCGCGGAACGCCGACTCGTAGGACCGGGCGATCTGCATCGGGGTCTTGCCTTCGGCCAGCGCCGCCGCGATGACCTTGTCCTCGCCGCGGTCCACCGCGTCCTGACGCATGTGCCCCACGTCGGTGATGTTCTTCACGCTGGTGACGCGGTGGCCGAACAGCTCGAACGTTCGTCGCAGCCAGTCGGCGAGCAGATACGAGCGGAGATTGCCGACGTGCACCGGTCGGTACACCGTCGGGCCGCAGGTGTACATGCGGACCGAGCCTTCCGTCAGTGGGACGAAGGGCTCGGTCCGCCGCGTCAGCGTGTTATGGAGACGTATCTGCACCCCGGACTCCCCTGTCCATGACAGGGTACGACCGTCGGTCGCTAGTTGATGTCCCCGCTGTTGCCGCTGCTGGCGTTGAGCCAAGTGCCGTGTCGCCCGGCGCGGTATTCCCGAGCCTAGTCGCGGAGCATCCGTTCCATGAGCGAAATCGCGTCAGACACCACGTCTCTCTCATGTGGTGATAGGCGGCGCACGCGCTGCTCGATATCGGCGATGCGCAGGTCTCTTCCCCGAGCAAGCACACGCTTGCCGTTCCCCGTCATCTCGACCCTCACGACACGCCCGTCGCTCGGATCGGCACGTCGACGGATCAGTCCGAGCCGTTCCATATCCGCCGCCAGCCGGCTGATCGTCGGCGCGCGGACCTGCTCGGCGGCGGCAAGCTCGCCAAGCGTCTTCGGCCCGCTCATGAGCACCGAAAGCGCGGAAAGCTGCGCCCCCGTCGCGCCGGTCAGCACGTCGCCTCGCCGCGCACGTCGCAGGAGGTGGATCGCCGCGGAGTGCAGCCGGTCGGCGAGCTCGCGCTCGCGCTCGCGGGGGACGGGGACCGCGGTCCTTGCGCTCCTCGGCACGCCGTGATATTAGTTAGCAAGGCTAAGTAACGCAACCGGGGAGGCAACGAGATGGCAGCGCAGTTCCTTGAGGCGGTCAAGAAGGGCGACCGCAGGGCGGTGGACCGGATGCTCGACGCCGATCCGTCCCTTGCATCCGCGAAGGACGAACAGGGCACATCGGCCGTCCTGCTCGCCCACTACCACGGGAAGTCGGAGGTGGCCGCCGCCCTCTTGTCCCGCGCGCCCGCGCTCGACGTGTTCGAGGCCGCGACCGCGGGAGATGTGAAGCGCGTGACGGCGCTGGTGGACGCGGACCGCTCGCTCGCGAATGCCGTCGCTCACGACGGCTATTCGCCGCTCGGCCTCGCGTGCTTCTTCAAGCGCCGCGAGGTCGTGAAGGCGCTGCTCGAGCGCGGCGCGAAGCCGAGCCTGCCTTCACGCGACCAGGGCTTCACCCCGCTGCACTCAGCGGTCGCCACGGACGCCGGCGCGGCCGTTCACGAGATCGTGCGCCTCCTGCTTCGAGGCCGGTGGCGATCCGAACGCGAAGAGCGGCGAGGGCAGCACGCCACTGCACGCCGCGGCATTCACCGGCGACCTCGAGATCGCGGAGCTGCTCCTCGCGTACGGCGCCGATCCGAACGCGACGGACGCGAAGAGGCTTACCCCCCTCGACATCGCGCGCGATCGTAAGAACGTCGAGGTCGCGGCGCTCCTGCGCCACTCCGTCAACAACCGGACGCGCGCCTAGAGGATCGTCTCTCCGAGCGCGCTCGCGACCAGCTCGACGGCGAGCGCCGCGGTGCGATTGCTCTCGTCCAGGATCGGGTTGACCTCCGCGATCTCGAGGGAGCGGAGCTTCCCGGACGCCGCGAGCATCTCCATGGCGAGCTGCGCCTCGCGGTACGTGAGGCCACCGCGGACCGGTGTCCCGACCCCTGGCGCTTCGTTGGGATCGAGCGCGTCCATGTCCAGCGAGAGGTGGATGCCGTCGCCCTTGCCCGCGACCGCGATCGCCTTCTCCATCGCGGGTCCCATGCCCAGGCGGTCGATGTCCGCCATCGTGAGCGCTGTGACGCCCGCTTTCTTGATGTTGTCGCGCTCGCCCGGATCGACGTCGCGCAGGCCGAAGAGCACGGCGCGGTCGCCGCTCGTCGTGCCGCGAAGGTCGGCGGGGAACGGCTCGCCGGCAAGGCCGAGCGCCACCGCGAACGGCATCCCATGCACGTTCCCCGACGGCGTCGTCTCCGGGGTGTTGATGTCGCCGTGCGCGTCGATCCAGATCACGCCGGGCCGCTTCCCCGCGCGAGCCAGCCCGGCAAGCGTGCCCATGCCCATCGAGTGATCGCCGCCCAGCACGAGCGGGATGTTCCCGGCGCGCGCGATGTCCGCGACGATCGTGGCGAGCTCCTCGCAGGCACGCACGATCTCCGTCACGTTGTGCGCGCGCGGGCCGCGCGACATGCGCTCGGGGTCGACCTTCCGATGCGCATGGGTCGCAAGCCCTTCGTCGAGGTCGGCGACGCGAATGTTGCCGCGGTCCTTCACCCTGAATCCGATATCGGACAGCTTCGCCACGAGCCCGCCGTAACGGATGCCCGACGGGCCCATGTCCACGCCGCGGCGGTTGCCACCGAGATCCATCGGCACGCCGATGATCTCGACGACCGGACGCGCCTCCATGCGGCGGGTCCTCTCCGGGTCGGCGTCGCGAAGGGGGTCGTCCACGCGCCGACGCATCTCGCCGATGCGGCGGTCTCCGCCGATGCGGCGCTCTTCGCCGGGTCGGCGCTCTTCGCCGGGTCGACGCACTTGGGTCAAAGGGCGGTCTGCTTCGCCGCGGCGGCGGCACGTGGCTGGAAGATCGCCTGGATGACGCCCTCGGCGGCGAGCTCATCACCGACGAACGCGCGCACGGTCACGCGCGCGTAGCCGCGCCGCATCTTGTCGATGACGGCCTCATAGCGCGCCGTGTCACCGGGCCGCACGATCCGCTTGAAACGCATCTCGTCGATGCCGGCGAAGAGTCCGAGCCCATCGCGGTATTCGGGCAGGGCCATGGCCATCACCGTCGCCGCCTGAGCGAGCGATTCGACGAGGATGACGCCCGGAACGATCGGGTTGCCCGGAAAGTGCCCTTTCAGGTACCACTCCTCACCCGTGAAGGTGTGCTCGGCGACAGCACGTACGCCGGGCTCGAGCTCGGTCACACGGTCGATGAGGAGGAACGGATCGCGGTGCGGGATGAGCGCCTCGATGCCCGCGCGATCCAGTGACGTCACGGCGCGAGTCTAGAGGCGGTCAGGCGCTCAGCGCGTCGACTCCGACGGTGTCAATGAGGTGGGTCGTGACCTGCCCGGAGCGGAACAGCTCGCTCGCGAGGATCTTCTTGTGCGCCGGGATGTTCGTGGTGACGCCCACGATGGTGAACTCGTCGAGGGCCCGCTGCATCCTGGTGACGGCCTCGGCGCGGTCGCGGCCCCAGGCGATGACCTTCGCGAGGAGCGAGTCGTAGTACGGCGGCACCTCGTAGCCCTGGAAGCAGTGCGTGTCGATACGGATGCCCGGCCCGCCGGGCTGCAGCCAGGTCGTGAGCACACCGGTCGACGGCGCGAAGTTCTGCTCGCTGTCCTCGGCGTTGATGCGGCACTCGATCGCGTGCCCGCTCACCCAGATCTGCTCCTCGCTGAAGGAGAGTGGCTGTCCGGACGCGAGCGCGATCTGCTCCTTCACCAGGTCGATGCCGGTGGTCATCTCGGTCACCGTGTGCTCGACCTGGATGCGTGAGTTCACCTCGATGAAGTAGAACTCGCCGGCCGCGTCGACGAGAAACTCGAACGTGCCGACGTTGCGGTAGCCGAATCGGACCGCCGCATCGACCGCGCGGCGCGCGATCGCCTGCCGGAGCTCCTCGCTGATCGACGCGGACGGGGCTTCTTCGATCATCTTCTGGTGCCGGCGCTGGATCGAGCACTCGCGCTCGCCCAGGCAGATGCCGCTGCCGTACTCGTCCACGGCGATCTGCGCCTCGACGTGTCGCACGCCCTCGAGGCAGCGTTCGACGTAGAGCCCCGCGTCTCCGAAGGACGCCTTCGCTTCCGTGCTCGCCTGGTCCCAGAGCTTCTGCAGCTCCTGCGGCGCGGTCACCTTACGCATGCCACGGCCGCCGCCCCCGGATCGCGCCTTCAGCATGATCGGATACCCGACGGCCTCCGCGATACGCAGCGCCTCGGCCATCGTCTTCACCGGTCCATCCGAGCCCGGGATCACCGGCAGGCCGAGCTTCTTCATCGCCACGCGCGTGGCGACCTTGTCGTGGAAACGCCGGAGGACCTCGGGCGGCGGACCGATGAACACCAGTCCGTGCTCCTTGCAGACCTCGGCGAAGTCGGCGTTTTCGGCAAGGAAGCCGTAGCCCGGATGGATGGCTTGCGCTCCACTGATGAGCGCGGCCGACATGATCGCTGGGATGTTGAGGTAGCTCTCGCGCGCGGACGCCGGCCCAATGCAGATGGCCTCGTCGGCGAGGTGCACCGGAAGGCTGTGCGCATCGGCCTCGCTGTACACGACCACGGTCTGGATGCCGAGCTCGCGGCACGCGCGGATGACCCGCAGCGCGATCTCGCCTCGGTTGGCGATGAGGATCTTAGCGAAGGACAGAGAGCGCCTCCTCCAGTGTCTTCACGTCGGACACATTCGCGGTCCGTGCTTGCGGGAGGATCCGTTTCGCGAGCCCGGTGAGGACGCTCGACGGACCGAACTCGACGAATGCGGTCGCGCCCTCCCCACGCGCGCGCCGCATGCAGGCGACCCACTGTACCGGAGACCACACCTGTTTCTCCAGCAATGACGGAAAATCCGCCGCATGTTCGTGC
>JANNHF010000087.1:0-1919 GCA_031404235.1 Chloroflexota bacterium
CGGGTCGCGCACGACGCGGACCGGCGTGCCGAGCAGCGGCAGCTGCGGCTCGTGCGCGCCGGCCGCGAGGACGAGCACGATCTCCCCGCACGCCGTTGCAAGCGCGCGCAGCGGGCGCCAGAAGAGTGGCCCGCCTTCGTAGGTGTGGAGGAGCTTGTTCGGTGGGAAGCGCCGCGAGGCGCCGCCCGCCAGTAGCACGCCGGTTACGCCCTTGTGATACATCGTGTTACACTATGACACATGACTCGGCCGCTGGCCCGTCGGTATCTCTCGGCCCGCGTCGCCGCGCCGATCCTGGATGACCTCGATCGCCGCGCTCGGCGCATGCGCAAGCCGCGGTCGAATCTCGTAGAGCAGTACATCGCGGAGGGATTGAAGCTGGAGGCACACCCAGGAATCTCTTTCGTCGACACCCCGTTCGGCCGGATGGCCGTCCTTGCCGCGTATCGCGGCCTCTCCATCTGGGAGGTCGTGGAGACGTTCATCGTCAACGACCGGTCCGTCGCGGTGACCGCGGAATACCTCTCGCTGCCCGAGTCCGAGGTTCAGATCGCCCTCCGCTACTACGGCGGAAATCGCGAGGAGATCGACGGCGAGATCAAGGCCAACGAAGAGGCCGCCGATGAGCAAGAAGCCACCTGGCGTCGGGAGCAGGCGGCCCTGCGCTGAGGCTCCTGCTCGACGAGCATCACGACGACGCAGTGGCCGCGGAACTGCGGAAGCGAGGGCACAACGTCATCGCGGCAACGGAACGCGGGGAGCTCCGACGACTCGGCGACGCTGAGCTCCTTGCCGCGGCGGTCGACGAGCGGCGCGCGATCGTGACGGAGGACGTGCGCCACTTCGCAGTGCTTCACCTTCACTACCTTAGCGTCGGCAAGGCGCATTTCGGCATCGTCTACACGCACCCACGACGCTTCCCTCGCAAGCACAAAAGCGGCGCGCTGCTCCGCACGCTGGACGAGTGGCTCGGTCTGCATCCCGAGGACGATGCGCTGCGCGACCAGACGTACTGGCCACCTACTCAAAACGGTCCGGACTGAACCGCTCGCGATCCTGCGCCTCGTGCAGCAGCATGGCGAGCCACACGGGGGCGTCATCACGCGCGCTGTCGTAGTAGTACCAGACGAGATACGGAAGCCGGCCGCCGATCGGAAACACCCGATAGGACCGCGTGCCGCGTAGGTCGACCTGCTCGCCCAATGCTGGGTTCCTGGCCACCAATTCCGCGAAGCGACTCAGGGCCTTCATCAGGTTGGTCCGCTGATCGGGCGGCCGATGGTCTCGCAGCCATCTCACCCGGGCCTGGACATCATCGCGGAAGCTGGTGTGTAGGCGGACAGCGCGCGCCAATTACGCGCTGGCCCGAGACGACCGCCGATCGCGCGCGTCGGCTTGCTCGAAGATCGCATCGATCTCAGCCCAGCTCGCCTCGCCGACTTCGCCCTTGTCGATCCGATCCGCGAACGCGTGCATGCGTTCGGTCTGCCATCGACGTGCCCGCTCGAGCTGTCGCTGCTCGCGCAGCTCGCCGATCCGTTCGACGGCCAGCGATCGGATCGTCGAGGAGATGCCAAGACCGCGCCGCTGCGCCTCGTCCTCGAACTCCTCCCGCTGGACCCGTGTTACCGCGACGCTCACCGGTGGCGTTTTCGTTCGCGCGGGTTGCTTGCCCTTCACTACCACACCTCGCCGTCGATAGTGGATTCCACTATCAGTCTACTGCGCGGCCCGCCGCACCTCGACGACGGCGTTGTAGTCGGGGACGAGCGCGACCTCGTCGCGGCGGCCGGCCGCGATGAGCGGGTTCGCCTCGGGGAAGAACATCTGCACGTTGCGCGGCCGGATCGGCGCGACGTGCACGCGCGCGCGGACCTCGCCGGTGTCTGAGCGCACGTGGACCGACTCTCCGTCGCGCA
>JANNHF010000088.1:0-17609 GCA_031404235.1 Chloroflexota bacterium
CACCCGTATCCGGCGATGGTGCGCGAGTTCCAAAGGGTCATCGGCCGCGAGGCGCGAGCGCAGTGGCTCGAGCGCGTGGGCGCGCTGCCGAGCCTCGTCGTGGCCTGCGTCGGGGGCGGGTCGAACGCGATCGGCATCTTCAGCGCGTTCCTCGATGACCCGGAGGTGAGGCTTCGCGGCGTCGAGGCGGGCGGCCTGGGCCTCGAGAGCGGCAAGCATGCCGCGTCGATCGGCGGCGGCCGCGTCGGCGTGCTGCACGGGACGCGCAGCTACGTCTTGCAGGACGAACACGGTCAGATCAGCGAAACGCACTCGATCTCTGCCGGCCTCGACTATCCGGGGGTCGGGCCGGAACACGCGTTCCTGCATGACACCGGTCGCGTGGAGTACGTCTCGCGGACCGATGCTGAGGCGCTCGAGGCATTCGGTCTGCTCTCGCGGACCGAGGGGATCATTCCGGCGCTCGAGCCCGCTCACGCGATCGCCGACCTCGCGCACATCCGCGTGCGCCACGGCGCCGACACGGACGTGCTCGTGTGCCTGTCGGGTCGCGGCGACAAGGACCTCGAATCGGTGCTGCGCGCGTCGGGGCGGAAGTGAGCGTCGCCGTCACGGGAGCGCTGCGTTTGGAGCGTGCCTTCATTCGCGCGCGCGCGGAGGACCGCCTCGCGATAGTCGTGTATCTCACCGTCGGCTATCCGGACCGCGCAGCCACGGGCGTGCTCCTACGCGCCGCGCTCGACGGCGGCGCGGACGTCCTCGAGCTCGGCGTCCCCTTCAGCGATCCGCTCGCGGATGGCACGACCGTCCAGCGCGCGAGCGAATCCGCGCTGCGCGATGGCACCACGCTCCGTGACTGCCTGTCGGAGGCAGCCGCGGTCGTGCGCGAGCGCGACGCGCCGGTGCTCTTCATGGGCTACACCAATCCATTCATGCAGTACGGTTTCGAGCGCTTCGCCAGGGACGCGGCGCGCGCGGGCGTTGCCGGTGTCATCGTTCCCGACATGCCGGCCGAGGAAAGCGCTGAACTCGACTTCGCGCTCGCGCCGGCCGGCCTGCTCCGCATCGACCTCTACGCGCCGACCACGCCAAGCGACCGCCTCGCCAAGCTGCTGCCACGCTCGCGCGGCTTCGTCTACTGCGTGTCGCTCACCGGCGTGACCGGCGCTCGCCGCGCCCTAACGTCGGACGTCGAAGAGCTCGTCGGCCGCGTCCGGCACCACACGAGCCTGCCGATCGCCGTCGGTTTCGGCATCAGCTCACCCGACCATGTATCGGCGTTGCGCGGTATCGCTGACGGCATCGTCGTTGGCAGCGCTGCGATCGACGTCGTGACGAACGCGCCGGCGGCGCGGCGCGCCGACGAGCTGCGCGAGTTCGTCGCGTCGCTCGCGGCCGCGGGGCGATCCTGATGGCTGTGCGCGGCGTGCGCGGTGCGACCACGGCCCGCGCGAATGACGCAAAGGCGATCTTCGACGCCACGGCGGAGCTGCTTCGCATCCTCACCGAGCTCAACGGTCTCCGCCCGGACGACATCGGCTACGTGTGGTTCACCGTGACGCCGGACCTCGACGCGTCGGTCCCGGCGGATGCCGCGCGCGCGGGACTTGGCTGGACCGACGTGCCGCTCATCTGCGGACGCGAGATCCCCGTGCCCGGTGCGCTCGGGATGTGCGTGCGCGTGCTCATCGCCTGGAATACCCCGAAGACGCAGAAGGAGATCCGCCACGCGTTCCTGCGCGGGGCGAGGGCCTTGCGCCCCGCGTGGGCCGTGGAGCTTCCGGCCGACGGCGCGGGCGGAGCGTCGTAGTGCTCGTCGTGATGAAGCACGGTGCGTCGCAGCAGGAGATCGATGCGGTCGTCGCGCGGATCCAGGAGTTCGGCATCACGCCGGTCCCGCTGCCCGGAGCAGAGCGCATGGCGATCGGCACGTTCGGAGCGACCTCGCGCGCCGCGGCCGAGGCGGTGGAGTCGCTGCCGGGCGTTGCGGAGGTCGTGCCGGTCAGCCGGCCGTTCAAGCTCGCGTCGCGCGAGGTGATCCCCGAGGACACCGTCGTGCGCATCGGATCGGTCCCGGTCGGCGCGGGCGCCCCGCTCGCGATCATGGCCGGCCCATGCTCGGTCGAGTCGCGGGAGCAGACCCTGGCGACCGCGCGGGCCGTGCGCGCCGCGGGCGCCACGATCCTGCGTGGCGGCGCATTCAAGCCGCGCTCCTCGCCGTACAACTTCCGCGGCCTCGGCGCGGCGGGTCTCGAGATACTCGAGGAAGCGCGGGCGGAGACGGGCCTCGCGATCGTGACCGAGGTCCTCACACCAGGCGACGTCGAGGCCGTGGCGCGCGTCGCCGACTGCCTGCAGATCGGCGCGCGCAACATGCAGAACTTCGCGCTGCTGGACGAGGTGGGCGATCAGCCAAAGCCGGTGCTGCTCAAGCGCGGCAACTCCGCGACGGTCGAGGAGCTGCTGCTGTCCGCGGAGTACGTGCTCGTGCGCGGCAACCGGAACGTCATCCTGTGCGAGCGCGGGATCCGCACGTTCGAGAAGTACACGCGCAACACCTTCGACGTGAACGCGATCCCGCTGCTGAAACGGCTGTCGCACCTCCCCGTCGTCGCCGATCCCTCGCACGGCACGGGGAAGTGGTACCTCGTTGCGCCCGTGGCGCTGGCGGCGGTGGCAGCCGGAGCGGATGGGCTGATCATCGAGGTGCATCCGAGCCCCGACCATGCCCTCTCCGACGGCTTCCAGTCGCTCACGTTCGAGAACTTCGCGGCGCTGGTCGGGCGGGCCGATGCGGTGGCGCGTGCGGTGGGCCGGGGCGTCCCGGACGCGGCGCCGGCTTGAACATCGCCGTCGCGGGCCTCGGTCTCATCGGAGGCTCGCTCGCGCTCGCGCTGCGACCCTCACACCGCGTGCGCGCCTTCGATATCAGCGAGGCGGCCCGTGACGCGGCGCGGGCGGTGGGCATCGACACGGTCGACCGCTTGGACGATCTGCTGCCCTCGGACGTCGTGATCGTCGCGACACCGCTCGCTGCAGTTGTCACGACCCTGGCGGCGCTATGTGATCGCGCCGGCGCGACGGTGCTCTTGGATGTGGGCTCGCTCCGGGCCGCCGTCGCCGCACTCGCCGAAACGGCGCCTGCCGCGGCTCGCATCGTCGGGATGCATCCGATGGCCGGTGCGGCGACCGCGGGGTTCGCGTCGGCGCGCGCCGACCTGTTTCGCGGCCGGCCATTCCTGATCGTCCCGACCGCACGATCGGACGCGGCCGCGATGGCCGTCGCGGGAACGGTCGCGCGTGACGCGGGAGGCAGCGCGACGGTGTGCTCGGCCGAGGTGCACGACCGCGCGATGGCGTTCCTGCTCTCCGCGCCTCTCGCGGTCGCGAGTGCCCTCGCGGTCACCGGCGCGGCGGTGGGCCCACTGCTGCCGCTCGCGGGTCCGGGGTTCCGGGACACGACGCGGCTCGCCGGGACACCACTCGACCTGGCGGAGCAGCTGCTCACTGCGAACCCGGGGCACGTCGTCGCTGCGCTGGCTGCGCTGCGAACGGCGCTGCAGGAGATCGAGAGCGCGGTAGCCGATCGCGATCGGGATGCCGTGCGCAAGCTGCTGGCGCAAGCCGCAGAGGTGCGCGGTAGGCTCGACTCGTGATCTGGAGCGCGGCTCGCGTGCTTGTGTTCGTGTTGGCGCTGGCGGTCCTCTTCAGCGCTGCGCTGTACACGCAGAGTTCGGACGGCACCACCGCGCTGCTTCTCGACGGCGTAGTCATCGACGCGGTCGCGGTCATCGTGCTTGTCGCTTCGGCGTGGTCGCTGTGGCGCGACCGGCGGCGGGCCTAGCCGCGTTCGGCGTCCTCGCGGCTCGTTATCGCGACAGCTGCTTCAGCACCTCGTAGAAATCGGGGAAGGTCTTGCCCACCGCGGACCAGCCCTTGATCGCCACGCCCGGCACCTGCAGGCCCAGCACCGAGAACGCCATCGCGATCCGATGGTCGCCCGCCGCGTCGACGACCCCGTCGTGCAGCGGCACGGGCTCGATGCGGATCGCGTCGCGGTATGCCTGCGCCCGTCCGCCGAGCGCCACGATGCCGGCCGCGACCGCGGCGACGCGGTCGCTCTCCTGCGCACGGGTGTGCGCGATGCCCGTGAGCTCCGTGGGCGTGTCGGCCTGCGTCGCGATCACCGCGAGAGTGGGGAAGGTGTCCGAGCAGTCCATGACGTTCGCGACGATCCCGTGAAGCTGCCCGTCGCGCCGCACGGTGACGCTGTCGCCGTGGCGCTGGACGTTGCAGCCCATGTCCTCTATCAGCTCGAAGAACCGCGCGTCGCCCTGGCCGCCGGGCTCGACGCGCGCGCGTGCGTTCGTGATCGTCACCCAGCCGCCGAGGATCGCGGCCGCCGCCGCGGGATAGGTCGCCGCGGTGACGTCCCCGGGGATCTCGAGCGAGCGGCCCTTCACCTTCTGCGGGCCGATGACGAGATCGCGCTGCGACGGCCGCTCCACGCGGACGCCGCGCGACCCGAGCGCCGACAGGGTGAGATCCACGAACGGTGCCGACACGAGCGAACCAACGATGCGGAGATGCAGACCGTCGCGCATGCGCGCGCCGACGAGCAGCAGCGCGGACGCGAACTGGCTCGACTCATATCCGGGCACGTCCACCTGGCCGCCGACCAGCGGACCCCGGATCGTGAGAGGCAGCGTGTCGGCGTCGATCGTCGCCCCGATCGTCCGGAGCGCGTTCACCAGCGTCGCGATCGGACGTGCGCGAAGCCGGGGCGACCCATCGATCCGGACCTCGCGCTGTCCAAGTGCCGCGAGGGCGGCGCCGAAGCGCGCCACCGTACCGGCGTCGTGCGCGTCGACCTTGGCGTCGTTCGCGGGCTGCGCCTCGCCCGATCCCGTGACCGCGATCGTCGTCCCGTCCCAGCGGACGGCGTAGCCCATCTGGGCCAGCGCCGTCGCCATGGCGCGCACGTCGGCGCCTGGATCCAGGGGGCCCAGCTCCAGCCGCGAGCGTCCGTGGGCGATGGCGGAGAGCACCAGCTCGCGGTTCGCGATGCTTTTCGAGGCCGGTACGCGGACGCGCTTGTCGACAAGTGCGTGTCGAACCGGGGAGATCGGATGGATGTCCTGCACGAGGTGCGAGGATTATCTCTGTAAGCAGGATGTACTCGCCCACAGAGCGTCTCGGTCAGGCGGTCGTCGTGATGGTCGGTCTGGTGTTCGCCATCACGGTCGGCGGCTTCATCCTGCGCGACGGCCCGGCTGACGTGGGCGTCGGAGCGACGCCGACTCCGGCCGCGTCGCCGACCGCGAAGGCGCCGGACGTGAAGTTCACGCACGACACCTGTTGCACCCAAGCGGCGCGATTCATGCGCGTGTCATGGGAGTCGACCGAGAAGGTGCAGAAGGCTGCCCTGCTGCTCACGCCCGATCCAGGCTTTGCGTGCGCGGCGTCTCTCGAGCCCACCGGGACGAAGGGCGCGCTCGGGTGCCAGGGATTGCTTCGCGGAGCGACGGACTATGTCGCTGCGCTCTCCGTAACGGTCGGCCGCGACACACACCGGTACGAGCACAAATTCAAGACGATGGGTGACCGCCTCACCGACGTGAAGTGGTTCACGGAATTCGAGAACCCGACCGGCGATCCGCTGGCCTGTGCGGCCGCGAGCATCCGCATCGTGCAGAACTACACCGCCAAACAGGATCAAATGACCGCGGAGCAGATCCTCGCGGCGGCGAGGCCGTACAACAAGAGCCGCGACCCCGGCCTCGATCCGGTCGCGATCGCGACGATCCAGAAGCGGCTCGACCCGAACAATAACTACCACTACTACCGCTTCGGCTCGCGCGAAGAGGCGACGAAGTCCGCCGTGTACTGGCTGGTCCGCAGCGGGAAACCGGTCCACGTCATCTCGCTCGCGGGCCAGCACGATCCGCTGCTCATCGGCTTCACCGGCGCGTTCGGCACGTATTACGACGATCCGGCGAACACGATCAGCCAGGTCGTCGTGCAGGATCCGCAGCGCGGGGACATGCGACCGGAGACCGCGAGCCGCCGTCCGGACAAGTACCGCACGCCCGGGTTCCAGACCGGCCAACCGCTCGGGCTGGACGAGTGGTACGGCGACGAGTGGTGGTTGCGATTTGTTTATGCGGGTGTGGTCTCCGGCATCAACATCGACCGCAACGACGGCGCATACCCGGCTCCGCACTGGGCGGGGCAGTTCGTGCTGCTGGTCGACGATGCCGACGCGGAGTGGCCTTCCGACCGCGAGGGCCGGACGAAGTGGCACTAGGGAGCCGGCGCGACCGGACGCCAGTCGGGATCCGGTAGGCATGGGCGACGGCCCGCCGCTCCTGCTCTTCCATGGCTGGAACGGCTCGAGCCACAATTTCGGCGCCTGGCTGCCGGCCCTCGAACCGCATTTCAGGGTGCTCGCGCCCGATCTGCCCGGCTGCGCGGGCGTCGTGCCACTCGGATCGCCGCATACCGCGCTCGCGTATGCGAAGTGGGCACTGGACCTGCTCGAAGCGCGTGGTCTTGACCGCGTGGCGGTCGGTGGGCTCTGTTCGGGTACCGCCATCGCACTTGCGCTGGCGGAGAGCGCTCCGGGCCGCGTCGCGGCACTGCTGCTGCACACGCCGTTCCTTCGTCCCGAGCTGATCCGACCGCTCATCCGCGCCCAGCTCGCAGTTCTCGTGTCGCCGGCCGGTGCGCTGTGGGGCCCGGTACGCCGGAGCACGACGCTGTCGATGCTGCATCGCCGGCTGTTCGCGGAGGCGGCGCAGGTCGACGCCGAGCACCTCGCGCACGATCAGGCCGACCTTCTGCTGGCCGACGCGCGCGCGGGGCGCGAGCTCGCGCGCGATCTGCTCAAGGTCGATCGCACGCCGACGATCCGTGGTTGGCGGGGCCCGCTCGGCGTCCTCCTCGCGGACCACGACGCTTTCGTCGATACACCGCGCACGGTCGTCGCGCTCACCGAGGCTGCCCCACAAACGCTCATCGAGCGCTTCCCGGGTGGTCACGGCTGGACGCCGGCATACCGGGAGCATCAACAAGCGGCGCTCACGCGCCTGGCTCCGCAGCTTCGCGCGGCGATGGTCTGAGGCGTGGGGCCAGCGCCAGAGAAAGCCCTCGGCGACGCCGAAGAGATCGTGCTGGTCACGAGCGGACGGAAGACCGGCGGCCCCCACGAGGCGAGGGTGTGGTGCGCGTACGAGGACGGCGTCGTCTGGCTACGTACCGACCACAGTTCGGACTGGTACCGCAACCTCCGGCGCGACCCGCACTGCCGGATCCGCGTGGGGACGAACGAGATCTCCGCGGTGAACGAGCCGATCGTCGACGAGGCAGCTGCGCTGCGACATGTCGTCGAGCTCTTCCGCGCCAAGTACGGCGCGGAGTGGGTCTCGGACTGGTACGTCGAGCGGGGACGCGCGCCGGTGCGGCTGCGCATCGAGCGCTGACCGCGGGTCTATCCTCGAACCATGCGCATCGCGTTGCGCCTCGCCTCGGTCATCGCGATGGCGCTCGGCGTCTCCGGCATGGCGTTCGCCGCGGACGACGCCCACACGGTCCTCGTCGGACACATCGAGGGCGTCATCAACCCCATCACCGCCCGATACGTCGATCGTCTGGTGGACGAGGGGGAGGAGCGGAAGGTCGCGGCGGTCGTCCTGGTGATCGATACGCCGGGCGGCCTCATCGACTCGACCTACAAGATCACCGGACGGATGCTGAACGCCGGCGTGCCGATCCTTACCTATGTCGCGCCCCCCGGCGCGCGCGCGGCGTCGGCGGGCACCTTCATCACGCTCGCCGGGCACGTCGCGGCGATGGCCCCGACGACGAACATCGGCGCGGCGCACCCCGTGGACGCATCGGGTGGCGACATCCAGGGCGATCTCCGCGCCAAGGCCGAGAACGACGCCGCGGCGCAGATCATCAACATCGCCCGTGCGCGCGGGCACAACGAGAAGTGGGCCGAGGATGCGGTGCGCAAGAGCGTCAGCATCGGCGCGGATGAGGCCGTCAGCCTCAAGGTCGTCGACCTCATCGCGACCGACGTGCGCGACCTGGTGGATCGCGCCGACGGTCGACAGGTGACGACCACTCGCGGCGCCGTGACGCTCGCGACGAAGGGCGCCGCCCTTGAGGACAGCGGACCGAACCCCTTGGAAACGCTCCTCCATCTGATCGTGGATCCGCAGGTTGCCGTCCTTCTGTTCACCATCGGGACGTACGGGATCATCTTCGAGCTCTCGAATCCGAGCCTCATCTTCCCGGGCGTCGTCGGCGTGATCGCGATCGTCCTCGCGCTCTTCGCCTTCGGCACGCTCGACGCGAACGCGGCCGGCATCGCGCTCATGATCTTCGCCGTCGCGCTCTTCGTCGCGGAGATCAAGATCGCGAGCCACGGCATCCTCACGGCCGGTGGGATCGCAGCTCTGTTGATCGGGACGATCATCATCTTCCCGCCGCTGCGGCCGACCTTCCCCGGTGTTCGCGCCACCGTCGACCCGATCGTCATCGCTGTGGTCGTCGGCCTCACCGGAGCGTTCTTCTTCGCGATCGCGCGTCTGGCGGTCCGCGCTCGCGGTGTGTTCGTCCCCACCGGCGGCGCGTCTCTGCTCGGCGCGACGGGCGTCGCTCGGAGCGACATCAGCGTGACCGGTATCGCCTACGTCGGAGGTGAGGACTGGACCGCCGTGAGCGAGGGGGCACCGATCGCGCAGGGGAGTCCTGTTCGCGTAAAGCGCGTCGACGCGCTGCGGCTTATCGTTGAACCGGCGAAAGAGTTGCCTGAGAAAAGGGGAGCGTCCTGATGGACCTGAGCCTAACCATTGCGATCTTCCTGGCTGTCGCGGCGATCATGCTCCTGCGCGCGGTGGTGCACATCGTGCCGCAGTACCAGCGCCTCGTCGTGCTGACCTTCGGGCAGTTCAATCAGGTGTCGGGGATCGCCGGTCCCGGCCTCGTGCTGCTCTTCCCGCCGCCGATCCAGACCTCGCAGACCGTCGACCTGCGCGAGTTCGTCGTCGAGATCCCGGAACAGACCTGCATCACGAAGGACAACGCGCCGATCACCATCGACTTCCTCATCTACCAGCGAGTCGATCAGGCCGCCGACTCCGTGCTCAAGGTGCAGAACTTCCGGACCGCCGTGCAAGGCATCGCTACGACGACGCTCCGCGCCGTGATCGGCGATATCCCGCTCGATGACGTGCTCGCCAAGCGAGAGCAGATCAACAGCGTGCTTCGCGTCAAGCTCGACGACGTGACCCAGCGCTGGGGCGTGAAGGTGACGACCGTCGAGATCCGCGAGATCACGCCGCCGCGCGAGATCCAGGACGCCATGAACCGTCAGATGGCAGCCGAGCGTGGTCGGCGCGCAGCGATCCTCGACGCCGAGGGTAAGAAACAGGCCGCCATCCTCGTGGCCGAGGGCGACAAGCAGTCGAACATCCTTCAGGCCGAGGGCGCTCGCCAATCCGCGATCCTGCGGGCGGAGGGTTTCGCGCTCGCGCTCGATCAGATCAACAACACGGCGAACCACGCCGACGCGCGGACGATGACACTTCAGTACCTCGACACGCTGAAGCAGATCGGCGCGTCGCCGTCGACGAAATGGATCATCCCGGCCGAGTTCGCCTCCCTCGCCGCGCCGCTCGCGGCGTTCGCGCGCGGCGACGGCGAAGACGGCGAGAAGAAGGCGCGCTAACCGCGCATCATTGCCGCCTCGCCCCAGTCACCGAAACCCTCTCTACGCGCGAAACCCCATCCCTTCGGGACGGGGCCCCTCGCGCGCGGGGGCCCTCGGTGACTGGGGCTCGGCCGGATCCCGGCTCCCCTTATCGCTTGATTGGCAGGAATGACAGCGGTGATCCGCGCCCACTACTCGCGGCCTCCGAAGCTGGCACGGCCATTGGGCCGGCGAGGCGGCGGGGTGCGAGGGGTGAGTACACGCGCGGCGGCATCCGCCAGGCGGACGCCGCCGGCGTGTGGCGTGGGGGAAGGGCAACTCGAGTAGCGAACGCGCTCATCACGGCCATTTGTGTGCTCCTAAAAGCAGTATCGAACGGGTGTTCGCATCTTAGAACGTCTGTTCTGACTGTCAAGAGGGTGGGATACTCGGCTTAGTTGAAGACCGTTTTGGGCGCGGATCTCGCGCCGCAGCGACCTCGCTACGCCCGCGAGCGCGCGGAGCTGTCGAATCACATCCTCGAGCCGGACTGGGAGGGGACGCGTGCGCTCGCCCGCGTGGGATACGGCGGGCCCCACTTCGTCGGCTACGGCGGCGAGGTCGAAGGGCCGCGAGAACTGTACGACGCGATCGTGGCCGAGGCGCGCTGTGGCACGGCGGTCATCGACGGTGTCCTCGTATCCGATTGGCGCGACGAAGCGGAGCTCGAGCTCGACGGGGAGGGCAACGCCTTCATGCGCAGCGCGAGCACGCGCCTGATCTTCGCAGCATTCGATCTCCTGGAGGTCGACGGCGAGTCGCTCTTGGAGGTCCCACTGCTGGAGCGCAAGCGGCACCTTGAGGGCTTGCTCGTACCGAGCGTGAACGTTCGCCTCACCCCCTTCGTGACACGAGGCTTACGCTCCTGGCGCGAGACGCTCGTCGCGCAGGGCTTCCGCCGTGTCGTGCTGAAGAACTGGAACAGCGCCTACGCTCCGGGCCGCACCACGAACGATTGGCTCGTCATCGAAAAGATCACCGGCGCGAGATATTAGGAGGACACCGTGGCCTTGAAGTCAGCCGTCATCGATCACACCCAGCGCGATCCATGGTCGGTCGCGCTCGAGCAGTTCGGGATCGCGGCGGACAAGCTGCACCTCGACCCGAACATGCGCGCCATCCTGGCCGAGTGCCAGCGCGAGCTGATCGTGCACTTTCCGGTGCGCATGGCCGACGGCGTCGTCAAGGTGTTCACCGGATATCGCGTGCAGCACAACACGACGCGCGGGCCGGGCAAGGGCGGCATCCGGTATCACCCGTCCGTCTCGCTGGGTGAGGTCAAGGCGCTGGCGATGTGGATGACGTGGAAGTGCGCGGTGGTCGGCATCCCGTACGGCGGAGCGAAGGGCGGCGTCATCTGCGATCCGAAGACGATGAGCGCCCAGCAGCTCGAGACCCTCACGCGCCGGTACACGACCGAGATCGAGATTCTCATCGGTCCCGATCGCGATATCCCGGCACCCGACGTGAACACGAACGCGCAGACGATGGCCTGGATCATGGACACGTATTCGATGCACAAGGGCTATACGGCCCTCGCCGTCGTCACCGGCAAGCCGCTCTCGATCGGTGGCAGCGAGGGTCGCAACGAGGCGACCGCGCGGGGCGCGGTGTATACGATCATCGAGGCGGCGAAACACCTCGGGCTCGACCTGGAGGGCACGCGTGTGGTCGTGCAGGGGTACGGCAACGCGGGTTCGTTCTCGGCGAAGCTCATGGCGGAGATCGGCGCCAAGGTCGTTGCGGTGTCCGACACGAGCGGCGGCATCTACAGCCCCAAGGGGATCGATCCGCTGAAGGTGGACGCCTACAAGCGCGAGACAGGCTCGGTCACGGGATTCCCCGGCACCGAGAAGGTCTCGAACTCCGAGCTCCTTGAGCTCGACTGCGACGTCCTCATCCCGGCCGCGATCGAGAACCAGATCGGCGAGCAGAACGCGCCGCGCATCAAAGCCAAGATCGTGGCCGAGGCCGCGAACGGGCCGACGAGCCCGGAGGCCGACCGCATCCTGTTCAACAAGGGCGTCTTCCTCATTCCCGACATCCTCTGCAACGCCGGCGGCGTGACGGTCTCGTACTTCGAATGGGTGCAGGACCTGCAGAACCTGTTCTGGCGCGAGGCCACGATCAATGCGCGGCTCAAAGAAGTGATGGTGAAGTCGTTCAACGACGTCCTCGACATGCAGAAGAAGAACAAGGTCGACATGCGGACGGCCGCGTATATGGTCGCCGTCGCGCGCGTGGCCGAGGCCACGCTGACCCGCGGCATATACCCGTAGCTCTCCCGCGGCTCGGCCGCGGCTAGATCGGCGAAGCTCTGGAGCTCGTAGCCCTCGACATCGAGACCACCGGGTTCGACCCGGAGTCGGACCGCGTCATCGAGATCGGCGCGGTGCGCGTGCGCATCGAAGAGGACGGCTCCACCACGCTCGGCGAGCGGTTCAGCACGTTCGTCGATCCCGGCGTGGGCGTCGGCCCGGCCATCACGCGCCTCACCGGCATCCGCGACGTCGACCTGGCCGGCGCGCCCGCTCTCGAGTCGGTCGTCAGCCGCCTCGCGTCGCTCGTCGGCGGAGTTCCCGTCGCGGGCCACAACGTCGGCTTCGACCTCGCCTTCCTCGAGCGCGCCTCGATCGGGCCGTTCGAGCGGCTCGATACCGCGGAGCTCGCGTCGATCCTCATGCCGTCGGCGCCGACCTACGCGCTGCAGGCGCTCGCCGCCGACGCGGGCATCCGCCCCGAGGCGGCCCACCGTGCGCTCGACGACGCGCTGACCTGCGCCGCCGTGCTCGCTGATCTCGGACGTCGGGCTCGTGAGCTGCCGGTCGCGGTGCTCGAAGAGATGCAGGCATTCGCACCGCTCCTCGGCCCGGCGTATGCGGCGTTCTTCGCGGGAGCGCTGCGCGGGGCGGTGCGCGGCGCGTGGGAGCCATCGCGTCTCGCGACCCCGCTCAGGGTGCGAGCGGCGGGAGTCGCGGGCGCAGGGGTGACCGTCGCTGCGGTGTTCGGGCCCGACGGCCCGCTCGCGCGCGGACTCGCCGGCTACGAGGACCGCCCGCAGCAGCGCGCGCTCGCCGCGGCGATCGAGGGCGCCTTCCGCGACGGCGGCGCGCTGCTCGCCGAGGCCGGCACGGGAGTGGGGAAGTCGCTCGCCTACCTCGTGCCCGCGGTCGGGCGCGCGCTCATCGGAGAACGTGTGATCGTGAGCACGCACACGCTGCCCCTTCAAGACCAGCTGGTGCGGAAGGACCTCCCCGCGCTGCAGGCGGCGCTCGGGTCGACGGTCGAGATCGCCGTGCTCAAGGGCCGATCCAACTACCTGTGCCCGCGCCGCTGGCAATCGTTCCGCGGCCAGGTCGCCACGCGTGACGAGGCCCGGCTCCTCCTGAAGACGCTGGTCTGGCGCACCGCGACGGCCAGCGGCGATCGCGCCGAGCTCAACCTCTTCGGAACGGAGAGCGACCTGTGGGGCCGCGTGTCGGCCGACGACGAAAGCTGTGACGCCCGCCGCTGCGCACGCGTCGCCGGCGGCTGCTACCTGCAGCGCGCGCGCGAGGCGGCCGCGCGCGCGGGGATCGTCGTGACGAATCACGCGCTGCTGCTGCAGGACGCGCGCATGGGCGGTGTGCTCCTGCCAGAGACCGACCACCTCGTCGTCGACGAAGCGCATCGCCTGGAAGACGTCGCCACGGATGCCTTCGGTCTCGCGCTCGAGGATCGTTCGATGCGCCGCGCGCTCGAGCGCGTCTCCCATTCGCCGGCGGTAACGTCCGCGATGCGCGACGAGCGCGCGCTCGTTGCCGAAGAGCTGCGCCGCGAGATCGCTTCGGCTCACGAGCGCGGCGGCGAGGTCTTTGCCGCGCTTGCCGCCGTGCTCGAGCCGCTCGGCCCGACCGAGGACAAGCTTCGCGTCACCGCCGGCGTGCGCGCGAGCGACGAGCGCTGGCTCCCGGTCGAGCTCGCCTCCGAGCGCCTCGCCGACGCGCTCGCAGGGATCGCGGTGGTCGCCGAGCGCCTGGGTTCGGTCACGACCGACGAGGACGAGCAGGCCGATCTGCGGTCGGCGCTCGCCGAGCTTGGTGGGGTACGGCTCGCGCTTTCACGCGGCGTCCACCAGCCGCGCGGCGGCGACATCGTGTGGATCGAGCGCGCGTCCGGCGGAGCGGTCTCGCTCCGCGTCGCCCCGTCCTACCTCGGCGACGCGCTACGGCGAGGCCTCGTCACGTCGCGCCGCTCGGCGGTCTTCACGTCGGCGACGCTTTCGGTGGCCGGCTCGTTCGGCTTCGCGCTCGAGCGCTTCGGCCTCACCGACATCGGCGACGCTCGAGCATTCGGTTCGCCGTTCCGCTACGACGAGCAGGCGATCCTCGTCGTGCCTGACGACGGCGCGCTTCCATCGGAGCCGACCTTCGCCGAAGAGACCGCGCAGACGATCACCGAGATCGGCCGCGCTCTCGACGGAAGGACCCTGGTCCTCTTCACCGCGCACGGCTCGATGCGCGACGTCGCCGCTCGTTTGGGCGCGCTGGAAGAGACGGGCATCGCCGTGCTCACGCAGGGCATCGATGGATCACGCCGCGCGCTCCTCGAGAGGTTCGCCGCGGGACGTGCGGTCCTTCTCGGGACCCAGTCCTTCTGGGAAGGCGTGGATCTCCCGGGCGATCTGCTGCGCTGTGTGGTCATCGCCCGCCTGCCGTTCGCCGTCCCCGACGATCCGCTCGTCCAGGGGCGCGCCGAGCGCTACGAGGACCCGTTCGCGGAGTTCCAGGTACCGCAGGCGGCGCTCCGCCTGCGTCAGGGCTTCGGCCGGCTCATCCGCACGCGGACCGACCGCGGCGCCGTCGTCCTTCTCGATCGGCGCGCGATCATGCGCGAGTACGGCGCACGCATGCTGGCGTCGCTTCCCGACGCACGTCTCCACCGCGTGCCGCGCGACGATGTCGCAGCGACCGTTGCTGAGTTCTGCAAGCGCGGCGCCTAGCCGCGCGGCTGGAACAGCTCGATGACGTTGCCGGACGGATCCTCCACCAGGATCTGCGAACCACCCGGACCTCTCGTGATCTCGTTCCGGAACTTCACGCCGGCGGCGCGCAGCCGAGCGACCTCGCCCGCGATGTCGTCGACGACGAGCTGGAAACGACTCCAGCCGCCGGCGGCTGGCCGGCGCCCGTCCGGCATCGCACGCCCAGCCGAGCTGGTGGCGCCGCTGAGGAGAAGTCGAAGCTCGCCACGCGTCACGTCTGCGAACGCTGGCGCGGCATTCGAGTTGAGCGTGAAGCCGAGATGCTTCGTGTAGAACGCGACCGCCGCGTCGACGTCATCGACCATGTAGCGCACGTTCACGGCGGTCACTAGAAGCGAAGCGTACCGAAGTCCAGTGTGGTGACGTCCGCCTCGGGTATGCCTCCGCCACCGTGGATCACACGCTCGCCCGACCCATCGACGTTCAGGACTCGCACCGCGAAGCCGACTCCGACAGCCTCGACCCATGCGATGGCGGAGCCGTCTGGAGTCCACTCCGCGAACATCGGGAAACCTCGGGCCGCAACCTGGCGCGAGGTGCCCGAGCTCGTGTCGACGACCACCAGCTTGTGTTCTCCCGCACCGAGTGGCGTTGTTGAGTCCAGGTAGAGCACCTCGTCAGACCCCGGGCGCCACCGTGGCCGGAGCAGCGATCGACTCGGACTCGCTGCTGACCGCACGATGACGCGTGGCGACGCTGCGGGTCCGTCGGCCACCGCGATCGCCGGCAGCGCGCCCGTCCCTCGCGGCACCTCCGAGAACGCGCCGACGAACTGCGGAGTCTTCGTCCGCCAGTCCACGACGTCGCGGGATCCCGAGACCGCGCCGTTGAACGACGTCATGGGTGGCGGGGCGCAGGGGAAGGATGGGATGCCACAGATGCCGCTGAAGAAAGGGTCCGCGAACTCGATGCCATCATGGCCGCGTGTCATGGCGAGCTGCCGACCGCCCGGCGTCCATCCGTAGATATACGTCCTTCGGCCCGGCTGGTCGACCTGTGGACCCATGAGAGCGCGCGGCTGCGAGCCGGGCGTCGTCGCGACGATCCAGACCGCCGCGTCGCGGCCATCCTTCACCGTCCGTCGGCTGAACGCGATCCAATTGCCGTCGGGACTCCATGCCGGTGTGTCGTCGTGATAGGACGGATCCGTTGTCAGGTTGAACATGTTCCCGCTCGCGAGGTCGATGATCACGAGACCCAGTCGTTCTCCGCCCTGCGGACCCTTCACTCCGACCGACAGCACGACGCGACTCCCATCTGGTGAGAGCTGAGCGCCGATGAGATTCGTGGCGGCGATCCCGCCGCCCAGATCCGAGAGGAAGGTCGCGACCGTGACGGCCCGCGTCCGCTGTCCCGCGAGCGGCACGAGGGTCAGGCTATCGACGGAGTGATCGGTCGCCGCGATCTGCTCGGCACCGGGCGAATGGGGCAAGGAACCAAATAGCGTCGAGCGGCGAAGCATGAAGACCCAGTCGCCCGTCGGCTGACCGATCCCGCGGGTCTGCGCCGGCACGACCTCCTCAAGCTGCGCGGGGTTTATGGTCGCAAACACCCGAGGCGTCGGGGCGGCCGTCGTCGGTACCGCGGTCGCTGCACGGCCGAGGGTCGGGGAGGCGCTCGGGGTCGGCGACCCACTCGTGCTCGGCGACGGCGCGCCGACTGTCGTCGAGGCGCTCGGTGTTGCTCGCGCCTGCGACGGCAGGCGCCCGATGACGACCGTGGCGACGACGACGATGAGGACGAGGACCGCGCTGGCGACAGCGACCACGCCCGCGGCGCGAGGGATGCGCATGCCGCACCAGTGTGAATGCAAGAATCGTCATGTGGACGAGCGCGCCGCGAAGCTCGTGTCGGCCTGGCTCGAGGGCCTCTCCCTCGACGGCCGCCGGACGCTGTACTCACTGCTGGACGAGGTTTGCAAAGGGATCGATGTTTCCCGGCACAACCCGTTCGGGTTCCTCCGGTTGCGGGCGGAGTTCGAAACGAGCGGCGAGCTCTTCGGCTGCACCCTCCCGGACCTTCGCGACGCCGTCGCCGCCTCCCTGGGGCCCGACCTCCTACCGACTGATCGCCCCCGAAGCGCTCTGGAATCGCTGCGCGACGAGATCGCGTCGCGGGGGCACCCCGACTTCCGTTAGGCGGAAGGCTAGTACTGCCGTACTGGTCCCCCTGGGTGCATCAGTGACGCGCAGTTAGGCGTGCCGGGGGCTTGTCGGCCAGGGGAGTCAACCTATTCTTTCCGCAGGTGGGTGGGCGGTATGCCCGCCAAGCATGCAAGGAGAGGAGGTTCTCAGTGATCGCTTTCTTTCGTGACGAAGAGGGTCAGGGCCTTGTCGAATATGCACTCATCATCGCTGTCATCGCCATTGCAGTCATCGTGGCCATGATCTTCCTTCGCGGCCAGCTCCAGAACATCTTCAGCAACATCGGCAATAACCTGACCTAAGCGCCAGCGATATCGCAGTCCACGAGCGGCCCGGGAAACCGGGCCGCTCGTTCGTTATGGGGGTCGTTCGCGTACAATCGTCTCGGATCGGGCGTTTCGCCCGATATCACGCACGCCTTCCCGATCGCTGCGGCCCTCGCCCTGCGCCCTCGGCGCGTCGGCGACCTGAAGCGAGCTGACGGAGGCGGAGGAAAAAGGGGAGGCCCACGTGGCCGTTGTCACCATGAAACAGCTCCTGGAGTCCGGGGTCCACTTCGGGCATCAGGCGCGCCGCTGGAACCCGAAGATCGCGACGTGCGCGCCATGGAGGACGAGATCATCCTCGCGGATCTCGGCGTGGTGGAACGGCGGCTCGAACGCCTCGAACGCGACCTCAAGAAGGG
>JANNHF010000089.1:0-10140 GCA_031404235.1 Chloroflexota bacterium
GTACCCGCTGCGCCTCGTCCCATAGAGGGCGCCCTCGGCGGCCATCCAGGTCCCCGCAGAGGTGCTCGAGGGGCCGGTCGTACTTCGCCACCGCACCGATACGGAGTGCTGGGAATCCCGCTTTCACGCCCAGTTTGGGCACGACCTCTTCGCTGGCGCGGAGGCCGCGTGGGACTGGCACGCGGGCGAGTCTAAGAAGACTGAACGAGCGGTACGCCGTGTGCATAAGGGAAGTTCGTGATTGGCCAGCGTTTCGCGCGCCCGGTGCTCATCGTCGACGACGACGAGGCGACGCGCGCGGCCGAGCGCGCCATCCTCACCGAGGACGGCTTCCGCGTCGTCGAGGCGCGTGACGGCGCAGAGGCGATGCGCGCGATCCACAGCGATCCGCCGTCGGTGGTGGTACTCGACATCCAGATGCCCGGCGTCGACGGACCCTCCTTCGCACGCGAGATGCGCATGGCGCTGCGACGCGTGCCGCTGGTCGTCCTGACTGGCATGACCGACGCGAAGCACGAGGCCGACCGTTGCAACGCCGAGGCGTACCTGCGGAAGCCGTTCGACGCGCCGGAGCTACTGAGGGTGGTCCGGCGCTTCGCCAGCTAGCCACGCGGGTTATAGCCTTCGATCCATGCCTGCGCGCTTGCTCGTCAAAGAAGCCACACAGACCAGCGAGCGGCCGCCCGACCAGCTCTCCGAGCTCCGCGACCTGCCGTGCTGGCTCGATATCACAGATCCGCAGGGTGATGACCTGCAGCTCGCCGCGGACGAACTCGGGCTACACGCGCTAGCGCTCGAGGACGCTCGCCATCGCCACCAACGGCCGAAGATCGACGAATACGACGACCATTACTTCATCGTCTTCTACGCGCTTGAGGAGCCGTCACCAAACGTGCTGCGAGAGGTCGAACTGTCCATCTTCGTCAGGGCAAATGCGATCGTCACCGTGCATGAGGGGGAGTTCGCAGCCCGGGCGGCCGTCGAGAAGCGCTTCCGCGAAGGAAAGCTCCACACCACCGGGCTCCTGCTTCACGCGCTGCTCGATACGATCGTCGACCAGTACTTCGATGTCATCAGCGCCATGGGCGACCGCGTCGATCTCCTCGAGTCGATGGTCGTGGGCGGGGAAATGCGCGACTATGAGACTTCGATCCGCGAGCTGTTCCAGCTCAAGCGCGACTTGCTGCGTGTACGGCACCTGATCGCCCCCGAGCGTGACGTCCTGAACGTGCTTGTGCGCGGGGACATCCGCGAGCTGCGGGAGCCCGGTCGCCGAGCGTATTTCCAGGACGTGTACGACCACATTCAGCGTGTGACAGACGAGATCGATACGTTCCGCGAGCTCTCGTCGAACGTCATCGATGCTCAACTCGCGTCGGCATCGAACCGCCTGAACGAGGTCGTGAAAGTGCTCACGAGCGTCGCGACCGTCCTGCTCGTGCTAACGCTCGTCACGGGCTTCTTCGGCCAGAACTGGGAGGCGATCCCGTACGGGTCGAGCGAGCTGTTCTGGGTATCGGTCGCCGCGATGGTCGTTCTGGGCGCGGCCACCGTGCTTTACTTCCGACGCAAGGGGTGGCTCTAGCCGCTAACCTGTGTCCTGCATTGCCCCAGCGGGACTCCGGCGACTTCGGCGGCGACCTCCTTTCCATGGGCTTCCAGGTAGCGATAGTCGTGGGAGGGCCGCTGCTCATAGCCGCGTATGTGGGGCAGAAGCTCGACGAGCAATTCGGGACCGCTCCGAGTCTCGCGCTCGTGACGATCCTGGTGGGTCTGGCGGTCGCGGGTCTGGGGATGTTCGTGGTGATCCGGCGTTACATCGCGCGCAATCCGGTGCCGCCGACGAGCGATGCTGCGCGCGAGGCGGGCAGGCGCTGGGAACGCGAGATCCAGGAGCGAGAGCAGAAGAAAGAGTCGGGCGAGGAGAACGAGTGAGGCAGGTCATCAGCGTCGTGCTGCTCCTGAACGCGGTCGCCGTAATTGGCGCGGCGCTGACGGGCAACCTACCGAACTGGCCGCCCGGTCAAGCTGACATCCACGTCGCCGAGCAGGCCGGAAGTCCGCTGATCACCTTCGACAACAGCAACAAGGGCTGGGACCTCGGCGTGATCCAGATTCCCTTGGACATCTCCATCTCCAACTCGCTCTTCACGATGTGGCTGGTCATGGGGATCCTGATCGCCATCGGCGTTCTCGCCTCGCGCGCGGTGAACGAGGTGCCCGGCCGCTTTCAGGGCGTCGTCGAGGTCGTCGTGCAAGGTCTCGTGAACTTCATGAAGGATGCCGGTGGGCCCGCGGTCGTGCGCTACCTGCCGCTCTTCGGCACGCTGTTCCTGTTCGCGCTCGTCAGCAACTGGCTGTTCCTGATCCCGCTCGTCGGACAGATCGAGCTGCTGCACGTGCCGACGGCGGACTACCACACGAACCTCGGACTGGCCCTCACTGGCTTCATTTGGTACCAGGCCGCCGGCATCCGCCAGAACGGCCCTTCGTACTTCACACGCTGGTTCAACTTCACGGCGTTCAATGAGGGCAAGCTCGTGGGTGGCGTGATGATCTTCGTGGGCATC
Source organism: Chloroflexota bacterium (assembly GCA_031404235.1). Classification (GTDB taxonomy): domain Bacteria; phylum Chloroflexota; class Limnocylindria; order P2-11E; family P2-11E; genus CF-39. The sequence goes on from JANNHF010000089.1 coordinate 2,571, forward strand.
ATCGAGCTCTTCAGCGAGCTCTTCCGGGTCCTCACGCTCACGCTCCGACTCTGGGGCAATGTGTGGGGCGGCGAGATCGTGCTCGCGGTGCTCGCGGCGCTTCTCTTCGTTCCGAGCCTCGTGCTCCCGTTCGTCGGCCTAGAGCTCTTCATTGGCTTCATCCAGGCGTTCGTGTTCGCATTCCTCGTGCTCCTCTACATCATCCTTGCGCTCGAGTCCCACGGTGGTGAGGAGCACGCGGCCCATCCCGAAGCAGCACACGCGGCCCATCCCGAAGCGGCACACGCGGCCTAATTCGCGAGGAGGAAAACCCATGAGCTTGGCTTGGCTTGGCGCCGGCATCGCGATCGGTTTCGGGGCCCTCGGGGCCGGACTTGGTATCGGCATCGCGGCATCCAAGGTCGCGGAGGCAACGGGCCGCAACCCCGACGCCGCGAACGCGATCCGCACGAACGGGATCATCATCGTGGTCTTCGCGGAGTCACTGGGCATCTTCTCGTTCGTCATCGCGTTCCTTCTGCAGGGCAAGGCGCTCTAGGCATGCTCTTCGCCCCGTTCATCGCGGAAGAGTCGCCGACCGCGCTCATCGTGCACCCGTTCTGGGTGCTCGTCTCGATCGTCAACTTCCTCGTGCTCGTCTATCTGCTGCGCCGCTTCATGTGGGGCCCGATCATGGCGACGCTCGACCGCCGCGCCGCGAAGATCCGAGAAGGCCTCGAGCTCACCGAGTCCGCCAGACGTGAGCGCGAGCAGCTGAAGCAGGAGGTCGAGAAGACCCTCGCGGAGGCGCGTCGCGCAGCGGCCGCGATCGCCGAGCGGACCACGAAGGCGGCCGAGGCCGCTGCGGCCGATATCGCGGCCCAGGCGAAGGTCGAGGCCGACCGCACTCGCGAGAAGGGCCGTTCCGATGCTCAGCACCTCCACGACCAGGCCCTGGCTCAGCTGCGGAGCGAGGTGGCGTCGATGGTCGTGCTCGCCGCCAGCCGCATCCTCGGGCGCGAGATCACCGCCGATCAGCACCGTGCCCTTATCGAACGGTCGCTCGACGAGGCGGGCGGGGAGCTGAAGCAGAACTGATGGCACTGACCGGTTCGTCCGCGCGACGCTACGCCGAGGCGCTCTATCAGATCGCGACGGGCGAGAAGGCCGTCGATGACTTCGCCGCGTCGTTCGAGCGCCTGCGCCAGGCGCTCGGTGGCGAGATCCTGCGCGCGCTGCGCAATCCCGGCGTCCCCTTGCGCACGCGGCGTGCAGCCATCGATGCCGCCACGGCTGGCGAGCCGAAGGCGATCCGTTCGCTGCTCGACCTGCTCCTCGAACGTGAGCGCATCGTGCTGTTCCCGCAGATCGCGGCGGCGTACGTCGATCTCGTCGAACGGCGCGCCGGGATCGTCAAGGGGAGGATCACGACGGCGAAGGAGCTCAGCGCCGGCGAGCGCGAAGATCTCGTGCGTCGTCTCGAGCGATCGAGCGGCAAGAAGATCCGCGCCACGTTCGCCGTCGACGAGTCGCTCATCGGCGGCGCGAAGGTCCAGGTCGGCGACCGGCTCATCGATTCATCGCTGAAGGCACAGTTGGACGAGCTCCGACGCGAGCTCGCGAGCTAGAGGGAGAACACCGTGGCGACGACGTCAGAGATCACCGACATCATCAAGGCGCAGATCCAGAAGTTCGAAGGACGGGCCGAGTCGGTGGACGTGGGCACGGTCGTGGAGATCGGCGATGGCATCGCCCGTATCCACGGGCTCGCGGCCTGCATGGCCTCGGAGCTCCTCGACTTCGGCAAGGGCGTTCGCGGGCTGGCGTTCAACCTCGAAGAGGACACCGTGAGCGCGATCATCCTCGGCGACTACACCGGGATCGAAGAGGGCGGCGAGGTCCGCACCACCGGCCGCATCGTCGAGACCGCGGTCGGCCCGCAGCTCGTCGGGCGCGTCGTCGACCCGCTCGGCGTCCCGCTCGACGGCAAGGGACCGATCGACACGAAGGAGTTCCGGCCCGTCGACGTGGTCGCGCCCGGGGTCATGGCTCGCCAGAACGTCGACACGCCGGTGCAGACCGGCATCAAGGTCATCGACGCGATCACGCCGATCGGCCGGGGGCAGCGCGAGCTGATCATCGGCGACCGGCAGACCGGCAAGACGGCCGTCGCGATCGACACGATCATCAACCAAAAGGGCCAAGACCTCATCTGCATCTATGTCGCGATCGGACAGAAGGAGTCGTCGGTCGCGAAGATCGCGGCGACGCTCGAAGAGCACGGCGCGATGGACCACTCGATCATCGTCGTCGCCGGCGCCTCCGCCCCGGCGACGCTCCAGTACCTGGCTCCCTTCGCCGGGTGCGCGATGGGTGAGTACTTCCGGGACAAGGGTCAGCACGCTCTCGTCGTGTACGACGATCTGTCGAAGCACGCCTGGGCGTACCGTCAGGTCTCGCTGCTCACCCGGCGCCCGCCCGGCCGCGAGGCGTATCCCGGTGACGTCTTCTACCTGCACTCGCGCCTGCTCGAGCGCGCCGCGCGCCTCAACAAAGAGAACGGTGGCGGGTCGCTGACCGCGCTGCCGCTCATCGAGACACAGGCGAACGACATCTCCGCGTACATCCCGACGAACGTCATCTCGATCACGGACGGTCAGATCTACCTCGAGACCGACCTCTTCAACCAGGGCATCCGCCCAGCAATGAACAGCGGCCTCTCGGTCTCCCGTGTGGGGGGCGACGCACAGACGAAGGCGATGAAGGCCGTGGTGAAGGGTCTCAAGGCCGACCTCGCGCAGTACCGCGAGCTTGCCGCCTTCGCGCAGTTCGGCTCCGACCTCGACAAGGCAACACAGCAGCAGCTCCGCCGCGGCGAGCGGATCACCGAGATCATGAAGCAGCCGCAGTACCAGCCTCTCTCGCTGGTGCAGGAGGTCGTGATCATCTTCGCCGCGTCGAACGGTTATGTCGACGACGTGCCGGCCGCACGCGTGAAGGACTTCGAGCGTGACCTCTACCGGTTCATGGAGACGCAGTACAAGCCGCTCGCCGACAAGATCGCCAAGGAGAAGAAGTTCGACGCGGAGATCGAAAAGCAGGCCCGCGTGATGATCGAGGAGTTCAAGAAGACCGTCTCGTACGACGAGACAAAGGCGGCGGCGGCCGCGACACTGAAGGCCGAGGCCAAGAAGCCCGACGCGCCGGCCGAGCCCCAATCAAAGGAAGCGAGCCACTAGGGTGCCGAGCGAACGAGACCTGCGGAGGCGCGCCCGCTCGGTCAAGAACATCCAGCAGCTCACGCGCGCGATGCAGCTGGTCGCCGCATCGAAGATGCGCCGGGCGCAGGAGGCCGTTCTCGCCTCGCGTCCGTTCGAGCAGAAGCTGCGTTCCGTGCTGAACGAGCTTGCGCCCTATGCGGACCCGGAGGTCAGCCCGTTGCTACGGCGGCGCGACCCTGTGCGCAAGGTCGCGATCGTGCTCATCACCACCGACCGCGGTCTGGTGGGCCCGATGAACGTGAACCTGCTGCGGGTGGCGCTGCGCTTCGCGCAGACCCAGCCCGACGCCGGCTACGTCGCCGTCGGCAAGAAGGGCATCGGCTCGCTGCGGCGATTGCGCGCACCGGTCCTCGCCGAGTTCCCGAACATCCCCGACCGGCCAACGACGAACGACACCAATGTCATCGCGCGCGTCGCGGTCGACGAGTTCATCAATGGGAACGTCGATGAGGTGCACCTCGCGTTCACGCGCTTCATCAACACGCTGCGCCAGGAGCCGACGATCCGTCGGATCCTTCCGCTCGTGCCCGAGGACGAAGACATCGACGATCTGCCGCCGATCCAATACCTCTTCGAGCCGGATCCGCAGACCGTGATGGACCTGATCCTGCCGCGCTTCGTGGAGATGACGGTGTACCAAGCGATCCTGGAGTCGAAGGCGTCGCAGTACTCCGCGCAGATGGTCGCGATGCGCAACGCGACCGACGCCGCGGACGACATCATCGGTGACCTCACGCTCGCGGCGAACAAGGCGCGCCAGACGCGCATCACCAAAGAAATGCTGGAGATCGCTTCGGGCGCCGAAGCGCTGAAGGGGTAGCGACATGGCAGTAAGGACACCAGTGAAGAAGAAGGAAACAGCCGGGACGGGCGAGATCGTCCAGATCATCGGGCCGGTCCTCGACGTCCACTTCGAGGAGGGAGAGCTCCCGGAGATCTACCACGCCCTTACCGTGACGCGAGACGACAAGAGCGGCGAGCTGGTCACCGCCGAGGTCCAACAGCACCTTGGGAACAACTGGGTGCGCGCTGTCGCGATGCAGAGCACCGACGGTCTGCGCCGCGGGATGACGGTGACGAACACCGGCGGTCCCATCACGGTGCCCGTCGGGAAGGAAACGCTCGGACGTCTCTTCAACGTCGTCGGCGAGCCGATCGACGGCAAGGGCCCCGTGAAGGGCGCGCGGCGCGACCCGATCCACCGTCAGCCGCCGTCCTTCGCCGACCAGGCGACCACCGCCGAGATCTTCGAAACGGGCATGAAGGTCATCGACCTCATCTGCCCGTTCCTGAAGGGCGGCAAGTCCGCCGTCTTCGGTGGCGCCGGCACCGGGAAGACCATCGTCATCCAGGAGCTCATCCGCAACGTCGCCGCCGAGCACGGTGGCTACTCGATCTTCTGCGGCGTCGGCGAGCGTTCGCGCGAGGGCACCCAGCTTCTCGGCGAGATGCGCGAATCCGGCGTCATCGACAAGATGTCGATGGTCTTCGGCCAGATGAACGAGCCGCCGGGCGCGCGTCTGCGCGTCGCGCTCACCGGCCTGACGATCGCCGAGTACTTCCGCGACGAGGAGGGCCGCGACCTCCTCATCTTCATCGACAACATCTTCCGCTTCACGCAGGCAGGCTCGGAGGTGTCGGCGCTGCTCGGTCGCATGCCGAGCGCCGTGGGTTACCAGCCGACGCTCGCGACGGAGATGGGCGAGCTGCAGGAGCGGATCACCTCGACGAAGAAGGGCTCGATCACCTCGTTGCAGGCGGTCTTCGTGCCGGCCGACGACTACACCGACCCGGCGCCGGCAACGACGTTCGCCCACCTCGATGCCGCGATCCGCCTCGAGCGGTATCTCACCGAGCTCGCGCTCTATCCGGCGGTGGATCCGCTCACGTCGACCAGCCGCGCGCTGGATCCGCTCATCGTCGGCCAGGACCACTACGAGGTGGCCCGCGAGACGCAGCGCGTGCTGCAGCGGTACAAGGACCTCCAGGACATCATCGCGATCCTCGGCGTCGACGAGCTGTCCGACGATGACAAGCTGCTCGTCGCGCGCGCTCGCAAGATCCAGCGGTTCCTCGCGCAGCCCATGTTCGTCGCGGAGCAGTTCACGGGTCTCTCGGGTGTCTATGTCAAGGTCCCCGACACGGTGCGCAGCTTCCGCGAAGTCCTCGAGGGCAAGCACGACGACCTGCCGGAGCAGGCGTTCTTCAACGTCGGGACGATCGAGCAGGCTCGTGAAAAGGGCGAGCGGCTCGCAAAGGAGAGCGCATAGCCGTGCCCATCCGACTCGAGATCGTCACGCCCGAGGGCGCGGTGTACGCGGACGACGTGGACATGGTCATCGCTCCAGCCAGCGAGGGCTATGTGGGGATCCTCCCGCATCACGCCCCCCTGCTCACCACCCTTGGACCGGGCGAGTTCCGCGTGAAGAAGGGCGGCGTCGAGGAGGTCATGGTGGTCTTTGGCGGGTTCATGGATGTGCGCGGCGACCGTGTCGTCGTCCTCACCGAGGCCGCCGAGCCCGCCGACGAGATCGATACGCAGCGCGCGCAGGAGGCCCGCGACAGGGCTCAGCAGGCCCTGCAGGCCGGTCCGATGTCGGCCGCCGACGAGGCCCGAGCGCGAGCCAGCCTCCAGCGTGCCCTCGTCCGCATTCGGGTCAGCGAGCGGAGGCGGCGTCGGCCCTAGCCAGCAGAACTCATCGCGATCGTCCGCTGCCCGTACGCCTGAATGCGGTTGGCGTTCGCTTTCCGGTGCGGATACATTGGCCTCCGCGCGGTCCGGGCTGGCGCCCAGCGGAGTGGTTGAGTGAGGGGTTTGGCTTTCCTGGTCATCAGTGCCTGTCTGCTTGCCTCATGCGCGGGCGCCTCCGTCGCGCCGACGTCATCGGACCTGCCTGGGAGCGACGATGTCGCGGCACCGGCGGCGCTCGCGACGACCGCGGCGACGCCGACGGCGCAGCCCGCGCCTGAGCCACGCCTGTACGCGAAGCTGCGCGTGTTCGTCGCATCCGAGAGCACCGATCAGGTGTGGGTCCTCGAGGGAGCGCCCGACGCCGAGTTCGCACTCATCACAAAGATCCCTGTGGGACGCATGCCACATCAGCTGTCGGTCTCGCCCGACGGCAGGTTCGTCGCGGTCAACAACCGCATGGCCGGCACGACCTCGGTCATCGACCCGACAACGCTGAAGGAGATCACGCGGGTGCCGGTCGGGAAACAGCCTCACGGCATCCTGTGGTCGCCGGACTCGAAAACGCTGTTCGTCGCGAGCGAGAGGGATAGCTATATCGCACGGTACGACTCCACGAGCTGGAAGTCGCTGCCGCCGCTGATGGTCGGGGTGCCGCAACACGTGCTCGCGATGAGCGCGGCGCGGCCGAATGAACTGTGGTTCACGGTGACGAACTCCAACGAGAACGATCACCTCCGCGCATATGACCTGACTACGAAGCAGATCACGCGCGTAAAGGTCAACGACGTCCACGACGCGTACTTCACACCCGACGGCAGCGAGATCTGGTCGAGCTCGTCCGGCTTTCTCGACAAGCCGTCGGACCGCATGGTCATCTACGACCCGATCGCGAAGACGGTGAAGCAGGAGATCCACCTGAAGGGCCGTTACCCATTCCACACGCTCAAGCTGTTCCAGGACGGTGTGTATCACCCGGGCAACACGAGCGTGATGGTCCTCTCGGACCACATCGGGCCATCACTGGTGTGGCTCGATTGGCGCGAGCGGAGGATCCTGGGCGAGACCAAGCTGGGTCGGCAGCCGTTCCATTCGACGTATGACCCCGAGGGCGGACGGCTTCTCGTGACGACGAACGTCGACGGCATGGTGAACGTGATCGACATGAAGACGCGGCAGGTCGTGCAGAAGCTGCCCGTGACCAAAGCGCACGGTATCGCGTCGGTGGGGATCGCCTCTCCCTAGCGGAAGCCGTCCTAGTCTTGCCAGCACGATGCTCATGCGTCTCCTAGCCGTGGTGTTCAACGCTTTCCCCGTCCGCTGGCAGCGGCGCTTCATGTCGGCCGCCCACGACCGCTTCCTCGTCGGTGTGACCGGACTGGGGATCGACGACAAGGGCCAGGTGCTCCTCGCGCGCCATCGCTTCGGCGCACCGCAGTGGCGGTTCCTTGGAGGCTTTCTCCATGCGCGGGAACGCGTCGAGGATGCACTCGCGCGCGAAGTCCGCGAGGAGACCGGCCTAACGATCGAGGTCGGGCCGGTCCTCGAGGTGGTCACCGGACACCGCTGGCAGCGCGTCGAGGTCGTGTTCGCCTACCGCGTGACCGGTGGGACGACGGCC
>JANNHF010000090.1:0-1869 GCA_031404235.1 Chloroflexota bacterium
GCTGCGCCTCCGCGCGAGCACGGGCTACGACATGGGCACGTCAGAGGTGCCGGTCGACGAATCGGACACGGTCCTCGCGACCGTGCTGCGCGAGAAACGCGCGGCGCGCGGAACGCTCGCCGAGCTGAAGACGATGCCGGCTTGGGCGCCGCCGCGATGCACGGACTATCTCGTGACACCGATCGGCGCGCTCGGCGTCCTCGTGACGGCGCGTGCGTCGGGGCCGTATTCAGAGGACGACGCGGTCTTCAGCGTCAATGTCGGCGAATACCTGGTCGGCCTGCTGCAGCGCTCGACCTCGACCGATGTCGTCGATCAGGGCGTGTCGGCCGAGCGGCGCAAGATCGCGCAGGAATTACACGACGGCCTCGCCCAGGAGCTCACTGGTGTCGTGCTCGCGCTCGAAGGCTGCCAGCGCGCGCTCGAAAAAGATCCTGCGCTCCTCGGACCGCAGCTCGCCAAAGCGTCGCGCGACGCGCGCGCGACACTCATGGACGTGCGCCAGTACATGACCGCACTGCGACAGAGCGAGACCGGCGGGCTCAATCTTCCCGTCACGCTCGGCCGCCTTGTCGACGACCTGCGCCGGCAGACAGGCCTGCAGGTGCAGATGGAGGAGAGCGGGCAGGCGCGCGAGCTCGACGCGGTGGTCGAGCGCGCGGTCATCCGCATCGTGGGCGAGGCACTGCGCAACGTCGCGCAGCACGCCGGCGCGACGACCGCGAAGGTGGGCCTCCTCTACGACGAGGACGGTGTCGTCGTCACTATCGAGGACGACGGCAAGGGCTTCGACATCGAGGAGACCTTCCGGGGCGCGGAGGACCGCGGACACTTCGGCGTCGTCGGCATGCGCGAGCGCGCGGAGGCCGCGAGCGGTCACCTCGTCGTTCGCAGCGAGCCGGGCAAGGGCAGCATCGTGCGCGCGAGCATCCCCTACGCCACCGAAGCGGCGCCCGTCGAGAACCACGGACGTCGGTCGACAGACGTCGAGGACGGCGCCGAGACCGCGGGCACCGGCGCGGAGCGTGTGGGCTTCTTCGCGAGGCTGTTCGGAAGATGAACGAGAAGCGCCGCATCAGGATCCTCATCGTCGACGACCATGCCGTCGTGCGGAGCGGCCTGCGGACCATCCTCGAAACGGAGCCCGACATCGAAGTCGTCGGCGAGGCAGGCGACGGGCACGCCGCGCTCGAGCTGGCGCAGGAGCTGTTGCCGGACGTCGTGCTGATGGACATCAACATGGGCGACTGGGACGGCGTGACGGCGACGCGGCGCGTGCGCAACTACGTCCCCTCGGCTCGCGTCATCGTGCTCACCAACTACGACGAGGACGACCTCGTCTTCTCGTCGATCCGCGCGGGCGCGTCCGGTTACCTCCTCAAGGAAGTGACCGCGACGCAGCTCACGTACTCGTTCCGAACGGTCGCCTATGGCTTTTAGCTCTACTATCCATCGGTCGCGCGGCGCGTGCTCGACGAGTTCGGGCAGCTGCGTAAGAACGCTCCGTCAGAGACAGATGTCTATTCGGATCTGACGCCGAGGGAGCGCGAGGTGCTGCGACTGATCGCGAGCGGTCGCGCCAACAAGGAGATCGCCGCACAGCTCGGCATCAGCGAGCGCACGGTGAAGACGCACATCTCGAACATCTTCAGCAAGCTGCAGCTCACCGACCGCACGCAGGCCGCGCTGTACGTCCACAACCGGGGGTTGCTGGAAAAGGCCTAGCAGCCCTCGGGGCGGTGTCAGCTCGGAACATGCCGACCGCCACGGCGTTGGACCATTGGATGCGTTCATTCGCCCTCGCCTGCGTGGTCGTGCTTCTCTCCGGCTGCAGCGTGGCCAGTCCGCCCTCGGACGTCTTTCCGAACG
>JANNHF010000091.1:0-16007 GCA_031404235.1 Chloroflexota bacterium
AACGAGATGCGCACCTCTCCCGGAGGCGGCGTGTAGCTGAGCGCGTTGTCCGCGATGATGAGGACGAGCTGCTTCAGCCGATCGCGCTCGCCGGTGACGAGCGCGGCCTCGAGCTCGACAACGCGAAGGCGCGCGCCGGCCCGGGTGCGAAGCTCGCGGAAGACCTCCATCACCACCTCGTCGAGCTGGACCGGCTTGCCGACGAACGGCTGCGGACCGGAGTCGGCCCGCGCGAGCACGAGCAGGTCGTCCACCAGACGCGCGAGACGGCGCGTCTCGCCGCGCGCCTCGGCCAGCGTCGCCGCCGCCTCGCCGGGCGGGAGCTGACCGCGCGCGAGGAGCTCGAGATCGCCCTGGATGGCGGTGAGCGGCGTACGCAGCTCGTGTGACACGTCCGCCACGAAGCGCTGCTGTCGCCGGTACGCGTCGTCCAGGCTGGCGAGCATCTGATTGAACGTGCGCCCGAGCTCGGCCAGCTCGTCCCGTCCCTCGTCGCGGACCTCGATCCGGCGCGCGAAGCCACGCGAGAGCGCGATGGCGCGCGCGGTCTCGGTCATCTTCGCGATCGGCCGCAGCGCGCCGGCGGAGATGGCCCACCCACCGGTGACTGTCAGCGCGATGCCGGCGAGACCCATGACGCCGAGGATCAGGCCCAGGCCCCCCAGCGACGCGTCGAAGGCGGACATCGACGCGGCGACGACGAGGCGTGCGCCGTCGATCCCCAGCGCGTCTCCGGCGAACGAGCGGACACGCGAGCCCGCGACCTGCGAGTCGCGCGCACCGTCGCCGGCCGACGCGGGGTCGAAGCGCGACAGCAGCGGATCGCTGGTGTCGCCGGCGGCGATCGGCGTCGCGCCGCGGAGGACCAGCCAGGACGCGGTCGGCGCGTTCGCCGCCTGCGATGGCGACGTGAGGGTCTGAGGATGCATCGGCATTCCGGCGGTGACCTCGGACGCCGCGTGCTCCCAGGAGGTGCGCAGCGAGGCGTCGACGTCCGCCTCATGAGTCCGCATGTGGGTCAGGAAGGCGACGGTAAGCGTCGCGCCGAGGACCACGGAGAGGAGCGCTCCGTACCACAGCGCGAGCCGCGTTCGGATGCTCACGTGGGACCTAGCTCGACGGTTCGCGTAGCACGTAGCCGGCGCCTCGAAGTGTGTGGATCAGCCGCGGCTCGCCCGCGGCCTCAAGCTTCTGACGCAGGTAACGGACGTAGACCTCGAGCACGTTGTAATTGCCGCCGAAGTCGTACCCCCAGACCTTCTCGGTGAGCTGCTCCTTCTCGAGGACCTGCCGCGGGTGTCGCAGGAACTGCAGCAGCAGCTCGTACTCCGTGGTCGTCAGCGCGATCTCGCGCGTGCCGCGACGAGCGCTCCGCGTCCCGGTATCCAGCGCGAGATCGCCAAAACGCAGGAGCTCGACTTCCGAAGGCTCCTTTCGCCGCAGCAGCGCCCGGATCCGCGCGCCGAGCACGTCGAGCGTGAACGGCTTCACCAGGTAGTCGTCGGCGCCCGCATCGAGGCCCACGACCTGGTCCGCGGCGGCATCCTTTGCGGTCAGCATCAGGATCGCGAGCTGCGGGTCTCCGGCGCGCAAACGGCGGCATACTTCCACCCCGTCGATGCCCGGCATCATGATGTCGAGGACCACGAGGTCCGGCGCGAACTCCAGCATCTTCTTCAGACCCTGCTCGCCATCACGCGCGGTCGTCACGGCGTAGCCCTCGAAGGAGAGCGCCCGCCGCAGCATGTTCGTCACGTTCTCGTCGTCGTCGATGACGAGCAGGCGCGCGGGCCGCGCGAGTGGCTGGATCTGTTCGGCGGCGGCGCTCATCGTGCCCACATCTGTAGACGCTACCGGCTGTTGCCCGTCAGGGTCGCCCTCCGTCCGGCCCTTCGCAGCGGGGTCGAACGTCACTTCCGGGAGACGGCGAGGGCCCTCGTCGCGCCGAACGGCGGCCGGAGACGCGGCCAGAGGAGCCAGATGAGGCCAAGGCCCCCAGCCACGAGCGCGAGGATCTGCGCCTCTTGCAGACCCGCGAACCAGACCGTCTCCGTCCGAAGGAACGTGAGTGCGAACTTCCCCAGCGCGTAGAGACCCAGATAGGCGGCGAAGAGCTGGCCGTCAACGCGCAGACGTCCGCGCGACAGCCAGAGGACCGCGAAGAGCGCGAGATCCCAGGCCATCTCGTACAGGAAGACGGGCTCGTACGCGACGCCGAGCTGCGGCGCCATCGCGCCGGGGTTCAGGTAGGTGACGCCGAATCCACTGGTCGCCCGGCCGAGCGCGTCGCCGGTGACGAGGCACGCCAGGCGGCCGATGGCCTGCCCGAGCACGACGCCGGGCGCAGCGGCGTCGGAGAGTCGCCGCACCGGCAGGCCGCGGCGCCACGCGACCGTCGCTCCGGCGAGGGTCCCGCCGAGGACCGCGCCGAGGATCGCGAGGCCGCCGTTCCAGACCGCGAGGATCGCCATCGGCTGTACGGCGTAGAAGTCCCAGCGGTCGATGACGTGGAGCGCGCGCGCCCCGACGAAGCCTCCGATGACGACCCACAACGTGACTGACTCGACCTCGTGCATGGGCAGACCCTTGCGCCGCGCCTCGCGCGATGCGAGCCACACCCCGACGGCGATGGCGATCCCGACGATGACGCCGTACCAGCTGAGCGCGAACGGACCGAGGTGGACGATGACCGGGTCGATGTCGATCGTCACGTCACACCACCGCAAGCGCCGCCAGCGCCACGATCGCCGTCGTCAGGCCGAGCGCGAGCTTGAGCGACGCGCGGTTGTGGAGCTGCCAGCGCGTGAGCGCGCGCATCGCCACGGGCGTCGCGGCGATGCCGAGGAGCGCGATGAGCGGCAGAACAAAGGCGAGGTTGTACACGACGAGGTAGGCGATCGCCTGCGCCAGGTCGTTGCGGCTCGAGAGGAGCGCGAGGACGGCGAGATACACGTTTCCGGAGCACGGCACCGTGCAAAGCCCGATGAGCGCGCCCGCGCCGAAGAGGCCGGGAAGGGACGCGCGCTTGACCCAGCTCTGCGCTCGCGAGTGGAACATCGACGGCATGCGCAGTCGCTCTCCGAGCTCGGGGAGCAGCGCCTCCTGGAGCGCGAGGAGGCTCCAGCCGATCGCGACGACAGCGAAGATCTTCGTCCCGAGGTGGTCCTGACGCAGCGCGCCGGCGAATCCCATGAGGCCCAGGCCGATGAGCAGGTACGTGACGAACATCCCGGCGACGTACGCGGCTCCGCCGCGGAACAGCGCGCGTCTGCGTGTACCGAGTGATCCTTCCATGGTCGCGCCGACCGCGAGGAGCGTCGCCGACACGAAGACGAGCAGGACCGCGATGGCGCACGGGTTGATCCCGTCGACAAGACCGGCGAGGACGACGGTCGCGAGGTCGAGGTCGATCCCGGTCACGCGCGGATCTTCAGCACGCCCTGCATCGACGGGTTCTCTTTGCCGCCACAGCAGGTGTCGCAGTAGAACGCGTAGTCGCCCGGCTCGGCAGCCGGGATCGTGATGACCGATGTCGTCTCCGGCTGGATGCGCGCATCGACGCCCAGCGCGACGACCGTGAAGCCGTGCACGCCGGCACCGTCGCTGTGATGGCTGTTGTCCGGATTGACGATCCGCACGCGCAGCGGACGCCCGGCGGGCGCGGTGAGGTTCGGCGGCGTGAAGCCGGCCATCTCGACCCGAAGCGTCAGGTCCACCGGCCCGGCATCGGTGGTCGCCAGCTCCTTCGGCCACAGCGCGTACGTCGCGCCGCCGGCGACGGCGAGCGCGAGCACCGCAAAGACCGCGAGGCGAACGCGGAAGTTACTAGATGAACGGGGCTGGGGCCGTGTACGGGGCATGCACGAACTCCTTCTCGCCGGCGCCTTCAGGCGTCAACGCGTCGTCTCAGTGCGCCATCGGTGAGTAGCCACGGTGCATGCCGGGATTCATATCGCCACCGAGGTGGCCGGCGCGCGCCATTGTGGCGACGTGGGCGCCGAACTCCGCGCCGGTGGCCATGTCGGGACATGCCGCGGTGGTGGTGCCGTCTTCGGCGAGCACGGGGATTCCCGGGATGATCAGGGCCGCAACGAATGCCAGGATCGCGAGCGACTTTCGCATGTGGTTCTTCTCCTAACGGCTTGTCGATGTCGTGTACGACCGACGGCCAATGGTCGTCGTCCTCGTCCAGCCTCGCGAGGGCGGCTGGGCCTCCGCTTGGAGTGCTCTGAGCGCTCGCTGAGAGGCGCTTTCTCAGCGCGCTGCCAGCCCGCGCCAAGCAAAGGCTCAGACCGCGGCTTCACGCTGAGCGCATCTCAACTGGAGGTCACTGGCGATGATGGATGGCTACTGGTTTGGTTTCGGCGGTCTTCTCATGCTCCTCTTCTGGGTCTTCGCGATCGCGGGCATCGTCTGGCTCGTCCTCGCGATCAGCCGGTCCTCGTTCCCGCGCGGCGGCGGCGGCGAGAGCAGCGCCCTCCGCATCCTCGAGGAGCGTCTCGCGCGCGGCGAGATCGACGCCGAGGAGTTCCGCACGCGGCGCGCCGCGATCGAGGAAACGAAGCGATGAGGACGCAGACCGTCGCCGGCTGGGTCGCGCTCGTCGCCGGCCTCGCGCTCGCCGTCGGTGTCCTCGTGACTGCGACCGTGCCCAGCGTCGCAGGCATCGGGACTGCCACCGGTGGCGTGAACTGGCCAATGGGTCCCGGGATGATGCGCGGCTCCGGCCACATGGGCGGGGGCGGCATGGGCGGCATGATGGGATTCGGTAATGCCGGCCCAGCCTCGACCGCGATCCCAGGCGCGACCGAGGTGCGCGTGCAGACCTCCAACTTCAGCTTCTCACCGAGCGAGATCCGCCTGCCCAAGGGCGCGGACGTCAACCTGACCCTCACCAACCTCGCCGGCAACGGCGTCGTGCACGACCTCACCGTTCCCGCCCTCGGCATCCACGTGGTGGCGAACACGGGCGAGACACGCACCATCGGGCTGCGCGGTCTCGCGGCCGGACGTTACGACGCGTACTGCGGCACGCCCGGTCACGTCGACCTCGGCATGCGGGCGACCGTGATCGTGGAGTAGAGGGATGGGCGCGCGCGTCGCGTCAAAGTCCGTCGCAGCGGGTCCCGCGTGGCTCGCCAAGCCGCGGGTTCTGGCCCTGCTCGGCGGCTCCGTAGCGATCGTGCTGCTCCTCTTTGCCGCTGCCATCGGGGCGCAGCAGAACACGGCGAACGACCTTCAGCGAGCGCAAGGTGATCTCGCCGCGACGCGCGCTACGGTCGTGTCGCACGCAGCGACGATGCGCGTGCAGGGCGAGCGTCTCCTCGCCGCCGCGCAGCGGTCCACGAGCGCGCACCGCCAGCATTGGATCGACGACGCTCAACAGATGACGGCCGATGCCGCGCGTCTCGATGACACGGCGCGCCTTCTAGGGAATCAGGGTGCTCTGCTGGGCATGCACCCCGGCCAGTCCGTGCGGAGCGATCTGAGCTTCGTGCGCAGCGCGGGAGACGCGCTCGTCTCCGAAGGCGAGCAGCTGCTCGCGCACGGACGAGCGATGCGCGAGCACTCGCTCGCGATGGAGCAGCTCGCGCGCACGAGCGAAACCGACATCACGCCGGCCGACGCCGCGTTGCTCCGTGATGGAGCGGCGCGCATCAGCGAGGCCGGCGAGAGCACGCGGTCGGTGGGCGTGCAGCTCCGCCAGATCGGCGAGCAGCTCATGCGCAGCCTCGGCCGGTAGGTGCACGTGGCCGAAAGATGTGTCTCGTATGTCTGCGTCCAGGCAGATCACCACCGGCGGCTATCGCGCGTGTTCAAGCTGACGAGCCACAAGGAGTGTTGCGCGTTCTGCCCGGCGAGCGCCGCAGAAGGGCACGAGTGGCTCGCGGTCCCCGAGGTGACACTGGAGACCTTCGAGACGATCGGCTGGATCCCGAAGGCGTCGGCGCGCCGTTGCGGCGAACGCGCATCCGATGTCGAGGAGCGCGAGCTCGTGATGAGGGGCGCGTGACGCGATCGATGACGAGCGACGCGCGGTCTTCGCCCGCGGTCGAGCGAGTCACGCCCGCGCTCCTCGTCCGCGAGCTCCGAACGCACAACTTCGCGGTGCTGTCGACGGTCGACGAAGATGGCCGGCCTCGATCGGCCGGCGTCAACTACGGCGTCTCGGCGCCGGGCGGTGACCTCGCGATCTACGTCATGACCCGCAGGCATCTCCAGAAAGCGCGGAACATCGCGCGCGACCCGAACGTCGCGCTCGTCATCCCTCTCAGGCGTCGATTGCTTTGGTTCCTCCCGCCTGCGACGATCCAACTGACCGGCCGCGCGGAGATCCTGGACTCGAACGACCCGGCGGGCGGCGGCGTGTTCCATGGCTTCTGGATGGGCCGACGCATCCTCGAGGCCTACGCGGAGGCCAGCCGCCATGGCGAGAACCGGATCTGCTTCCTGAAGATCACGCCGGATCCCGTGGTCCGCACGTACATGGTCGGCTACGGCATCTGGGAGCTCCGAACGCGCATGGAGTCCGGGGCGGCGAAGGTCGTGATTCCCGTGGTGTCCCCGCGCTGACCGGCGTCAGGCGCTCAGCCGGTGAACGTCGCGCGGCTTGGCTAGTGCGCCTCAGCGTCCTCGTCCCCCATCGACCCCATCGGCATCGCGGTCGGCCGCGCAGTGGGCGTCGGTGCAACCGTGGGAACCGCGTTCGGGGCGACGCCAGCGTCCACGAAGAGCATGCCCTTCATCCCGCTCTCGTAATGCCCCACGACGAAGCAGGCGAATTCGAACTGACCGACGTCCGGCGGTACGACGAGCGTGACGTTCGTTGCGGTGCTCGGAGCCAGCCGCAGCCCCTCGCCGACGTGACCACCGCCATGCCCGCCGCTCGCGCCCTCGGTCTTCGCGAGTGCGAGCCAGTCCTGCATGAAGCCCGTGCCTACCATGGCTTCGCGGCCGGCCATGAACTCGTGCTCCAGCTTCCCGATGTTCCTGAAGGCGAGCGTGATCCGCTCACCCGGCTTGACGGTGATCGTCGCCGGCGAGAAGGCGAAGTCGCTCATCTCTATACGTACCACCCGTCCCGGATCCTGCGGCAGCGACGCGTAACCGTTACTCGGTGCGCACGCGGTCAGCGCCAACGCGATCACGATCAAGATGCGCATGGGTCACCCCCAACTGAGCCGCCTGAGAGGAAATGTTAGCGGTGCCTCGCGCAGCCCAGGGGCGCATCGATCCGGTAAATGGGATCAGCCGCGAGCGAGGACCACCGCTGCGACCGTGCCGAGCCCGATCGCGATGATCTGGCGGGGCGTGCTCGGCTCGCGAAGAAGCACGACTGCGAGAAGGCCCGCGAACGACGGGCTCGTCGCCACCAGCGGCACGATTACGCTCGCCGGCCCCACCGAGAGTGCGTGGAGGTACCCGATGGTCGCGATGGCAGCGCTCACGAGCACGCCGACGATGACGATTCCGCGACCCTGGACGAGCCGTCCAACGGCGATAGGCTCGCCGCGCGCGATGACCGCGCCGACCGCCAGCTGGACGCAGGCGCTCATGAGCAAGAGGTTCGTCGGTCCGGACCCAGTCACGACGACCTTCGCTATGAACGCGCCAATGCCCTGCATCACGAGCGACGCGACCGCGAGGCCAAGCCAACCGGCGAGCGCCCCGGGCGCCGCGGGCCGGAAGGCCAGCAGCGCGGCCGAGGCAACTCCGAGCGGGACACCGGCAAGTGCGAGCGCCGAAGGGCGCTCGGTCAGCATGAGGACGGCGAGCACCACGGTGAGCGCGGGGCTCATCGCGGTGAGCGGCGCGACGAGCCCGACCGGGCCGCGGCGTGTCGCCTCCGTTGTGACCCAGAACGTCATTGCCATCAGCAGCGACAGACCGAAGGCGCCCGCGAGTCCTGCCGGATCCGGCGGATCGAGCACTGCGAACGGCACGTATACGAGTAGCGACAGGAACGCGTTGAGACGGTAGAAGTACGCCGTCGACCAGCGAACGAGTGCGACCTTCGTGACCACGCGCTGGATCGACCAGACGACAAGCGCACCGACGGCGAAGGGAAGCCACGGTTCCAGACGACTCTCCTTTAGCTCGAAGCGCCGGCGAGTCGGAGGATGCGATCGATCGTCGCGCGGTCTCCCGGCCAATACTCGATCACGCGTTCGCGGCCCGTCCAACGCGTGACTTGGCGGAGCAGGAGCACGGCGACGATGACGTCGTCGAGTTGGCCCGCTATTGGCACGAAGTCGGGGACGAGGTCGATGGGCATCGCGAGGTAGGCCACGCCGAGGCCAAGCAGCAGCTTCGCGCGGCGTGGGACGAGCGGATCGCGCAGAAGACGAGTGAACAGCAGCGCGGCGTTCGGAGCGAAGAAGGCGAGTTCGCGCGCCGCGAGCCGACGCCCGGCGACAACAAGGATCAGCACGACGAGCAACCAGAGACCGACGGCGACGAGGACCACCGCGACCAGAATTTCCAGCTGGGACTCGTGCGCTACGCCGGGCTCGAGCCGGTGATCGTCGCGCGCGCGACCTTGATCGGCGGGCAGAGACACACGATCGAGCCCATCCCATTGCTGGACCACCAATCACGCGCGAGACGCTGCGGACCGAGGAGCTCGATGCCGGCGAAGAGGTCGAGCGCGCTCATCGTGTAACGGACGTTCGCCAGCGCGCGCGTGATGCGACCGTCCTCGATCAGGAACGTGCCGTCACGGGTGGTCCCGGTCATCGTCGCGCGCTTTGGGTCCGGCGTGTTGGTGTAGTGGAAGCGCGTGATGAGCACGCCCCGCTTCACCGCGCGGATGAGCTGCTCGCGCTTCGCGTCGCCGCCGGTCATCGTGAGATTGCCGGCGTGGCCGCCGACGCTGTAGCGCCGGGGATCGGCGGCGTGGCCGGTCGAGCGCGTGTCGAACCATTTCGCGGACTGACGGTCGTGCACGACGCCCTTCGCGACACCGCCCTCCACGAGCGCGACCCGCTGCTTGGGCGTGCCCTCCACGTCGAACGGGATCGCGAGCGTGCGCGCATCGAGGGCATCGTCCCAGAGCGAGAAGCGCAAGCCGGTGACCTGCTCGCCGAATCTGCCGGCCATGAAAGAGCGGCCGTCCTTGAGCGTTTGACCGGTGAGGCCGGTGAGGGACAGGAAACGCAGGACCTCGGCGACGGCGAGCTCCTCGAACACCGCTTCGTAGTCGCCGGGCGCGAGCTGCGTGCGGTCGCGGTCGAGGGCCGCCTTCTCGATCGCGCGCGCGGCCACGTCCGACGGATCCAGCGAGCGCGTGCTCCAGCCGAGATCCTCGGCCCAACCGGTGCCGGTGTCGCTGGTCACCAGCGCGCGCAGGTACGCAATCGTGCTCGGCGCGTACGCCGCGGCGCCGTTGGTATTCGCGAGCGCGTCCTCGGTGAGCTCGATCTGGTGCGTACCCGCGGCGCGGAAGTGGCGCGCCTTCGCCGCCGCCGTGACGCGCTGGATCGCGTCGGCCTGGCTCGCGGCGTCCGCGCGAGCGGTCTCTGCGTCGTAAGCCTTCGGCGCGGCCGGCTCCACGGGCGCCGCCAGACCCGGCCACTCGGCGTTCGGCGCGCTCTCTCGTGCCGCGACGGTCGCGCTCGCGATCAGCCGTCGAAGATCGGCGGCATCGAGCGAGTTCGCGCTCGCGATGCCTACCGCTTTCCCGACGATGACGCGCGCCTGCACGTGCGTCTCGTCCGCGACCGCGTTCTGGTGGATCTCGTTCTTCGCGTAGCGGCTGATCGCCGAGCGGCGGCGGTGGACCCAGAGCTCCGCCTCGTCCGCCTTCGCGCCACGCAGCGCGTCTTCGAGCGGCAGGAGCATCGCGTCGCGCCCGCGGATCGTCACCCGCGCACCTCGATCGGCACGTCGCGGAAGCGCGCGTGCGCGGCGCCGTGCCCGACACGCATGAGCTGCAGCGGCTCCCCCTTCGCGCACGAGAGGAAGCCGTGGAGCTCCCAGTCGTCGGCGACACCGTCACAGCGCCCCCAGAACGCGGGCGTGAGCGACTGGAACGAGATGCCGCGCGCGTAGCCCTCGAGCGCGCCGTGCCGGATCACCCGCGCGGACTGCGTCGAGAAGTGGAAGTTCTGTCGCTTGTCGTCGAGCGAGTACGACGCGGGCGCCTCGAGGAGCAGGCCGTCGTCCACCCCTTCGAGCAGCGCTTCGAAGCTCTGCGTCCCGGGATCCAGGCTGACATTCACCATCCGCACGATCGGGAAGTGCTGCCAGCCCTCGGCGCGGGCGGAACCGATCGTGACCGGAATCCCGAGAGCGGCCGCTGTTTCGCGCGACGTCAGGTAACCGACGAACGTGCCGCGGTCGATGAGCGTGGTCCGCATCGCCGGCACGCCGTCATCGTCCCAGCCGAAGGTGCCCATTCCGCCGGGGAGCGTCGCGTCCGCGGTCATCGACACGTGCTCCGAGCCGTAGCGGAGCGAGCCGCGGTCCTTCGGCCAC
The DNA here is from genome assembly GCA_031404235.1 of Chloroflexota bacterium. Taxonomy (GTDB): domain Bacteria; phylum Chloroflexota; class Limnocylindria; order P2-11E; family P2-11E; genus CF-39. Next base: position 10,477 of record JANNHF010000091.1, read on the forward strand.
ATGAACGTGGTGCCCGCGAATGCGACCTCGTGCTCGAGCACGCGGTCGGCCTCGGTCGGATGGCCGCACGACTCGTGCACGAGAAGCGCGAGGAACTCGGGTGTGAAGACGAGCGTCGTCGGACGTTCGGCGGCTAGAGGCGCCTCGAGCATCGCCTCGGCGTCATCGCGATAGCGCGCGGCGCGCGCCACCAGGTCGAGGTGCTCGATGAACTCCCAGCCGGCCTGGCGCACCAGGCGGCCGTCGTAGCGCTGCGCAGGCTTGGCGCCGGCCTTCGCCGCGGTGACGCTCAGGCCCGCACCGGACTCGACGATCTCCTGGCGCACGTCGGTCCCTTCGCTCGTCACGAGATGCTTGCGCGTGCGGTACGCGGCGAGGCTCGCGCGGCGCGAGACCGCATGTGGACCTCTCAGGTTCGCGTCGGCGGCGCGCAGCATCGCGATGCGCTCGGACAGTGGGACCGCGAATGGGTCGCGCTTCAGAGTGGTGCGGTATTCGCCGCGCTGCGGTGCCACCGGCGCCAGCCTGACCGGCGCCTTGCGAGTGGTCGCCGCGGCCTCCGCGCGCGCGAAGGCCTCATCGACGACAGCGCGCAGGGACATCTCGTCCGTGCGGTCGGTCGCGGCAAAACCCCAGGCGCCCTTGTGGATGACCCGAAATCCGACGCCCCGGTCGCCCGAGCGCGTCACGGATTCGACCTCGCCGTCGCGCACTGAAACGGCCTCGTGCTCACGCTCGACGCGGCGGGCGTCGGCGTAGTCGGCGCCCCGTCGCGCGCCGAGATCGATCAGGTCTGCGAGCTGGGCGTCGCGTTCGGGCACGCTCGAAGATTAGGGGGCAGCCTGGTTTGACGCCCGAGCGTGGCCCAGCGCCTCGACGGTATCTTGAGCACTCATGGATCAGCGAGCGCACGACGACGACGACGGGCACGACCACGCGCATGGCCACGAACACCCGGGCGAGAAGCGCGGGCTGCTCGGCAAGCTGCTGGAGGCGGTGTCGGGTCACCACCACGGGGTCGAAGGGACCGTCGACCGCGCGCTCGAGACGAGCGACCGAGGCATCACCGCGCTCAAGATCTCGCTTCTCGGTCTCGCAGCGACCGCGGCCTTCCAGCTCGTGATCGTATTGGTGAGCGGCTCGGTCGCCCTGCTGGCGGACACGATCCACAACTTCGCGGACGCCCTGACCGCGGTGCCGCTGTGGATCGCGTTCGTGGTGGGACGCCGCGCGGCCAATCGGAGCTACACGTATGGCTACGGTCGAGCCGAGGACCTCGCCGGCATCTTCGTCATCCTGATGATCGCGCTGTCGGCTGCGGTCGCGGCGTGGGAGTCGATCCAGCGGCTGATCGAGCCGCGGCTCATCCAGAACGTCGGATGGGTCGTGGTCGCCGGCGTCGTCGGGTTCCTCGGCAACGAGGCGGTAGCCATCTATCGGATACGCATCGGTACGGAGATCGGCTCGGCGGCGCTGGTCGCGGATGGGCACCATGCGCGCACTGACGGCTTTACGTCGCTGGGCGTCGTCCTGGGCGCCGTGGGCGCGCTTCTTGGATTTCCGCTGGCCGACCCGCTGGTCGGCCTGGCCATCACCCTCGTGATCCTCGTCGTCCTGAAGGGCGCGGCGACGCAGATATTCCATCGCCTCATGGACGCGGTGGACCCCGAGCTCACGGTCTCCGCCGAGCGGGTCGTGGCCGCGACGAACGGGGTCGAGGGCGAGCCGCATGTGCGAATCCGCTGGGTCGGGCACGAGCTGTGGGCGGACGCGGAGCTCACCGTCGACTGCGATCGTTCGCTATCGGAGGCGCACGCCGTGGCCGAGCGCGCCCAGCACGATCTGCTGCACGAGCTTCCGCGGCTCGCGCGCGTGACGGTCCATGTCGATCCGTGCGATCACGCTGGCGACGATCATCACGCGCCGACTGCCCACCATTTCGGCGCGCCCGACGCGGAGCCCCGACCGACGGTCGGCTCCGCGCGCTGAGATGCGTGAATCGACGATCACCTTCCAGCCGGAGCCCGGACTTACGATCGCCGGTGCACTGTGCCTCCCCGAGGACGCGTCAAGCGCGCGACCCGTCCCGGGCATCGTGTTGCTCGGCGGTACCGGTGGTGACACGCGCGACGGCGACATGGCCCCGGAGCGCAGTCCGAATTCGGCCGACGCGCCCAAGCGCGGGCTGCAGCGCCGTCTGGCACACGCGCTCGCCGAGGCCGGCGTCGCGACGCTCCGCTTCGACAAGCGTGGCTGCGGAGAGAGCGGTGGGACCGCCGACACCTCGGACTACGAGACCGACGTCGTCGACAACGTGGCGGCCGTGTCGTATCTGCGATCGCGCGCCGAGATCGACGCGCGACGCGTCGGCGTGTGCGGCCACAGCGCTGGCGCGTTCAACGCCTGCCTGGTCGCGCGCGAAGTACCGGACATCGCGTGCGCGGGGCTGCTGGGGGCGCTGTTCGGGACCATCGAAGAGCTCGTGGAGTGGAACTGGGGTCGGGTCGCCGCGCAGTGGCCACAGCTGTCAGCGACGCAGCGCGACTGGCTGCGCGCCAATCGTCCCCGTGACGTCGTTGGCGCATTCAGAACGAAGGAGTTCATCGCCGCGGCGCGCCGCGGCGACACGAAAGTGCTGCTCGAAGCGGAGGGCGCAAGCGCGGAGCTCGACCTGGTCCGCTTCCGCCAGGACATGGAGCGACCGGTCGCGCACGAGTTCCGTCACATCCGGTGTCCGGCACTGGTCCTTCACGGTGGCGACGACATGAACGTCCACGTCGAGGACGCGATCGGAACATACCAAGCCCTGCGGCGGGCGGGCAATGATCGCGTCGATCTGGTGATCATCCCGGGACTCGACCACAGCTTTCAGCCGCTCGAAGGCGACACCGCGAAGCGGATGTGGGACCGTTTCACGCTGGCGACGATGGGCAGGCCGGTATCGCCGCTCGCCATCGACGCGGTGACATCGTGGGCGGCGCGCGTGCTGCGCGCCGAGGTCCCCCCGCGGCTCGAGGGATCGCCGGGATGAGTGAGCAACGCACACCGCGTGTCATCGAAACGTCGAAGGGCATCAAGATCCTGCCGGCGGTCGTGGACGCGCCTGGCGTCGACACGCTGGAGGGCCGTTTCGGACCCCTGCTGAACGCGAAGCGCGGCGGCGCCCACTACGTCGAGCTGCCGCCCGGCGCGTACATGGACGATCACGCGCACGAGCGCGAGAGCCTCATCTTCACCGTGAGCGGACAGTGGGTCCTGTGCTCACGCGGCGTGCGCTGGCACATCAAGACGGGCGCGCTCTTCTGGTTCGGCGACGGTGTCCCGACGGGATACGAGAATCCGTTCACGGAACCGGCCTTCCTGTTGATCTTCAAGATCGAGGACCGCACGCCCGGCCGCGACGAGGCGATGCTCGAGCGACTCGAGCGCATGCGCGGCACGCTCGAGGGAGAGCACGCTCAGGGGGCGCCCTTCCACTTCAGGGAGATCCCGGAGGACCATCCCGCCAAGGTCTTCGCACGCGGCCTGCCCGGGACGAGGGTCTGACAGGGAAGCGGTCGGGTACACTCGCAGCACAACAAAACGGCGCGCGCGACGACCAATGCGTTCGTGATGGACGCGCTCGCGTACCGACCGCGCTTCGGCGTCACGAATGACGTGGGCCAAAGAGCGTTTGGGCGAGGGTGAGCATCTAGCGCGTGACTCCGCAAGGGGTCCGCGAACGGGTCGGGCGGCGTGTGCGCTCACATAGGAGAATCCCTTGCCCGACGTCGCTCTCCTCATTGACTGGGAGAACGTCTACTACACGCTGCGGCAGCACACCACCGGACCGCTGCCGTCATCTCTCGCGATCCTGCAGGCCATTCTGAAAAAGGCCGCCGAATTCGGCCCCGTGCGCGTGAAGCTCGCGATCTTCGGACAGGAGGTCGCGATGCAGGACGAGACGCTGCTCATGGCGCTCGAATTCACCGGTATGGAGCCGATCCCAGTAGCCCAGCGCATGAGCGGCCGGCTGCTGAAAGGCAGGTCCGACGCCGTCCTCATCACCCGTGCGATGAAGCTCCTGTACAAGGACCGAGCGGACATCGAAGTCTGGTTCATCGTCTCGGGCGACCGCGACCTGAACGCGCTGTGCAAAGCGCTGAAGGACGAGGACAAGAAGGTCTATCTCGTCGCGGGCGATCTCTCGCTCGCCAACGAGCTCCGCGAGTCGCCACACCTGCGTGACGACGTCTTCCTGCTCGAGGACCTCATCCCTGAGGCCCGCTGGACGAGAGGCGGCCTGCGCGCCGACGACACGCAGTTCGGCAAAGAAGAGCGGCGCCCCGCCGAGCCCGTGCCGGCCCGCACGCGTGCCCGACGTGGCGGTGGACGCGGTGGGACCGGTGGCCGCGGCCTGCGTACGCCACCCGTCGTTCCGGCGGTCGTGCCGACCGGAACGCCCGAATCGGAGAAGGAGCAGCGCCGCCTGGCGGTCCTGCTCCTCGACCAGCTGGTCGCCACCCATGCCTCATCGATGGCGCGCGGCGACTTCGTCCGTTCCGTCGTGCCGCTCTCCGAGAAGGAAGCGTCAAGCGTGCTCGAGGAGCGGATCGACGCGGCGATCGAGCAGCACCACATCCAGGCGAAGTTCGAAGGTCGCACCCGCGCGAAGGCGAAACAGCTCCTCGCCCCGAGCCTGAGCTCCCCGCTCGTCGCTGAAACGTACTTCCATTTCGTGCGGCTACTGCGTCGCATCAACACCGTCACCAAGGACACCAAACGTGTGCCGGTCGTCGAAGCCGTGCTCGACCCGCTCTCGCGTGCCGATCAGCCCGGCGGCATCGCGCGCGGCCGGACGCAGCGGCGCGTGCTGCTTGAGACCCTGTTCAACATCGCCGAGGAGCGAGGGGCCATCCAGAGCGAGTCGGTCCAACGAGACGGCCGCGAGATCACGATGTGCTGGCTCGTCGACGACCACCCGCTGGTCGTCTACGCACGCCAGCCAACGGCCGCGATCGCGCACCTCTTCAACTTCGTCAGCACGACGCGAGCCCACGGCGACCGCGCCGACTGGGTCAACGCGGCACTGTTCGCCGAGCTCCTCTCGCGCGTCGAGGGCGATGCCCTCGAGTCGAACATCCGCAGCGCCGTGGAGCGCGGGATCATGAATCCTGACGACCACGGGAGGAAGGCCGGCTTCATCGTCGTCCGCGACCACGCCGAGGTGCGCGCAGTGCTCGGCGAGTTCGGCGGGCTCAACGGTGACGCGATCGAGCAAGCTACCAGCTCGACCACAGGCGCGATCGAGACCGACGACGAGGACGAGGAAGAGCCGGCCGCCACGACGCCACCAGTAGCCGCGGCACCGACGGCGGCGACGGCGCCCTCAGCGGCATCAGCGGCGACAGCGGCGACAGCCGAGAAACCGGCGGTCCCGCGCAAGCGCACCAGGCGCGGCTCCCGCGGAGGACGCCGGCGTGGCGGACGTGGACGCACGAAAACGACCGCAGAAGGAACGGGTACCGGGGCCGCGGAGTAATGGCGCGCAT